>NZ_JBJDQL010000044.1:0-34296 GCF_044903305.1 Streptomyces sp. NPDC019531 | reverse complement strand
CACCCGCCTGCCGCCCCCGCCGGTCGATCAGCGTGACCTTGGCGCGGGCGACCGGCACGCCGTCGGCGCTCAGCACCCGCCCGCGGAAGCCGCGCTGATCTTCGGGCACCCGCTCACGCGGGCACCCCGGTCGTCTCACCAGGCAGCGACAGGTCCAGGTCCACCGGCCGTTCCCCGCCGCCATGCGTCGCCGACGACGCCAGCGGAGCGTGTCCTGTTGCCCGTGCGGCCAGGACGTATGCGCCCTCGCCGGGCACTGTCAGCTCGTAGCTGCCGTCCTCGCCGGACAGCGTCGCACCCGCCTGCCGCCCCCGCCGGTCGATCAGCGTGACCTTGGCGCGGGCGACCGGCACGCCGTCGGCGCTCAGCACCCGCCCGCGGAAGCCGCGCAGCAACGCCTCGGCGTTCGCGATGCCCGCCTCCTCCTCGCTGCTTGCGCGCAGCTGCGGGGCGCGGTTCGGCTTCGGCAGGAACAGGGCCATCAGCAGGCCGATCGCCACCGCGCCGGTCGCGATCAGGAAGGACACCCGGAAGCCGTGCATGGTCGGGATCGCCACGCCGCCGACGTTGTTCGCGGTGTTCGCCAGCACCATGCCGATCACGGCGCTCGACACGGACGTACCGATGGAGCGCATCAGCGTGTTGAGGCCGTTGGCCGCGCCGGTCTCCGACGCCGGCACCGCGCCGACGATCAGCGCGGGAAGGGACGAGTACGCGAGGCCGATGCCCGCGCCGAGGACCACGGCGATCACCAGGCTCTGCCAGGCCGCGCTCATCAGGCCCAGGCCCGCGCCGTAGCCGATCGCGATGATCAGCATGCCGAGGATCAGGGTGACCTTGGGGCCGTACTTCGCCGACAGCCGGGCGTAGACCGGCGCCGTGAACATCATCGTCAGGCCCAGCGGAGCGACCAGGAGACCCGCGACGACCATCGACTGGCCGAGGCCGTAGCCGGTCGCCTTCGGGAGCTGGAGCAGCTGGGGAAGGACGAGCGAGACGACGTAGAACGAGACACCGACCATGATCGACGCCAGGTTGGTGAAGAGGACCGCCGGGCGGGCCGTGGTGCGCAGGTCGACCAGTGGGGCCTTCAGGCGCAGCTCCATGACGCCCCACAGGACGAGGACGACCGCGGCGGCGGCGAAGAGGCCGAGTGTGGTGCCCGAGGTCCAGCCCCAGTCGCTGCCCTTGGTGATCGGGAGGAGGAAGAGGACGAGACCGGTGGAGAGGCCGATCGCGCCCAGGACGTCGAAGGTGCCCTCGGCGCGCGCCGGGGACTCCGGTACGACGAGGAGGGTGAGGACGATCGAGAGCGCGCCAAGGCCGGCGGCGCCGTAGAAGAGGGCGTGCCAGTCGGCGTGCTGGGCGATCAGGGCCGCGAGCGGCAGGGCGAGGCCGCCGCCGACGCCGATCGAGGAACTCATCAGGGCCATCGCCGAGCCGAGCTTCTCGCGGGGCAGCATGTCGCGCATCAGGCCGATGCCGAGGGGGATCGCGCCCATCGCGAAGCCCTGGAGGGTGCGGCCGGCGATCATCGTGAGCAGGTCACTCGTGAGCGCGCTGACCAGCGCGCCGACCACCATCACGGCGAGGCTGAGGATGAGCAGCCGGCGCTTGCCGTACAGGTCGCCGAGGCGGCCCATGATGGGGGTGGCGACGGCGCCCGAGAGCAGGGTGGACGTCAGGACCCAGGTGGCGTTGCTGGGCGCGGTGTCCAGCAGCTGCGGCAGGTCCTTGATGACCGGGACGAGCAGGGTCTGCATCACCGCGACCACGATGCCCGCGAAGGCGAGCACCGGGACGACAGCGCCGGACGCTCTCCGGGTGGGCTGGTCGGTCGGCGTGTGCGTCATGTGAGGGAGGCCTCCGGGCCTGGAAGTTCGGGATACGTGTGGTGTGAACTACGTATGCATGAGCAACTATTCCGATGCTTCTGCGTACTAACGATTTCTTTGTGTTCTCTTGGGGAAGCGGGCCGGTGCCCACCGACCGGCGACACCCCGACCTGACACCCCGTCAGGAGCCTTCACAAGTGCGGTGCGCTCGGCTATACAGAGGGCGCCGGACTGGAACGCGTTCTAGATCGGCCCGTGACGACCTCGGTGCGGCCGACGGTGCGGACGGCCGTACCGGGGTCTTGGATCCGTCACTGTCAGGAGCCGTATGCCCATCGATGCCGCCACAGCCCTCGCCGCCGAGCCCCGGACCGGCGAGATCTCCTGGACCTCGAAGGACGTCCAGCTCTACCACCTCGGGATCGGCGCGGGCATCCCCGCCACCGACCCCGACGAACTGCGCTACACCCTCGAATCCCGGCTGCACGTCCTGCCGAGCTTCGCCACCGTCGCGGGCTCGGGCTCGCCGGGCGTGATCAGCGGACTGTCCATGCCGGGCATCGAGGTCGACCTCGCCAAGGTCCTGCACGGAGGACAGTCGCTCATCATCCACCGGCCCCTCCCGGCCACGGGCACCGCCACCGCGACCAACCGGATCGCCGCCGTGTACGACAAGGGCAAGGCCGCCGTCCTGGTCATGCGGACCGAAGTCGCCGACACCGAGGGCCCGTTGTGGACCAACGACGCCCAGATCTTCGTACGGGGGGAGGGCGGCTGGGGCGGCGACCGGGGTCCCTCGGCACGTCTCGACCCTCCGACGGGCGAGCCCGACCGGACCGTAGAGCGCCCGATCCGAGAGGACCAGGCCCTGCTCTACCGGCTCTCCGGCGACTGGAACCCGCTGCACGCCGACCCGGAGTTCGCCAAGGTCGCCGGGTTCGAACGGCCCATCCTGCACGGGCTGTGCACCTACGGCATGACCCTCAAGGCGGTCGTCGACACGCTGCTCGGCGGGGACGTGACCCGGGTGCGGTCGTACACCACCCGGTTCGCCGGGGTCGTCCACCCGGGGGAGACCCTGCGGATCCGGATGTGGCACACACCGGAGTCCACAAGGGTCGCCGTCAGCGCTGTGGAGCGGGACGACGCGCCCGTCCTCGCCGACACCATCGTCGAACACTCCTGAAACCAGAACGCCGTACGAGGGGAGCCGCACCATGCGCGCAGCCGTACTGCACGAGATCGGCCAGGAAAAGCTCGAGGTCCTCGACGACGTCGAGGCGGTGGGGTTCGGCCCCGGCAGGGTCAGGATCCGGGTGCGGGCCACGGGACTGTGCCACTCGGACCTGTCCGCGATGGGCGGGGTCCTGCCGCAGCCGGCGCCCTTCGTCCCCGGGCACGAGGGCGCGGGTGAGATCCTCGAAGTCGGCGAAGGAGTCGGCCACTTGAAGCCCGGCGACCGAGTCGTCGTCTGCTGGCTCCCCGCCTGCGGCGCCTGCCCCGCCTGCAAGCGCGGCCAGACCGAACTCTGCCTCGCCGGGTTCATGAACGCGGGCACCCCCAACTTCCGGCGCCCCGGCGGCGATGTCTTCGGCTTCGCCGGCACCGGCACCTTCACCGAGGAGGTCGTCGTCGACGCCGGCTGCGCGGTGCCGATACCCGACGACGTGCCCTTCGACATAGCGGCACTGATCGGCTGCGGGGTCACCACCGGACTCGGCGCCGCCCTCAACACCGCTGATGTGGAGGCCGGTTCGTCGGTCGCCGTCATCGGCTGCGGGGGCGTCGGCATCTCCGCGATCCAGGGGGCCCGGCTCAAGGGCGCCGCCGAGATCGTCGCCGTCGACCCGGTCGCCTCCCGCCGCGAGGCCGCCCTGGAGTTCGGCGCCACCCGGGCCGTCTCCCCCGACGAACTGGCCGACGCCAAGCAGCAGGTGACCGCGGGCGAGGGCTTCGACTACGTCTTCGAGGTCGTCGGCAAGTCGGCCACCGCCCGGACGGCGTACGACACCACCCGACGCGGCGGCACCCTCGTGGTCGTCGGCGCGGGCGCCATGGACGACCTCCTCCAGCTCAACATGTTCGAGCTGTTCTTCGACGAGAAGCGCATCCTGCCCTCCCTGTACGGCGGCGGGGACGTGCTGCGCTCCTACGAGCGGACCATCGCCCTGTGGCGGGCCGGCCGCATCGACCTGGACGGCCTGATCACCCACCGGGTGCCGCTGAGCGAGATCAACGAGGCACTCGACCAGATGCGCACGGGAACCTCCCTGCGCACCTGCATCGAGATCTGAGGCCGAGATGGCCATGCCACCGCCACTTGAGGGACTCGCGGCGATCGTCACCGGCGCCGGCCGGGGGCTGGGCCGGGCCGAGGCGCTGGAGCTGGCCCGGCTCGGTGCCGCAGTGGTCGTCAACGACTACGGACAACCGGGCCGGGACGGTTCGGGCGAGGCCTCCGGGGGCCCCGCCGAACAGGTCGCCGACGAGATCCGGGCCGCGGGCGGACAGGCGGTCGCCCACACCGGAGACGTGGCCGACCACCAACAGGCCGGTCGGCTCGTCGAGTTGGCGGTCACCGAGTTCGGCAAGCTCGACATCCTGGTCAACAACGCGGGCATCCTGCGCGACCGCATGGTGTTCTCCATGACCGAGGGCGAGTGGGACGCGGTGATCCGGGTCCATCTCAAGGGCCACTTCAACACGACCCGGTTCGCGGCCGCTCACTGGCGCGAGCGGTCCAAGACGGCGGGCGCGCCGGTGTACGGCCGTATCGTCAACACCTCCTCGGAGGCGTTCCTCGCCGGGTCCGCCGGACAGCCCAACTACGCGGCGGCCAAAGGGGGAATCGTCGGACTCACCACCTCGACGGCGCTCTCGCTCGCCAAGTACGGCGTGACCGCCAACGCCATCTGCCCGCGCGCCCGCACCCGGATGACCGAGGACGTCTTCGCCGGCTACGAACAGCCCGAGTCGGGACTCGACCCCCTCGCCCCCGAGCATGTCGCCCCGCTCGTCGGCTACTTGGCCTCGCCCGCCGCCGGGCGCGTCAACGGCCAGTTGCTGGTCGTGCACGGGGGGATGGTGGTCGTCGTCGAACGACCGCGGGTGCAGGCCAAGTTCGACAGCAAGCAGGACGCGTTCACGTACGACGAGCTGGATGCGCTGCTCACCCCGCACTACGCGCGGCGGCCGGCGGGGGAGACGTTCGCGGCGGCCGAAGTACTGGGACTCAAGCGGGAGTAGGCCGGTTTCCCCGGGCCGGTTTTCCCCAGGCCCCAGTCGACACGAAACGGCCCCGCCCCTCACAGGAAGGGCAGGGCCGTGTGCCGTGTGCCGTCAGGCCGCGGCCTCGGTCTGCTCGACCGACTTGCGGTGACGGCCACGCGGGGCCGTCTCGCTGTCCTGGACCGAGACCGGGCCCCGGTGCTTACCGTGGCCGGTGGACTCCTGGACGTCGGCAGTCGACTGGTTCGTGCTGGCGTCGCTCATCGGAAGTAATTCACCCCGTCAACATGATCTTTCTTACAGCGGGGCGATTTTAACCGGCGCACCACGGGGCGAATCCAGACGGCCCCGCCAACCGGCACTAGTTCGTTACAAGATTGCCAACGGGGCTTGCTGCAAAGGCACCGGACGGGCCACGACAGGCTCCGGAGGATCCGGTTCCGGCGACTGTACGGCCGTACCGCCGCCCTCCGGATCCTCCGGGCGCGCGTCCCCCGCCCCCGTTCCCCCCGGGCCCTCCGCTTCCCCCATGAGGGCCCCGCCCCGCGAGGACACCGCCCACCGCGCCACCCCGCACGGCGCGTCCGCCGTGGTGCACGGCAGCAGCAGCTCCCCGCCCTCGGTCCACAGCCCGGCGCCCGCCAACCACCCCTCGGGCGCCGGGAGATGCTCGACCTGGCGTGCGGCGGGCCGCCACACACCCACCCAGCTGCCCATCGGGCCGTCGACCCGCAGCGCCACCCCGCAGTTCTCTGGCATCAGCACCTGCCCGGGCTGGATGGCGAACGGTGTCACCGCGCAGCCGGCCACCCGCAGGCACTCCGGGAAACGCACCGGCAGCGTGCTGCCCAGCACCCCCCAGCCCAGCCGCTCACGCCCAGGCGACGGCGCGTCCGAGGAGATCAGCAGCAGCCCGCCGTCCGGGTCGGCGAGCAGCAGCCGGTCGTTGCTGTCGTCGGCGATCTGGAGGAGGGGCGAGACCTCGCCGCCCCGTTCCAGATCGACCACGACGGCTTTCGTACGGCCGCCCACCGCACGGTCGAGCACCAGCATCCGTCCGGTCCGGTCCAGCCACACCCCCCCCGAACAGTGCCCCGGGATCTCCGCGAGATGTTCGGGCCCGAAGGCACCGCCCGCCACCAGCCACACGGCACTGGAGTGCCGGCCCACGGCGAGGGCGTACGCCTTCTCGCCGCCCGGCGCCGGCGGCAGCAGCCGTAGGACCGTTTCCTCGTCCAGGCACTCGACCGCGCCCAGTGGCAGCTCACCCGTCTGAGGCCCGGTCGGGTAGAGCAGCGAGAAGTTGTGCCGCCCGTCCGCGAACCGCCTGATCAGGACCCGCCCGTCGCCCATCGGCTGCACCTCGGTGCCGGGCTCCTCGGGCTGGTTGCCGGGCAGCGGCACCGCGTAGGGCTCGGGGCCGTCCAGAGTCCAGCGCTCCGGGAACCACGAGTCGCCGACATGGGCGAGACGGGCCGCGTAGGAGCCGTCGACAGTGATCACGCACTCCGTCCGCGGAGTCTCTCCGTTCTCGGTGATCACGTCCTCCGTCCGCGAGTTCTCCCCGTCTTCGTTTGCCGCCGAGGGTTCGATGGCACAGGCCGTCATCGTCCGGTCACCTCCAGTCACGAGACTAGATTTCGCACGCACAGGCGTGGGTCCGGCAGGCTTTCGCTTCACACAAAGGGGTGGCCCAGGAACGTTTCGCCTGAGGAAACCGGGGCGACTGTGCTGAGCGGGACGGTCGTGGGCAGCTCAGGTTCAACGGGGAAGAACAGGCAGGTAGCCTTTCCCCGTGCCCCGTCTGTCTGAAGTCATCGCCGCACTGGAGACCCTGTGGCCCGCCGAGCGGGCCGAGTCCTGGGACGCGGTCGGCACTGTCGTGGGCGACCCCGACCAGGAGGTCACGCGGGTCCTGTTCGCCGTCGACCCGGTCCAGGAGATCGTCGACGAGGCGGTGAAGCTGGGCGCGGACCTGCTGGTCACCCACCACCCCCTCTATCTGCGCGGTACGACGACCGTGGCGGCCTCGCACTTCAAGGGCAGGGTCGTCCACACCCTCATCAAGAACGACATCGCCCTGCACGTGGCCCACACCAACGCGGACACCGCCGACCCGGGTGTCTCCGACGCGCTCGCGGGCGCGCTCGACCTTCGGGTCGTACGACCGCTGGTGCCGGACCCGACGGACTCGTCCGGACGCCGGGGCCTGGGCCGGGTGTGCGAGCTCGACCCTCCGACGACCGTCCGCGAGCTCGCCGCGCGGGCTGCCGAACGCCTGCCGACCACCGCGCAGGGCATCCGCGTCGCAGGCGACCCCGAGGCCACCGTCCGCACGGTCGCCGTCAGCGGCGGCTCCGGCGACAGCCTCTTCGACCAGGTTCGTGCGGCCGGCGTCGACGCCTTCCTCACCGCCGACCTGCGCCACCACCCGGTGTCCGAAGCGGTCGCCCAGAGTCCCCTCGCGCTGCTCGACGCGGCGCACTGGGCCACCGAGTGGCCCTGGTGCGAGCTGGCCGCCGCCCAGCTCGACGAGATCTCCGACCGCCACGGCTGGGACCTGCGTGTGCACGTCTCCAAGACGGTCACCGACCCCTGGACCAGTCACTCCCCTTCACCTGGAGCCCCCAACTGAACGCCGCGCCCGCCGACCAGATCCGACTCCTCGACGTCCAGGCCCTCGACGTCCGCCTCCAGCAGCTCGCGCACAAGCGCCGGTCGCTGCCCGAGCACGCCGAGATCGAGGCGCTCACCAAGGACGCCACTCAGCTGCGTGACCTCCTGGTGGCCGCGCAGACCGAGGAGAGTGACACCGCCCGCGAGCAGACCAAGGCCGAGCAGGACGTGGACCAGGTGCGTCAGCGCGCCACCCGCGACCAGCAGCGACTCGACTCCGGTGCCGTGACCTCCCCCAAGGACCTGGAGAACCTCCAGCGCGAGATCACCTCCCTCGCCAAGCGTCAGGGCGACCTGGAGGACGTGGTCCTGGAGGTCATGGAGCGCCGCGAGTCCGCGCAGGAGCGGGTCGCCGAGCTGACCGAGCGGGTCTCCTCCGTTCAGTCGAAGATCGACGACGCGACGGCCCGCCGTGACGCGGCCTTCGAGTCGTTGGACGGCGAGGTGGCGACGGTGACGAAGGAGCGCGAGGTCATCGCGGGCGCCATCCCCGCCGACCTGCTGGGGCTCTACGACAAGCTGCGCCAGCAGCAGGGCGGCATCGGTGCGGCCAAGCTGTACCAGCGCACCTGCCAGGGCTGCCGTCAGGAGCTGGCGATCACCGACTTCAACGAGGTCCGCGCGGCCGCGCCCGACACCGTGGTGCGCTGCGAGAACTGCCGCCGCATCCTGGTGCGCACCTCCGAGTCCGGCCTGTAAGGAGCTTCGGGCGTGCGGGAGTTCATCGTCGAGGCCGACGGCGGCTCACGGGGCAACCCGGGTCCCGCCGGGTACGGCTTCGTGGTGCTGGACGCGGCGACGGGTCAGACGCTGGTCGAGACGTACGAGTATCTCGGCGTCGTCACGAACAACGTCGCCGAGTACCGGGGGTTGCTGGCGGGCCTGCGCGCCGCGCACGATCTGGACCCCTCGGCCCGGGTCCACGTCCGGATGGACTCCAAGCTGGTCGTGGAACAGATGTCGGGGCGCTGGAAGATCAAGCATCCGGACCTGAAGCCGCTGGCCATGGAGGCGGGGCGGGTCTTTCCGCCGGGGCGGGTGACGTACGAGTGGATTCCCCGGGAGCAGAACAAGCACGCGGACAGGCTGGCGAACGAGGCGATGGACTCGGAGGGGGCGGCGAGCTCGATCCGCCGGCCGTCCGAATCCCCCGGCGCCGGAGCCGCCGATGCCACGGGCGCGGCGGACGGGCGTGCTGCCAAGGGTGCGGCGGGCGGGCGTGCTGCCGAGGGCGAGGTGGACGGGCGTGCTGCCGAGGGCGAGGCGGGCGGGCGTGCTGCCGAGGGCGAGGCGGACCGGCGTGCTGCCAAGGCCGTGGCCGCCCCCGGGTGGGCGCCGGCGGACATGGGGGCTCCGGCCACTTTCGTACTCCTGCGGCACGGGGAGACTCCGCTCACGCCCCAGAAGCGGTTCTCGGGGAGCGGCGGTACGGATCCCTCCCTCTCCGCCGTCGGAAGAGAACAGGCCGAGAAGGCCGCGGAAGCCCTCGCGCGACGAGGCACGATCCAGCACATCCTCGCCTCGCCCCTGGCCCGTACCAGGGAGACCGCCTCCGCCGTGGCCGACCGGCTCGGTATCGAGGTCACGGTCGAAGACGGCCTGATCGAGACGGACTTCGGCGCCTGGGAGGGCCTCACCTTCGGCGAGGTGCGCGAGTGTTACCCCGACGACCTGAACGCCTGGCTCTCCGACCCCGAGGCCGAACCCACCGGCGGCGGCGAGAGCTTCGCGGCCACGGCGACCCGGATCGCGGCGACGAGGGACAAGCTCGTGGCGGCGTACGCGGGCCGGACGGTCCTGCTCGTCACCCACGTCACCCCGATCAAGACGTTCGTACGCCTCGCCCTGGGCGCCCCGCCCGAGTCCCTGTTCCGCATGGAACTCTCGGCGGCCTCCATCTCGGCGGTCGCGTACTACGCCGACGGCAACGCGAGCGTACGGCTCCTCAACGACACGTCACACCTGCGCCCGTAGGCCCTGTCGTCCAGCGGCCTCAGCGTGTCCTGAGCCCGGCGGCCTCGCGGGCCAGCGCCTCCACCCGACCCCAGTCCCGCGCGGCGACCGCATCCGCGGGCAGCATCCAAGTCCCGCCCACACAGCCGACGTTGGGCAGAGACAGATACTCGGGGGCATTCCCGGGCCCGATCCCTCCCGTCGGACAGAACCGCGCCTGCGGCAACGGCCCCGAGAGGGACTTCAGATACGCCGTCCCCCCGGCCGCCTCCGCCGGAAAGAACTTCATCTCCGTCACCCCCCGCTCCAGCAGCGCCACGACCTCGGAGGTCGTCGACACCCCCGGCAGGAACGGCACCCCGGACCCGCGCATCGCCTCCAGGAGTACGTCCGTCCAGCCCGGGCTGACGAGAAAGCGTGCGCCCGCCGCCACCGACTCCTTCACCTGCTCGGGCGTGATGACGGTCCCGGCCCCGACCACCGCCTCCGGCACCTCGCCGGCGATCGCCCGGATCGCGTCGAGCGCGGCCGGAGTCCGCAGCGTCACCTCGATCGCGGGCAGCCCACCGGCGACCAGCGCGCGGGCGAGCGGTACGGCGTCGGAGACGTCCTCCAGGACGACGACGGGAACGACGGGAGCGCGGTCGAGCAGCGAGGAGGAGGCCATGGCGCCATCCTGCCGAAGCGATGCGGTGCGCGCAAAGGTCGTTGCGCGCTCTGCAATGCCTTCCTAGTGGATCTCATCCACCAGCACATCCAGGGCCCACGCCTGCCCGGCCTTCGGGGGCGCCTCCGCCTCCACGACGTACCCCAGCCCCCGCAGCGCCTCCACCAGCTCGGCGGGACGCTTCGGCGCGACCCCCGCAGTCAGCAGACTCCGCACCATCCGCCCCTTCGTCGCCTTGTTGAAGTGGCTGACGACCTTCCGGGTCGGCGCGTGCAGCACCCGTACGGTCGCCGTCCGTCCCGCGACCTCACCCTTCGGCTTCCAGGCGGCGGCGTACGCGGAGGACCGCAGATCGAGCACGAGCCCGTCCCCGGCCGCCTCGGTGAGGGCGGAGGCCATCGGCGTACGCCAGTGTCCGCCCAGCGCCCCGAGCCCCGGCAGCCTCACGCCCATCGAGCACCGGTACGACGGAATCCGGTCCGTCACCCGGACCGCTCCCCACAACCCCGAGAACACGAGCAGCGAACGCCCGGCCCGCCTCTTCGCGGCGGTGTCGAGTGTGGCCAGGTCGAGGGCGTCGTAGAGCACACCCGTGTAGATCTCCCCGGCGGGCCGTGTCCCCGCGGTCCTCAGCTCGACGTTCTTCGCGACCTCGCCGCGCAGCCCCTCGCTCAGCCCGAGCACCTCGCGCGCCTTCTCCTCGTCCCCCGCGCACAGCTCGACGAGCGCGTCGAGGACCGCCTCCCGGCCCTCGTTGAGTCCCGGCAGCGACAGCGACTCCAGCTTCAGCGGGGCGCCACGACCGGAGGACGCCTTGCCTTCGGAGGGAGGCAGCAGGACCAGCACGGAAGATCTCCTTCTGTTGAGCTCCGCCACAGCGTACGGCGTGCCGCATCCTGCCCCTGGTCCTACGCTCGCTTGTATGCCCCGCCGCCGCATACGCGTGACCGACGTCCCGCTACGGGCCGCCATCACCGCCCTGCGCACCGAACTCGGCGTGCCGTCGGACTTCCCGCCCGAGGTGACGGCCGAGGCGGAACGGATGCCTCCGCCGAAGGGGTACGAGGACGCCACCGACGTCCCCCTCTTCACCATCGACCCACCCGCCTCCACCGACCTCGACCAGGCCATGCACCTCTCCCGGCGGGGCACCGGTTACCGCCTCCGGTACGCCATCGCCGACGTCGCCCGCTTCGTCGTACCCGGATCGGCACTGGACGCGGAGACGCACCGGCGGGTGATGACCCTGTACTTCCCGGACTCCCGCATCCCGTTGCATCCGCCGGTGCTCAGCGAGGGCACCGCGAGCCTGCTCCCGGACCAGGTGCGCCCGGCCGCGCTGTGGACGATCGACCTCGACGCTGACGGCCGTACGACCGCGGCCGACGTCCGCCGGGCGCTGGTCCGCAGCCGGGCCAAGCTGGACTACGAGGGCGTGCAGCGGGCGATCGACTCCGGCGCCGCAGAGGAGCCTCTGGCATTGCTGGCGAAGGTGGGCCGGCTGCGGGAGGCGCTGGAGGTCGAGCGCGGCGGGATCTCCCTGCGTGTCCCCGAACAGGAGATCGTCGAGCGGGACGGCACATACGAGCTGACGTACCGCGCCCCGCTGCCCGCCGACGGCTGGAACGCCCAGATCTCCCTGCTCACGGGCATGGCAGCCGCCGACCTGATGCTCGCGTACGGCACGGGTGTGCTCCGCACTCTCCCCGCCGCCCCGGACGGCGCGGTCGGCCGCCTCCGCCGTACCGCGAACGCCCTGCACATCGACTGGCCGCACCATGTGTCGTACGCGGCGCTGCTGCGTTCCCTGGACCCGGGGGTCCCGCACCACGCGGCCTTCCTCCAGGAGTGCACGACGCTGTTGCGGGGCGCCGGGTACACGCCCTTCCGGGACGGAGTCCTGCCGGACATCACCACGCACGCGGCCGTAGCGGCGCCGTACACCCACTGCACGGCCCCGCTGCGGCGGCTGGTCGACCGGTACGCGTCGGAGATCTGCCTGGCGGCGGTGGCGGGGACGGCCGTACCGGACTGGGTGCTCGCGGCTCTGGAGGGACTGCCGCGGGAGATGTCCGAGGGTGGTCGACTCGCGGCGAAGGCCGAGCGGGAGTGCGTCGACCTCGTCGAGGCGGCGCTGCTGAAGGACCGGGTGGGGGAGGTGTTCGACGGCTGTGTGGTGGAGCTGGAGGAGCGTCGGCCGACGGTGGGGACCGTACAGCTGGAGACGCCGGCGGTGATCGGCCGGGTGGAGGGGGAGGGGCTGTCGCTGGGGGAGCGACTGAGGGTGCGGGTCACTCAGGCGGACCCCGGCACGTCCAAGGTGCGCTTCGCGCCTGCTTGAACCCGACTGTTCGATCCTGACTGCTCGATCCTGACCGCGACCGTGATCGTGTGCCACGATCGAGGGAACGGTTCCCGATCTCACGGACAGGTGATCTTCCGATGTCCCAGTCTGGCGAGCGACAGAAGGAGGGGCGTGACATGACTGCCATGGCCCATGAGCCGCTCACGCAGGAAGAGGTCCTGCTTGAGGGCTTTCTCGCCCTGGACACGCCGGAGGGTTTCCGGGCGGAGCTTGTCGAGGGGGAGATCGTTGTGACGCCGCCGCCGGACGGGGAGCACGAGAAGTACATCAGTCGGCTTGTGAGGCAGGTGATCAAGCAGTCCCGGAGCGAGATGGACTTCTCGGGGAACAAGGGCCTTCGTCTGAAAAGCGGAGAGGCCTGTCCGAAGAGCCACGTGGTCCCGGATGTCACGTTCGCACCCCTTGACCTCGACCTTTTCGCGCCCGCCGGTTCCTGGATGCCCTGCGACGGCGTCGCCATGGTCCTGGAGGTGACGTCGACCAAGCCGAAGGCGGACCGCGAGGCCAAGCGCCGCTGCTACGCCCGCGGCAGCATCCCGCTGTACCTGCTCGTCGACCGCGAGGCCTCTTCGGTCACGCTCTTCAGCGACCCGCAGAAGGACGACTACCGAGAGCACCAGACCCGCCCCTTCGGCAAGCCGATCACCCTCCCCGAACCCTTCGCCTTCGACCTGGAGACCACGGACTTTCTCTGAGCACCACGGCGTTGCACCCTGTGTTCGACGGACAGGGGGACGGGTCGTGGCGGAGCAGGCATCGTGGACGAGGGCACGACTGGGCCGCTGCGGCCCCCCGCTCGACCTGCTGACCGCCCGCTTCGACCGCCATGTCTACGCTCCGCACGCCCACGACGAGTACACCATCGGGGTGTGCGTGGACGGCTCGGAGCTCATCGACTACCGGGGCGGCCACATCCGCACGGGCCCCGGCTCGATCGTCGTCCTGGCCCCGGGCGAGATGCACACGGGCGGCCCCGGCGACCCGACCGACGGCTACGCCTACCGTGCCCTCTACGCCGAGGCGTCGCTCCTGGAGGACGGCACCCTGGGCCTCCCGCACTTCCGCGAGCCGCTGATCGACGACCCCGAACTGGCCGTGGCCCTCCGTCTCGCCCACACCGAACTGAGCGCCTGCCCCGACCCGTTGGAGACGGAGTCCCGCCTGCCCTGGCTCCTGACGGCCCTGGCCTGCCGCCACTCCACGGCCCGCCTGGCGAGCCCCCCGGTTCCGGGCGCCGACGGTATCGCCCTCGCCGTACGCGACCGCCTGGCCGACGAATTGCTGTCACCCCCCTCCCTGTCCGAACTCGCCGCCGACCTGGGCCTGTCCCGCTACCAACTCCTCAGGGCCTTCCGTACGACTATGGGGGCGCCGCCGTACGCATGGCTGGCGCAGTACCGGGTGAACCGAGCTCGCGCACTGCTGGCGTCGGGCCTGAAGCCGGCCGAGGTCGCGGGGCTGGTGGGCTTCGCGGATCAGGCGCACCTGACACGCTGGTTCCGCAGGGTGCTGGGCGTGACCCCGGCGGCGTACCGCAACAGCGTTCAAGACAGTGGCCGCTGACCTGACGACGATGGCCACATGACTGCACGCGGCTGGTTCCTGTTCTCCCTGATGGGAGTGGTCTGGGGCATCCCCTACCTGATGATCAAGGTGGCGGTGGACGCCCCGCTGTCGGCGGCGACGGTGGTGTTCGTACGCTGCGCCCTGGGCGCGCTGCTCCTGCTGCCGTTCGCTGTCCGACAAGGGGGCCTGACGGAGACGGTACGTCGGCACTGGCGCCCCATGCTGGCCTTCGCGGTCATAGAGATCATGGGCCCCTGGTACACGCTGACGGACGCGGAACGGCACCTGTCCAGCTCCACGGCGGGCCTGCTGATAGCGGGCGTACCGATCGTGGGGGTGGTACTGGCGCGCTTCTTCGGCGACACGGAGAGGCTGGGGGCGCGGCGGGTGACAGGCCTGGCGCCGGGCCTGGCCGGAGTGGGTGTCCTGACGGTCCCGCACCTGACGGGCGGGGACGCGAAGTCGATGGCGGAGGTGCTGGTGACGGTGGTGGGGTACGCGACGGCGCCCCTGATCGCCGCGCGGTATTTGAAGGACGTCCCGTCCCTCCAGCTGACGGCCCCGTGCCTGGCTCTCGCAGCTCTGGTGTACGTCCCGGCCGCGGCGGCGACCTGGCCTTCCTCCGTCCCCTCTCCCTCCGTCCTGGCAGCTCTGGCCGGACTGGGAGTGATCTGCACGGCGATCGCCTTCGTCGCCTTCCTCGAACTGATCAAGGAGGCCGGCCCGACGAGGGCGACGGTGATCACGTACGTCAACCCGGCGGTGGCGGTGGTGGCGGGGGTGCTGTTCCTGTCCGAGCCCCTGACGGTGGCCGTAGGCGTGGCCTTCGCCCTGATCCTGGCGGGCTCGGTCCTGGCCACGGCGGGCCCGGTACGCGTGACCGCCGAACCATCCTGCTGCGAGTCCCCGGTAACATGGTCCCCACGGCAGACGAGCCGGGCGGACGGCCGCGTGGAGTCCCCTCTTGGAGGGCTCCCCGAGGAACGTCCGGGCTCCACAGGGCAGGGTGATGGCTAACGGCCACCCGGGGTGACCCGCGGGACAGTGCCACAGAAAACAGACCGCCGGGGACTTCGGTTCCCGGTAAGGGTGAAACGGCGGTGTAAGAGACCACCAGTGCCCAGGGCGACCTGAGCAGCTAGGTAAACCCCACCCGGAGCAAGGTCAAAAGGAAACACCCCGGTGTTTCTGCGCGGACGTTCGAGGGCTGCCCGCCCGAGTCCGCGGGTAGACCGCACGAGACCGGCGGCAACGCCGGTCCTAGATGGATGGCCGTCGCCGAGAGGGTCGCGAGACCCTCTCGGAACAGAACCCGGCGTACAGCCCGACTCGTCTGCCATCAGGGCTCTGGCCTGGTCTTATGGCCCGGTTGGGCCCCTTTGTCGTGTCTGGGTACATCCCCCTTCTACCTGGGAGTTCCCGGAAGTTCCCGCGCACTCCACTTCGCGCGGAGGGCGGTAACCCGCCGCTGAGACGCAGCGGACCGAGGCGGGACAGCGACGGATCGGCGAGAGTCGAGTGAGAGCGGCCGAGAGTTGGCTGGCGGCAACTCGGAGGAGGCAGGCGCCCGGTCACCGGTGAGTGATCGGTCTCGGTCGGCTGAGGTGACGGCGGAGGAGGTGATGTTGGGAGCACTCCCAGCGGCAGTTGGCTCTCGGCCGTGCGCCGGGCGGTGCTGAGCTGGATCGGGTGGCGGGCACGAACAACTATGGGCGGGCCGTGCCGGCCCGCCGGCGACGCACCGGCCGGCTCTCGGCCACGGTGGACCCGATGTTTTGGCCGTCCGGCGGCGCGTGGCGCCGGCGCTTCGGACGGACGTGCCGGGCGAGGTGTCACCGCGGTCGGCGGTGCGGCCTGCTCCGACGCCTCAAGGCTGTGGCCAAGGTCGTCCCAGGAACCAGACCGGCCGTTGCTTACGGGACGCTGGAACGATGGAACGGGTCCTGACCCGCGGAAGGGACGTTCGAGCCAGGGCGAGGACCGGAACGGCGGACCGATGACGATCATCCGGGAGGGCCCTGACCCGAGCCGCGGAGTCGGCCGAAGACCGCGGTGGTGAACCGAATCGGCCTTGGGCGCAGCTCGTTTCCATGGATGGGCGGACCTGGGAAGACGTTGACTGTGGTGTGGCTGGCAGGTCTCTCCTGAGTCACGGCGAAGGTGGCGACCGACTTCCTGCGCCGTCCGGCGGTCACCTCGAAGGCTATGGTCGACGGCACCCCCAGGCACGCCGTGAAGGAGGCGCAGTTCGTCCGGTTCCGCCAGCAGGCCCAGCTCGACGGTGCGGGCGGCGGCCGACTTCGCGCGCTGCCGGGCCACGCTCGACCGGATCGGGACCGCCGCTGAGGCCGGCGAGGTCGACATGGACGAGGAACTCGCCCGCCGGGATGGTCCTGACCGGCTGATGGGGGAGTGCGAGATCAGCCGTCGGCAGACCAGACGCGGGCTCGCGGTGCTGCGGGGCCTGTGCGCCGAACGAGGCTGACCGCCGGTGATCTGGAGCCGGCACATGGAAACCACCTCCGCGCGAGCGATGCCGAACTGCAGGAAGAGGAGAACTGCAGGAAGAGGAATGGAAACAGGTCTGGCCCAGCGAGAAGCTCGCCCGGTTCCGCCGGATGATCACGAGCACGATGGGCCCGCATCCGGCCCTGTTCCTCACCAGCCCATGGCCCGGCAGCCTGGCCGGCCAGATGAAGCGATCGAGTCGAACCTCGCGATGGCCGCCCGGCCACCACGCTGACCTGTCCCAGGACCTCCACCGCCAGAACAAGGAAACCGGGGCCCGGCCGGTGCATCCGTAGCACTCCCCACCCGGGCCGGACCCTGCTGCCCGTCCCGGGCCTGCACGAGCCCGACCGGCGGACACCCCGTGAAATGGCGCGCAGGGAGATCGTGGACGGCATCCGCTACGTGGTCGACAACGGGCATCAAATGGCACTCCGTGCCCGCCGACTTCGCTCCCTGGTCAGCGAGAAGACACCCCCCGCGGCGTCAGCCATCGCCGACTCGCAGAGCAACGGGGCATCCGAGACCGTCGGCAAGGACAGCGGGGGGTGGGACGAAGCCAAAAAGATCAACGGCCGGAAAGGCACCCCGTCCGCGAGGGCGGCAGAGCCCTTCGCCCGGCTCCCCCTCCTCGCAGTCCCTCGAGCACCGCTGTTGTGCAATGCGAAATTTTGTGTTGCAGAAGTGGTGCATGGTGGCCCCCACCTCTTACGGTCCCGTCTCAACAGACCGGTCCTCACCGGGCCAACCGTCCTCCCATGACCGAACAGAGATGTTCCGTGCGCGGACCCGGTGCCTGCCCTCCCCAATCCATTCTTGTCATCCGGTGTCATCCGGGCCTTCGGCGACGACGGCCCGGGCACCTCCGAGGGATTCGAGGAACTTCGATGAACGCATGTTCGGTACGTGGTGCGGTGGCGGTCGCCGCCTCCCTCTGCGCGCTGGCCGGGGCCACCGCCTGCGACGTACAGTCCGCAGGCAAGGGCAGCGACACGGCCTCGGCCGGTGACTCGGCCACGCAGGCCAAGGACCTCAAGGTCGGCTGGTCGACCATCTATCTGACCCCGTCGTGGATGCAGCAGACGCTGAAGATGCTGCAGACGGACGTGGACAAGCTGAAGTCGGCGGGCAAGGTGTCGGCGTTCAAGACGTTCAACGCCAACGGCGACGCCTCACAGCAGATCGCGCAGATCCGCGCCATGATCCAGCAGAAGTACGACGTGATCCTCGTCGACGCCGGCTCCTCCACCGCGTTGAACCCGGCGCTGGAGCAGGCTGTCGCCGCCGGCATCACGGTCGTCGCCTTCGACTCGCTGCCCACCAGCACCAAGGTGATCAGAGTCGGCACGGACCAGAAGGCCTGGGGCTCGATGATGGCCAACTGGCTGGCAAAGAAGCTGGACGGCAAGGGCAGCATCATCGCGATGAACGGTCCGGCCGGTGTCGCGGTGAGCGAGGACCGGTGGGCCGGAGCCGACGCGGTCTTCAAGAAGTACCCGGGCATCAAGATCGTCAGCAATGTGCACAGCGAGTACAACCTCGCCCCGGCCGCGCAGGCCTTCGCCTCCGCCTACTCCGCGCACGCGGACATCGACGGTGTCTTCTCGCAGGGCGGCGCGCTGTCGGCGGCGGCGCTCCAGACACTGGTCAAGCAGGACAAGAAGCTCGTCCCGATCACCGGCGAGAACTACAACGGCTTCCTGAAGCTCTGGCAGAGCAAGCAGAAGGAAGGTTTCTCCTCCATCGCCACGGCCCAGCCCAACTATCTCTCGGTGATCGCTCTGGAGGCCGCCGTCGCCAAGCGGGAGGGCGTGGCCGTCCCCCAGGACATCACTGTGCCGCTGCCCGAGATCACCGACGGCAATCTCTCTCAGTACGCCAAGCCCGGCCAGCCGGACGACTCGTACCCGATCAACGACATCGCCCAGTCGGACGTCGACAAGCTCGTCGGCAAGTAGGCGGAGGACGACCGTGACGCTGCTGAGCGTGGAGAAGGTGTCGAAGTCGTTCGCGGGCAACCGGGTGCTCACGGACGTGGGTTTCGAGGTGGAGTCCGGGGAGGTGCTGGCGCTGGTCGGTGAGAACGGGGCCGGCAAGTCCACCGTGCTCTCCCTCATCACCGGGCTCCTGACACCCGACACAGGCCGTGTCGTCTTCGACGGCGCTCCGGTGGTCCGGGCGTGGTCTCCTCACCGCGCCCGGGCCGCCGGGATCGGCTCCGTGCACCAGGAGCTGAGCCTCAACCCGCACCAGAGCGTCGCGGAGAACGTCTTCCTGGGTTCCTGGCCCTCCCGGCGGGGGCTGGTCCGGGCCCGGGACCTCGCGGCCCGCGCCGAGCCGCTGCTGGCGCGGGTCGGCCTCGACGTCGACCCGCGCACCCCGGTGGGACGGCTGCCGCTGGGCCGGCAGCAACTGGTTGAACTCGCCAAGGCGCTGGCGGGCGAACCACGTCTGCTCATCCTCGACGAGGCCACCTCGGCGCTGGACGAGGATCAGGTGGCCGCAGTCTTCCGGGTGATCCGCGAACTGCGCGGCCAGGGCGGCTCGGTGATCCTGGTGAGCCACCGGATGGGGGAGCTGTTCGCGATCAGCGACCGGCTGACGGTCCTGAAGGACGGGGCGGTGACGGCGACCCGGGAACGGGAGCACACCGGCCACGACGACATCGTACGGCTGATGGTGGGGCGGGAGCTGTCGGACCTGTTCCCGGCGAAAGCCGAGGCGAGGACGGCGGCCACCGCCCCCGCCGGGGAGCCCCTCCTCCGGGTACGCGGGCTCACCGTCCCGCGTGCCTGCTCCGGTGTCGACCTCGATCTCGTACCCGGGCGTATCACCGGCCTGGGCGGGCTGCAGGGCCAGGGGCAGCGAGAGGCGTTGCGGGCGTTGTTCGGACTGGCCCGGCACACCGGGGACGTCCGCCTGGACGGCCGTCAGGTACGGCTGTCCTCGCCCCGGGACGCCATCCGGCACCGGATCGCCTACGTCCCCGAGGACCGCAAGACCGAGGGTGTGCACACCGTGCGCAGTGTGCGGGACAACCTGGCGCTGCCCAGCATGCGCGACCTCGCCCCGGCGAACCGGCTCACCACCGTCTCGCGCGGTGCCGAGAACGCGCTCGTCGACGACCTGATCCAGCGCCTGCGGATCAAGGCGTCCTCCCCCGCGCAGGAGGCCCGTCGGCTCTCCGGCGGCAACCAGCAGAAGGTCGCGCTGGCCAAGTGGCTGCCGACCGGGCCGCGTGCTCTGCTACTGGCCGAGCCGACCCGGGGCATCGACATCGGTACCAAGGGCGAGATCTACCACCTGCTGCGCCGCCTGGCCGACGAAGGCCTCGCGGTGCTCGTCACCTCCGGAGACACCATGGAACTGGTCGGCCTGTGCGACGAGGTCGCCGTCATGTACGAGGGGACGGTCGTCGAGCGTCTCGGTGGACCCGAGCTGACCGAGGAACGCCTGGTCAGGGCGTCGGTCATGGGGACATCGGCCACCGTCGGCACGGACCCCGGGAGCGTGGTTCATGCGTGAGCGCCTCACGGGTGTCGCGCGCGGCAACACCGACCTCCTCGCCCTCGCGGCCCTGGTGCTCGTCCTCTTGGTCGCCTACCAGCACTACGACTCCAGCCTGCTCACGCCCGCGTCCGTCACGATCCTGTCCGCTCAGTTCCTGCCGCTGATCCTGGCCGCGTCGGGGCAGACGACCGTGATGCTGCTCGGCGGGATCGACCTCTCGCTGGGCGCGGTGCTCGGCCTGGCCATGGCCGTGTTCGCCACGTACGGCGCGCACAGCGCGGGCGAAGTGACGGTGGCCGCGCTGCTCGCGCTGGCCGCGGCCGTCGCCGCCGGCGCGGTCAACGGGGCGCTGGTCGCGTACGCCGGGCTGCCCCCCATCGTCGTGACGCTCGCCGCGTCCTTCCTGTGGGGCGGGATCACCCTGGTGGTGCTGCCCCAGCCCGGCGGCTCGGTGCCGGGCGGGCTGGTGAACGCATACAACAACGGCTGGAACGGCGTCGCCGTCCCGGCGGTGGCCGTCGCGGGCGTGCTCGTCGCATGGAAGCTGCTGCGCACCACCCGGCACGGGCTCGCGCTGTACGCCGTCGGCGGCAACGAGCACGGCGCCTACGCCAGCGGCCTGCACACCCGAGGGGTGAAGATCTCGGGGTACGCCCTGTCGGGCGCGTTCACCGGTCTCGCCGGGATCGGCCTGGCGATCCAGACCGGCTCGGCGGACCCGACGATCGGCGCCCCCTACACACTCAACTCCATCGCCGCCTCCGTGCTCGGCGGCATCAGCTTCTTCGGCGGGGTCGGCCGGATGCGCGGCACGGTCCTGGGCGCGCTGGTCATCGGCCTGCTCACCAACCTGCTGCTGTTCACGGGCATCTCGCCCTTCTACCAGCTGATCGTGCAGGGCGTGATCCTCATCGTCGCCCTCACCCTGAAGACGTACGTCACGAAGGAGGCGGGCATATGAGCGCCCTCGTACCGATGGCCGCGCTGCGAGGCAGCCGCGCGGCCTGGGCGTTCGGCGTGCTCGGGGTGACCTGGCTCGCGGCGATCCTGTTCGCGGACGGCTTCGACAGCGTCTCCAGCTTCCGCTATCTCGTACTGACGGCGTCCTTCCTGGGCATCGTCGCGGTGGGGCAGACGCTCGTCGTCATGATGAGCGGCATCGACCTGTCGGTGTCGGGAGTGGTCGCCCTGTCGGCGGTGGTGTGCGCCAAGGTCGCCTCCGGGACGGGCGGCGGTGCCACGGGCATCACCGCGGCGCTGGCGCTGAGCGCGCTCGTGGGCGCGGTGAACGCGGTCGGCGTGGTGTGGCTGCGGGTGCCGCCGATGGTGATGACCCTCGCCACCGGCACGGTCCTCTCCGGCGCGCTGCTCGTGTACACGGACGGTTCGCCCAGCTCGGCGCGGGTGCCGCTGCTGGACTCGCTCGCCAACGGCAGGCTCCTCGGCGTGCCCTGGGCGTTCGTGCTGTGGCTGGCGGTCACGGCGGCAGCCTTCTGGCTGCTGCACCGCTCCCGCGCCGGCCGGTACGCCTTCGCGCTGGGCGCCGGCGAGGACGCCGCCCGGGCGTCCGGAGTCCCGGTCGCGACCACCGCGTTCATCTCCTACACGGCTTGTGCGCTGCTGGCCGGGGCGGCCGGTCTGGTGCTGCTCGGTTTCACCGGCACCAGCTCGCTGACCATGGGCAATCCCTACCAGTTGCTGTCCATCGCCTCCGTGGTCCTCGGCGGCACCTCCATCCTCGGCGGACGCGGCCACCTCCTCGGCACGGTCGGCGGCACCCTGCTGCTCACTCTGCTGACCGCGCTGCTGACCTCCTGGAACCTTTCGGAGGGGGTACGGCAGGTCGTCCTCGGCGTGCTGATCATCGGGCTGCTGCTGGTCTACGCGAGGGAGCGCCGTACATGATCGAACCGGAGGCCCTGCTGCGGGACCTGTTGGGCATTCCCAGCGTCAACCCCCGTGAGGGGGCGGGCGACGGGGGTGAGACGGCGGTCGCCGTGTACGTGCGGGACTGGCTGGCGGGGCACGGGGTGCCGGCCCGACTGCATGAGGTGCTGCCGGGCCGGCACAACGTCGTGGCCGTCGTACCGGGACGCGGTCCCGGAACCGTCGTACTGGAGTCGCATCTGGACACGGTCGAGACGGACGGGATGAGCGTCGATCCGTACGGCGGTGAGATGCGGGGCGGGGTGCTGTACGGGCGGGGCGCTTGTGACGCCAAGGGGCCGCTGACCGCGTTCCTGCTGGCCCTCGTCGAACTCGCCGCCGGGGAGCCGCCGCCGTGCACCGTGGTGCTCGCGGGCGTGTGCGACGAGGAGCACGCCTACCGGGGCGTACTGCGTCTGCTGGACACGCTGGCGGACCGGCGGGTCGTGGGGGCACTCGTCGGTGAGCCGACCGGGCTGGTGCCGGCGGTCGCGCACAAGGGGGTGGTGCGCTACACCGTGCGCACGACGGGGCGGGCCGGGCACAGTTCGCGGCCCGAGGAGGCGGTGAACGCCATCGCGCTGATGGCGCCGGTCATCGCCCATCTCGCGGCCACCCCTCCCGCCGTCCCCGCGCATCCCCTGCTCGGGCCCGCCACCCGCTCGGTCACCCGGGTGCGGGGCGGCACGGGGCCCAACACCATTCCCGGTACCTGCGAGGTGGACGTCGACCGCCGCACGCTGCCCGGCGAGGACCTGGACGCCGTATGGCGGCAGGAGCGGGCGGAACTGGCCGGGCTGGGCGCGGAGGCGGACCCGCCGTTCACAGTCGACCCGGCGCTGGACACCCAGGCGGACGCGGCGATCGTCACCGCCCTGTGCGGGGCCCTGGCCGACCACGGCCGCCCGTCCGCCGTGCGGGGCATGCCCTTCGGGACGGACGCCAGCAAGCTCGCCCGCGCCGGGATCCCGTCCGTGGTCTTCGGGCCCGGCTCGGTGACTGACGCGCACGCGGCGGCGGAGTCGGTGGACCTCGCGGAGGTGGCGCTGGCCGCGCGGATCGTCGTAGCGGCACTGCGCGGGACGGTAGGGGGATGCTCGTGAGCGACCGTCGGGCAGGCATCGCCGCAGGAACCGGAGGGGACGTCGTGCGGCTGACCGAGCACGTCACGCTCGTGGCCAGCGGGGCGGACGGGTTCGATCTCTCCGATCCGCTGGACTGTCATGTGTATCTCGTACGAGGCGGTCGGCACAGTGCCTTGATCGACGCGGGAGCGGGACGCACGACGCTCGGCCTCGCGGAGCCGCCGGGCCATCTGCTGCTCACCCACGGCCACGCCGATCACGCGGGCGGGGCCGCCGCACTCGCCGAGCGGTGGCCGGGACTACGGGTGCTGGCCGGGGCGGAGGCCGTGCCGTGGATCGCGGCGGGGGACGAGCGCGGGATCAGCCTGGACCGGGGGAAGGCCGCCGGGGCGTACCCGGACGACTATGCCTTCGCGCCCTGTCCGACGGTCGCGGCCATCGGCGACGGCGAGGAGATCGACCTCGGTGGCGGGGTGGTGCTGCGGGCCGTCGCGACACCCGGCCACGCCGACGGACATATGTGCTACCACCTGCGCACTCCCGGCTACCGGGCGCTTTTCTCCGGCGACTGCCTCTTCACCGGAGGCCGTATCTCACTGCAGAATCTGCACGACTGCCGGGTGCCCGCTTACGCGGCCAGTCTGGCCACGCTGGCCACGCTCGACGTCGACGCGCTCTTCCCCGGCCACCACGAGGTCTCGCTCGCCCGCGCCGGGCGCCATCTCGCCGCCGCCCGCGACACCGTGGCCCGCGGACTGATGCCGAGGAGTACGACATGACCGCCGCTTCCACACCCTCCACGCCGCCGGTTCGCCGCAACCAGTCCTCGTCGCTGCGCCGCGCGCTCACCGTCCTGGAGTACATCCGCGACCACGCCGGCCCCGGCCGGGGCATCTCGCTCACCCGGCTCGCCGAGGAACTCGGCATCAACAAGAGCACGGTGCTGCGGCTGGCCGCCCCGCTCATGGAGGCCGACCTGCTGGTCCGCGACCGCGAGACGGGATGGTTCCGGCTCGGGCACGGCACGCTGCGGCTCGGCCAGGTCTATCTCTCCTCGCTCGACCTGCGGACCGTGGCGACGGAGCCGCTGCGACTGCTCCAGCACGCGGTCGGCGAGACCTGCCATCTGGTGGTGTACGAGCCGCCGGACGTCATCTACATCGACAAGGTCGAGAACGAGACCAACGTCCGCATGGCCTCCCGGGTCGGCAGCCGGGTCCCTGCCTACCGCACCGCCGTCGGCAAGGCCATCCTCGCCTGGCTGGGCGAGGAGGAGATCCGCGTCGTGGTCGCCGCCGGGATGCCGCCGGTCACCCCGCACACCACCACCGACCCGCAGCGGCTGCGCTTCGAACTCGACCGGGTCCGCCGGCAGGGCTATGCCATCGACGACCGCGAGAACGAGCCGGAGGTGCGATGTGTCGCCGCGCCCGTCTTCGACCACACCGACGCGGCGATCGGCGCGGTCAGCGTCTCCGGTCTCACCACCCGGATGACTCCGGCGCGAGTCCGCGAGGTAGGCCCCATGGTCGTCCGGACCGGTCTTGAGATCTCCCACGTCCTCGGCTCCTCCCGGGCACGGAACAAGGGCCACTGACCCCACCAAGGAGCATCAGCATGGAAACGTCCACCGCGTCCGTGTACGCCTTCGTCGAGGACCTGCGTGCCGAGGGCACCGCCGCCGTCCTGGACCGGGTCCTCGGCACCTACGGCTGCGACACCCTCACCGTGGCCGCCGCCTACCACCGCGCCCGCGATGTCACCCCGCACGGACCGGCGCGGGTCACACTGCGCCGCGACGGCGCCCACTTCGTCCCGCCGGCCGTCCTGTTCGACGGGCTGCCGCTGGTTCCGCCGGTGCAGACGGGCGCCGAGGAGGAACCACTGCGCGAGGTGCGGCGGCTGACGGCCGAGCGGGGCACCGCGCTGCACGGCTGGACCGTGTTCCTGCACAACACCACCCTCGGTCTCGCCCACCCCGACGTCACCCAGCGGAACTGTTTCGGGGACCGGGCCGCCCCGGCCGACCTGTGCCCGGCCCACCCCGACGTGCGGGCGTACGCCGTGGCGCTGGCCCGCTCGGTGGCCCGGCTGGGCGTGGACGCGGTGGTCGCCGAGTCCCTGCACTACGGCACTTTCGGCCACGGCTACCACCACGAGCGCAGCTTCGTCCCGCTGGGCCCACTGGAGGACTTCCTGCTGGGCCTGTGCTTCTGCTCGCACTGCGCGGGCAACGCCGAGTCGGCGGGTTCGGACGCGGCCGCGGCCCGCGCCGAGGCGGCACGGCTGGTCGGCCGGGTGCTGGACGGCGCGGACCCGTCGGAAGGTGAGCTCCCCGAGGCCGTCGCCGCGTACGTCGCCACCCGTACCGCCACCGTCACCTCGCTCGCCGGGGCCGTGGCCGAGGGGGTGGCCGCCGAGGGCTCGCGGCTGGTCTTCCTCGATCTGACCGGAGCGGTCAAGGGCTACGCGGACGGCCGACCGACGGGCGCGCTCGCCGTGGACGATGCCTGGCGGACCGGAGTCGACCCGGCCGCGCTCAGCGCCGTCGTCCCCGGCTACGCGGTGCTGGCCTACGCGCGGGACCCGGACCGGATCGCGGCCGACCTCACCGGCTACCGGGCCGCCCTCGCGGACGGCTGCTCCCTGCGCGCGGTACTGCGTCCAGGGATGCCGGACACGGACTCCGCCGAGCACCTGGCGGCCAAGGCGTCGGCGGCCATCGCCGCAGGGGCCGATGCCGTGGACTTCTACCACTACGGCCTGGTCCCGTTCCCGGTGCTGGACCGGATCCCGGTGGCACTGAAGGGATGACAAGCGGCGACCGGCCTGCTCGGACGACCGGTTTCGATGGCCGGTTCAGGCTGGACGAGCACGACGTACACGGCGAGCAGGTCCGACGCGGTCAGTGACGGTCCCGCACCCGCCTCCTGGACAGCGCTCAACGCCCGGGCGGTGCGGACCGGCAGCCGCGCGCGGGGGAGGCACGTGGAGCGCGTCCGACGCGTCATGCAGGCCTGAGCCCAAGGAACGACAGGCCTGAACTCAATGACCGAAAGGATGAGTTTGCTCGCAGCGTGCGCCATAGTCGCGTTCCAGGATCCAGGACGTGAGCCGCACGCCTTGAGAGCCCCTTCTCGGCACCACCGCGCACGACGATGACGTTGTCAAGGAGGCACTCCCGTGTCCAGAACACCGGTGGCGCCTGTCGTCAGACGGGACCGTACTCGCAATCTCGCCGTCGCCGTCGGCATGATCCGGCCGGACGTGGCGTTGGAGCTGAGGCCGATCGGCACAGGCTCTGTGAACCTGATCAGGACGATGATCTCATCGGCCAGCTTCTGCGTGATCGTACTCTTATGCCCCGTCGTACTGGGCGTGGGGTTCCGTCCGGAAGGTCGTGAAGGTCAGCGGGGTCGGCGGCAGGGCGCTCGCCTACTTCATGCGCCAGTCCATCATGGCGCTGAGCATCGGTCTGGTGGTGGGCAATGTGATCCACCCCGATGAGGGCATGCAGCTGGGCGATTCGGTGATGGGTGTCGGTCAGGCCGCGGCGAAGGAGGGCCACACGGCCCTCGTGGACTTCATGCTCGGCATCATCCCGACCACGATGGTCTCCGCCTTCACCGACGGCGTCCTGCTCCAGACGCTGCTGGTCTCGCTGTTCGTCGGCTTTGCGTCGCAGGCGATGGTCCGGGGCGGTGAGCCCGTGCTGCGCGGCGTCGAGCACATCCAGGCCCTGGTCTTACGCATCCCCTTCGTGATCAGGTGGGCGGCCCCCGCCGGCGCGATCGTGGCGGCAGTCGTCGGCGTGACCGGACTCGATGGCCTCTGGACGCTTGCCGCGATCCTGCTCGCCATCACCTGCCTGGTCTTCGTCGTGGGGGTGTTGGGCAGACTGATGCGGCTGGTGGCGCGTGTCAGCCTTTTCAGGTCGCTGAACCAGGGCCGGACGTTCCCGCCGATCGTGTCGACCTCGTCGTCCGAGCCCGCCATGCCGCGGGTCGTCGCGGAGCTGTCGCACACGGGTGTCAGCCGTAGCGCCGTGGGTCTCACCATCCCGACCGGCCACGCCCTCAACATGGGCAGCACGCTGATCTGCCTGACCACGGCGTCGCTGTGCACCGCTGACGCGATGAGTCGGCCGATGGGCATCGGCCAGCAGACCACCCTCCTGCTCTTCGTTGTGATCGCGTCCAAGGGGGCGTCCGGTGTCACGGGCCCCGGCATGGCCGTCCTGGCCGACAGTCCGCAGGCGCCCAAGCCGGCCCTGGTGGAGGGCATCCGCTTGATCGTCGGTATCGACCGCTTCATGAGCGTGGCCCGCGCCGTGGCCAACTCCGCGAGCAACGCTCGCAGTGGTGAACGGCACCTGGACCAAGGCGACCGACAAAGAGCGGGTCCAGCAGGCGCTCTCGGGAACTTCCCTTGGACGAGCGGACGTTGCTGGACGAGGGGTACGGGTTGCCCGCGGCCGAGGCGCCCGCGCCACCGGCCGAGGCGCCCGCGCCACCGGCCGAGGCGAAGGATCCGGTCCGGGCCCCGTGGTCAGGTGCCTCGTGGCTTGGAATTGACCGGGCTCGATCAGCGGGTCTCGGAGTTGGCGGGTCGCTTTCGAAGACCCTGAGCACCGACCTAGCATTACAGCCTCAATTCCTGAGCAGCCGATCGCGTCTGATCGGAAGCGGTCACTGCCTCGGAGGCGTGATGCGGAACAGCGGCCTGCGGAGCATGCCTGACACTTCCACCGAGCGCGAAGCAATCGGGTTCTTTCACCAACTCGAAGATCTGCGGCTGGAGTACTAGCGCAGCTACGGCTGGTGGTACGGCGGTTGACGCTGTCGCGATGCTCTCATGTTCCACCACCACATAGAGGTGGCCCATTCGCCCACCCACGGACAGGATCGCTGGGGATTTGGCGTTCGACCGACGTTGGTCAGTCCGGTAGTTCGGGGCGATTTCTCAAGGCCGGTCTCTTATCGCTGAAGCCGGGAAAACCGCGGCCGTTCTGATGAAACCAAGTGCCCGCCAAGAGCATCTCTATAGGTGGCGGTGCTGCCGCCGACGGATGAACAACATACTCAAGTACCAGGTCGCGATCGGCCTCGTTCTGGTCGCCGAATGGCGTCCTCGATGGAGAACCGCAGTCGGAACCAGAATGTTCCGTTTCGATTGGGTGAAGTATTGACATCCCTGTTCTCGGCTTCGTAACCTCGAAATAGTTGAGGGGGAAGCATGATTCTGCGGATTTTCAACATTGGCAAGGTTGATCGCGTTTCGATTCTGCCCGATCGTGCCAGCCTCGTTTGGTGGCCGTCAGGAAGGCGTTGATTATCGTGTCGAATCCCTTCGAACAAGACGACGCGCCCTATATGGTGCTGATGAACGACGAGGAACAGTACTCGTTGTGGCCCGCTTTTGCCGAAGTGCCGGCGGGCTGGCGTGTCGCACTGGAGAGTAGGTCACGTCAGGACTGCATCGACCACATCGAAGCAAACTGGACTGACATGCGCCCGAAGAGCCTGCGCGAGGCAATGTCCGCGAGCGCGTAGGCGGGTTGGTGCTGGATTTCCCGGACACACACGAACCAGGACCAGCGGCCGCCGTACCCGTTGGCTGATGGCGTCTTCAACGCCCTCACGGAAGGCGGCTGAAGCATGGCGGTGGCAGACAATGCCGACGCATTACGCCCAGTACGAATTCGCTGAGACTCAGAGGGAATTGACCTCAACCCTGCTGCCGGTGCAGCCACGAGGCCCCTCTATCGCGAGGTCCGCCGAAGGGGCACTTGACCCCCGGACGTGCCTACTACTTCGCCTTTGACGCTGCCCAGCCAGCACGCCTATCTCGCGCAGATGCACTGACGGCACATCGATTACCGGCCTGGCGACAGACGGAGGAAATGGTGACACCACAAGAATCAGATCCGCGCGCTCGACGTGCGACGGCACAGATCTTCAATTCTGCTGTCGCTGCATCCGCGATAGCCGCGGCCTGGGAACTTGGCGCGCTGTCCGAACTGCGTGGCGGCGGCAGCCTGGATGCCGCCGACTTCGCGGCACGGCACGATCTGCACAAGCAGTCCACTAAGGGCATGTTCATCGCCCTGGCATCCGTGGGGGTCGTGCAGCGCGACGGCGACACGGTGACGACCGGTCCGAACTTCGACGAGGCGTACCTTGCCAAGCCGCTGTTCCACTGGCTGGCCAGAGGATCGAGCTCGCTGTTCGCCCAGATGCCGAACCTGCTGCGCAACACCAACCGCGTCGGCGACTACTACCAGCGGGACATGGAGGCCGTCGGCTTCGCGTCACGGGAAGCCAACGCGACGTTCTTCGACCCCGTCTTCTGGTCGGCGATGGACCGGCTCGAATTCGTTCCCGAGGTGGTGGCCGATCTCGGTTCCGGCAGCGGCAAACGGCTGATGCAGATTCTTGAACGAAACCCCAAGGCGCGAGGCATCGGCATCGACATCGCGCAGTCGGCACTGCGGATGGCCCGGACCGAAGCCGAGAAGGCCGGCCTGGACGACCGGCTCGAATTCGTCGAAGCCGATGTGTGTGAGCTGGACGCCCGGCCCGAACTGGCCGAGGTGGAGTTGGTGACCTGTTTCATGATGGGACACGACCTCTGGCCGATGCAGCGCTGTGTTTCCATACTGCGCCATCTGCAGACCGTGTTCCCCCGCGCTCGCACACTCCTGATCGGTGACAACGTCCGTTCCGCCGGCCTGCCGGACGACGACATACCCGTCTTCACCCTCGCCTTCGAGCTCGGGCACTCCCTCATGGACACCTACCTGCCAACCGGGGACGAGTGGCAGACAGCCTTCGTCCAGACCGGGTGGACCTGTGCCGCGACACATCAGATCGGCAGCCTCGCCGGTGGTGTCCTCTTCGAACTGGTACGGGAAGGCACGGAGATGAGCGAGCAGTGACGCACATCGGTCGTCCGAACCCGGCAGGGCTGCCCGGCACGTCGAAGGCAGCCGTGGCACACACGGTCAACCTGGCCAACAACGAACTCGCGTTCCCGCCGTTGCCGGCAGTGGCCGCGGCGGTCGATGCCGGAATCCCGGCCCTGAACAGGTACCCGTCCATCAGGCCGGCAGCCTTGACGCAGGCCCTGGCCAGTCACCTGGGCGTCGCCCCCGAACGCGTGGCCGTCGGCGCCGGCTCCGGGATGCTGTTACAACACCTGATGCAGTCGGTGTGCCGCGGCCCGAGCAACGTCGTGTACGGCTGGCCTTCTTTCGAAGGTTATCCCTTGCTCGCCAGGATCGTCGGTGCCGAGCCGCGGCCGGTCCGGCTGACGGCGGGGCAGGCGCACGACCTGGACGCGATGCTGGCCGCGATCACTCCATCGACCCGTATGGTGGTCATCTGCAATCCGAACAACCCGACCGGCACCGTGGTGCACCGCGAGGAAGTACTCGGGTTTCTCCACAAGGTCCCGGAAGACGTTGTCGTCGTGCTGGACGAGGCGTACCACGAGTTCGTCGGGGACCCGGACAGCCTCGACGGCGTCGGCCTCGCCGGCGAGGACAGCGAGTTCGGTAACGTCGTCAGCCTCCGGACGTTCTCCAAGGCATACGGCCTCGCCGGCCTGCGGGTCGGCTACTGCGTGGCAGCCCCCGCCGTGGTGGCCGCCGTGCATGAAGTACAGCTGCCGTTCACCGTCAGCGCGTTGGCGGAAGCCGCCGCCGTCGTCAGTCTGAGCGCCGAGGGCGAACTGGCATTGCGACGCCGCGACGTGGACCAGGAGCGCAGCCGGATGCTGACGGTGCTGGGCGCAGCCGGCTACGAAGTCGTGCCGTCGCAAGGCAACTTCTTGTGGTTGCCCCTCGCGCAGGATGCGACGAGATTCGCGAAGCACTGCATGGAACACAACGTGTTGGTGCGGCCGGTCTCGGGTGAGGGAATACGGGTGACCGTCGGCGCCTCGACCGACAACGACATGTTTCTGGCAGCAGCCAGTTCGTATTCGACTTCCTGAAGCCTGTTCCTGAGGCCTGTTTCTGAAGCCTTTGCCTGACACGCCTGTGCGGAACCTTCTGCTCCACCTGTTGGTAAATTGGAGGACTACGTTGTCTGGTAGCGATTTCACAGCTCTTCCATTGACGGCGGGCCAGCGGGAAATCTGGTTTGCGCATCAGCTCCTGCCCGCCGGCAATCACCTGCACACGATTGGCGAGTACACAGACATTCGCGGACCGGTCGACCCTGCTCTCTTCGAGGCCGCGCTTCGGCAGGTGGTTGACAGTGTCGAGGCGCTGCATGTCCGCTTCGTGGCCGACGACAGCGGGCCTCAGCAGGTTCTCCAGCCGCCACAGGCGTGGTCAATGCCGTACGTCGACGTCAGCGAGGCTGCCAATCCCGAGGCAGCCGCACTCGAGTGGATGGCAGCCGACGTCGAGCGGCCGATGGATCTGACCCACGGTCCATTGTTCAGCTATGCCCTGCTCAAACTGGCCGCCGACCGATTCGTGTGGTATCAGAGCTGCCATCACATCGTGCTGGACGGGGCCGGTTTCGCTGTCATCGCCCGACGCGTGGCAGAGGCCTACACCGCTCTCGAACAGCACACCGAGTACCACCCCGCGTCACACCGCACGCTGCGTGACCTTGTCGCCAGCGATGTCGCGTATCGGGAATCCGAGCAGTTCGAGCGTGACCGGGCGTACTGGACGAGCTACCTGACCGACATCCCGGATGCCGCGCGGCTGCTGCCCGGGTCCGCCGACATACCGCAAAGGCGCCTATTCCACACGTGTGTTGTGCCGGCTTCCTGGTCGGATGACGTACGCCGGCTCGCGCAATCCACCGACACACGGTGGTCCCGGGTCCTGATCGCTGCGACCTGTCTGTTCACCCAGCGCCTGACTGATGCGCGGGAGGTGGTCGTCGGGGTACCGGTCAGCGCCCGGCAGGACAAGGCGGTCGCCGATGTACCCGGCATGGTGGCCAACATGGTGCCGCTGAGGGTTGGGATCCGTCCGGACACGACCATCGCTGAACTCGTGCGACAGATCGCGGATGACGTCGACGAGATGCGGGCACACCAGCGGTACCGCGGCGAGGACATACAACGGGATCGCGGGCTGCCGCCCGGCGCTAGGGCGGCTTTCACACCGGTCATCAACATTCTGCCGTTCCGTTACGGCCTGACGTTCGCCGGCCATGACTCGTCGACTCACAATATTTCCCGCCGCATGGTTGAGGATCTGGCGATCTACGTATTTGATCGCCAGGACGGTACCGGATGGGAGATCGGCTTCCAGGCACCGGCCGAGATCTGCGACGACGCTACGTTGTCCCTGTTGGAACAGCGCTTTCTGCGCGTCTTGGAGACCATGGTGTCCGGCGATCCTTCCCGGCCGGTCAGTGACGTGGATGTGCTGCTGCCCGGTGAGCGGGAGCGGCTGCTGGTGGAGTGGAACGACACGGGCCTGTCCCTGCCGGAGGTCACGTGGCCGGTGCTGTTCGAGGAGCAGGTGGCCCGCACACCGGATGCGACAGCGGTGGAGTGTGACGGTATCGGCGTGTCGTACGCGCAGCTGAACGCGCGGGCGAACCAGCTGGCCCGGTACCTGGTGAAGCAGGGCGTAGGGCCGGAGCAATTCGTGGGGCTGGCGCTACCACGCTCTGCCGACATGGTCGTGGCGATCCTCGCCGTACTCAAAGCGGGTGGAGCGTATCTGCCGGTCAATCCGGATTATCCACCGTCCCGCATCGAGTTCATGCTCCACGACGTGCAGCCGGTCCTTGTCCTCACGACAACGGGTGCGGGCCGCTCTGTGCTCGATGTCGCGGGTACGGACATGTCCGTAGTACTGCTCGGCGATGCCGGCATCGCGATGGAAATCGAGACCAACTCGGCGACGAATCTGACCGACACGGACAGACTGCTTCCACTTGAGGCGGGGAACCCCGCTTACATCATCTACACCTCCGGCTCCACTGGTCGGCCGAAAGCTGTCGTGATCCCGCATTCCGGAATGAACAATCTGGTCGAGAACCATGCTCGTCGCTACGGTGTGGGTATCGGCAGCCGGGTTCTACAGCTGGTCTCGCTCAGCTTCGACGTTGCCGTCAATGAAGTGTGTCTCGCCTTGATGTCGGGTGGCTGCCTGGTTGTCCCCGCCAAGCCGCTTGCCGGCGAGGAACTGGCAGAAGTGCTGCGCACGGAGCGGATCACGCACGCCATGATTCCGCCCTCGGTGTTCTCCAGCATGCCGAAGGTAGAGCTACCTGACTTGGAAATGGTGATCACGGGTGGCGAGACTCCTCCAGCTGATGTGATCTCGTTCTGGTCGGAGCAAGCGAAGCTGATCAACACCTGGGGTGCTACCGAAACCACTGTCGGGGCGACTCTGAGTGAGCCGCTGACAGGTGAGCAGCCGCCCCCGGTCGGTCGTCCGATGTGGAACTACCAGGTCTATGTGCTGGACGCGGCATTGTGCCCGGTGCCGGTGGGAGTCGCGGGAGAGGCCTATATCGCCGGCGGTCACCTGGCGCGTGGGTACTGGAATCGTGCGGGGTTGACTGCCGAGCGGTTCGTGGCCGATCCGTTCGGTCCGCCCGGGGCACGGATGTATCGCACGGGTGATGTGGTGCGGTGGCGTGCGGATGGGAATCTGGAGTTCGTGGGACGGGTCGACGACCAGGTGAAGGTCCGTGGGTTTCGGATCGAGCTGGGGGAGATCGAGTCGGTGCTGGCGGGTTGTCCGGGGGTGGGGCAGGTCTCGGTCGTGGTCCGTGAGGGCCGGGAACAGGACAAATGCCTGGTCGCCTATGTCACACCCGGCGCCGGTTGCGAGGGTGACGGCGGTACCGGCGGCGTGAGTGTGGATGTGGTGCGGGGGTGGGTGTGTGAGCGGGTGCCGGACTACATGGTGCCCGCGGCGTTTGTGGTGCTGGAGGGGCTGCCGCTGAACCCGAACGGGAAGGTGGACCGCCGGGCGCTGCCGGCCCCGGA
>NZ_JBJDQL010000043.1:0-87779 GCF_044903305.1 Streptomyces sp. NPDC019531 | reverse complement strand
CTTTTTTGCCCCCCCGCGCTTTTCCGGCCAGCGGTGCGCCCCCACACCACCCACACCCCCCCCAAACCCCCCGGGGGCCCCCCCCGCCGCGGGGGGGGGGGGGGGGGGGGGCCCCCCCCCCCCCCCCCCGGCCGAGGGCGGAGCCAATGGCTGCTCTACGGATAGGCCGTCAGGTTGGCCACATTGGTGCTGGAGTTGGACGGGCCTCCGGTGTTGTTGATGACATGGCTGATGGTGCCGGTGCCGCCGAGGGACACGGTCACCATGCTGGTGAAGCGGACGTTGGAATTGTTCGGGGCCTCGATGGCATGTGCGGCCACGACACTCGGGTTGACGTTGAAGTAGCAGTAGCTGCCCAGGCCGTACGCCTGGTGGCTGGTGACGGAGTCGGCGACCTTGTAGGCGGCGTAGCCCTGAGTGGAGCCGTTCATCCAGGCCGCTTGGTTCGGTGGGTCGTACGGCATCTCGTTCTGGTAGAAGTACGTGCGGCCGCCGTTGCCGTTCCAGACGGTCTGGTACTTCTGGAAGTGCTCGACGAACAGGCCGTACATGGTGACGTTGTCGCCATTGACGATCAGGCCGGTGTCCGCAGTGTTGCTGGTCCAGCCGACGCCGCTGCCGTGGTCGGCACGCCAGATCCACATGTGGTCGCCGATCACGTTGTCGCTGTTGACGACGAGGCTCGTGGTGGCCTTGCCGACGCCCGCGCCGCCGACGCGGAAGTACACGTCGTGCAGGGAGGTCGGGTCGGCCGCGTGCGAGGCGGACGCGTTCGACGGCCCGACCTCCATCAGGCTCGGCGAGTTGGTGGTGCCCGCGTCGAAGAGCAGGCCCGCGACCTTCACGCCGTCGACGTCGGCCACCTTCATGGCGGTGATGCCGTTGTCCGGGACGAAGGTGGCGAGGCCCAGGCCGAGGACGACGGTGTCGGCGCGGTTCACCTGCAGGGTCTGGTCCAGGTGGTAGACGCCCGGAGTGACCAGCAGGTTCTTTCCGGCGGCGAGAGCGGCATTGATCTGGGACGCGGTGGCGCCCGGCTTGACGACGTAGAAGGTGTCCAGGGACAGCGAGCTGCCCGAGGGGCCGCCCGCCCAGCTGGTCGCCGTGGAGTTGGACCGCAGGGACGGTACGAACACCTGGTAGGCGCCGTTGCCGTCGACGTACAGGAACGGCTTCTCCCGGCTGACCGGGGTCTGCGCGACAGTGGTGTCGGGCGGGCTGGGGAAGCTGGTGCCCGGAACGCCCTGGCTGCCGACGAAGACCATGTTCCAGTTGGATCCGGTCCAGCTGCCGAGCTGGGAGTTGCGGGTCAACCACTGTTGCTGGCTGCCGGAGTTGACCTGGCCGTCGACCTTGCTGTCCGCGATATAGCCGCCGCTGGACCAGCCGCCGTCGTCCAGGGCGAGATTGCCGCGCAGGTGCATACGGCGGTACGACGCCGCCTGCGAGACCGCCCAACGGTCGCTCCCGCTGGTCGGATTGACCGACAGGTTCTCGGCGCCGCGCCAGAAGTTCTGGGTCGCGTTGCCCTGGAACCAGTCCGCCTCCGCGTGCACCGCGCCGTTGATCGTCACCGCGTCGGGCGACAGGCCCAGGCCCAGCACCTGGGTGTAGAAGCCGACGTTGACGTCGGCGCTGTAGGCGCCGGGCTTGAACAGCACGGCCTGGCGCTGGGAGCCGAACTGGTTGGTCTCCTGCTGCTGGAAGATGCTGTTGAGCTTGCTCTGGATCGTCGAGGCGGACATCGAGGGGTCGAAGACGGCGACGTTCGGGCCGAGGTCGGGGTTGGCCGTCGACGGGGTCACGGGTACCACCTGGAAGCGCTGGGCGGCGGTGCCGTTGCAGGTGTACTGCACGAACTGCACGCTGTCGGCGGTCGAGGCGCCGGGGTCGTCGAGGCACTTGCCGCTGTTGCGGTTGACGAAGTGGTAGGCGCCGCCGCCCTCGTCGACGGGCAGCCACTGCTGGTTGGCGCCGCCACCGTAACTCCACAGGTGCACCGGCGCGTTGTCGGCGTTGGAGACGTCGGCGACGTCCACGACCTGGCCGGTGGCATTGCCGTTGTTGATCCGGACGTAGCCGTCACTGGTGGCGGTGAAACTCCATTGCTGGGCGGTCGAGTTGTTGCAGGAGTACTGCTGCACGACGGTGCCGTTGGCGGTGCCGGCCGCCTTGGCGTCGAGGCATCGGCCGCTCGCGGCGTTCATGACGGTGGCGAAGCCGGTGGGCAGGGCGGTGGTGGCAGCGTGCGAGGGGGCCGCGGTCAGCAGGGACGTGGCGGCAACGGCGAGCACGGTGAGGGCCGTTGATCTGCGGCGCCGGGGGAGGAGTGGCACGGGTTCTCCTTGCGGGAAGAGTGGGGGGTCAGCCGGTGTACGCGGCGAGGACTCGGGTGTAGTCCCAGTCGGACTGACCCACACCGGAGCAACTGTCGGCGGGGCCGCCGGTGCAGGGCCGGTCGCGGTTGACGGACCAGAACGTCAGCCGTGCGAGGTGGTGCTGCTGGGCGTAGGCGAGGATGGTGCGGAAGTCGGCCACCGTCACGGTCTCGTTGTTGTCGGTGATGCCGTTCATGGACGAGATGCCCATGTCCCGGTAGGCCTGGTCGTCGCTGTAGCCGTAGGCGTTCTTCAGCGCGTTCTTGAGGCCCTCGGCCGCCTGTGTGGTGAGGTTGCCCATGTTCTGTCCCGCACCACCGAAGTCGAAGGGCATGATGGCCCAGGCGTCGACGGTCAGCCCGGAGGAGGCGGCCCGGTTGATGAGACTCGTGTCCGGCCCGCTCTGTCCGGTGCCGATGGTGACGTACACCTTCAGGCCCGCGTTGTTGGCCTTCACGGTCTTCAGCGCGTCGACCGTGCGCTGCTGGACGGTGGGGTTGCTGTAGGCGTCCGCTTCGAGGTCGATGTCGATCGCCTTGAGACCGTAGGCGTTGATCACCTTCTGGTAGGCGGCGGCGAGTTCGCCCGCACTGGAGCAGGAGCTCTCCAGCTTGTTGCCGCTGTAGCCGCCGAAGGACGGGATGACGTCGCCGCCGTTCGCCCGGACGGTGTTGATCGTCTGCTGGTCGACGCCTCCGGTCAGCGCCCGGCCGCCGTCCCACTGGGGGTTGCAGTAGCCGTTGCTGAGCACGAAGGCGAGGGTGAAGTACTTGACGCCGGTGGCGTTGGTGACGGTGGTGGGGCTCGGCGGACTGCCCCAGCCGTTGTAGAGGTACGGCGCCACGGCCATCGGAGCGGAAGGGGTGGTGCCGTCGCCGGGGGCGGGCGCGGTCCACTTCTGGTTGGCGCCGCCGGTGCAGCTCCAGATCTGGGCGCGGGCGCCGTTGGCGGAGCTGTTGCCCGTGACGTCCAGGCACTTGTTCGCCTGCGGGTTGACGATGTCGTGCGCCGCGGAGACGGTCCACTTCTGGTTGGCGCCGCCGGAACAGGTCCACAGCTGGGCCCGGGCGCCGTCGGCGGTCGAATTGCCGGTCACGTCAAGGCACTTGCCGAGGGCGCGGAGTGTGCCGTCGCTGCCCACGGTCCACTGCTGTGCGGCGGTGCCGTTGCAGTCGTAGAGCTGTACGGCCGTGCCGTCGGCGGAGTTGGCGCCGGCGACGTCGAGGCACTTGCCGGCGAGGCCGGTGATGGTGCCGGTGGCGGCCTGCGCGGGTGAGGCGGTCAGCAGGCCGGTGGCGAGGGAGAGTGCGGTGAGGGAGACAGCCGCGGGGAGAGTTCTGGGCATGAGCACAGGGGCCCTTCGTGGGGGATGAACAACGGAGGCTGCGTTCACCTCGTGAACGGCGAGTGCGCCTCACGGTGCGTGGCTGACCCGTGAACCTAAAGGTATGGACCACTTCCGTCAAGAGGTGAAGTAAGCAGTGAAGGAAGTGGGTTGCGGCATCTGGTCGAGCTGAGTGCGAGGGTCTGGCCCATTGGACCGTCCGATTCGTTCGAGCAGGTCTCATGCGCGTCCACTGGAGTGCAGGTCCTATATGATTTTACGGATCCACTCCGAACCTGCGTGTACCGCTCCAGCTCACCGTTGCCGCCGGGTAAATCCCGTGCCAGTGAGGGGCTTTCGCGAGATTCTCTCCGCTCGGTCCCGACGTGGACCTTGACGGGACAGGCGCGGCTCCCTCAGGCTCACGGCAGTGAAATCCTATCTGATTACGAGTGGGGCGCTGCCATGAGCCGTTGCAGAACCGCCGCGTCAGCCGCCGTCATGCTGGTGTTTCTGGCCATCGCCCCAACGGCCTGCACCATCAAGAACTCGGACGAGCCGGCCGCCGCCGGCGCCGACACCGCGCGGACCGGCAGCGGGACGGCCGAGCTGGCCGATGGTTCGGGGACGAAGGTCGCGCTGGTACCGGGCGGCGCCCACCCCTACTTCCAGCCCTGGAAGCAGGCCGGCGCGGAGGCGAAGAAGACGCTCGGACTGGGGGACGTCACCTTCGACGAGACCGCCGAGTGGGACCAGCAGAAGCAGAACAACCTGCTCTCGACGCTGGCCGCCCGCGGCTACAACGCCTTCGGCATCTTCGGAGTCTCCCCGACCGACATCAACACCACTTTCGCCGACCTCAAGTCCCAGGGTTTCGCCGTGGCCTCGCTGGCCTCCTGTCCGGCAGGCGACACGAACGAGGCGGACTTCTGTCTCTCGACCGACGTCGAACTCGCCGCGTACAAGGCCGCGCAGTCCGCCATCAAGGCCATGGGCGGCAAGGGCGCGCTCGTCCACCTGACGGGCAACAACGTCGACGCCAACACCCAACTGCGCAAGAGGGGCGTGGAGAAGGCGGTGCGGGAGACGGGCGGCAGGGTCACTCTGCTGCAGACGATCACCGACATCGACACGGATCTCCAGACCGCGCAGAAAGCCGTCTCCGACCTTCTCGCCGCCAAGGGCGACCAGATCAAGGGCCTCGTCTCCACCGCCTACAACCCGGCGGTCGCCGCTGCCGAAGCAGTGCAGGAGTCCGGCTCGAAGGCCAAGGTCGTGGCCATCGACGACGACGCCAAGATCCTCTCCTCGATCAGGAACGGCTCCGTGGCCGCCACCGTCGTACAGAACCCGGTCGGCCAGGCGGAGATCGGCACCTGGGCGCTGGCCCTGCTGCAGACCAAGCAGTGCACCATGAAGCACCCCGGCGAGATCATCGACTCCGGCTCCTTCGTGGTCACGAAGGGCAACGTCGACAACTACGACAGCGCGCGCAAGGCCAAAACCGCCGCACTGAAGAAGCAGTTCGCCGACGACGTCCTCTCCTGCGGCTGACCGCCCCCGGCACGAACCACGGAAGGCGGCACACACGCATGACCATCATCACCTGCGCGACGGCCCTACTGGCCGACATCGACGTGGAGACCGACCGCACCGACGCGGTGCAGTCGTTCGTCAAGCAGGAGACCGTTCTCGTCACGCTCACCACGGCCGACGGACTCGTGGGAACCGGCTACGCCTACACGATCGGCACCGGCGGGAGTTCGGTGCTGGCGTTGCTGCGGGACCACCTGCTGCCCCTCCTGGCCGGCCAGGACGCCCGCAACGTGGAGGGGATCTGGCAGTCCCTGTTCGCCCACACCCGCGCCACCACCACCGGAGCCGTCACCTCGCTGGCACTCGCCGCCGTCGACACGGCCCTGTGGGACCTGCGCTGCCGACGCGCGGGCGAGCCGCTGTGGCGGCTGGCCGGCGGTCACCGCCAGGAGACACCCGTCTACGACACCGAGGGCGGCTGGCTCCATCTCGGCACCGAGGACCTGGTCACGTCCGCGCTCGCGGCGAAGAAGGCGCAGTTCTCCGGCGTCAAGATCAAGGTCGGCAAGCCGCATGTCGCGGAGGACGCGGAGCGCCTCGCTGCCGTCCGAGAGGCGGTCGGCCCGGCGCTGCACATCATGACGGACGCGAACCAGTCGCAGTCGCTGTCCTCGGCCGTGCAACTCGCCGCGGCCCTCGAACCTCACGACCCCTACTGGCTTGAGGAACCCATGCCCGCGGACGACATCAGCGGCCATGCCCGGCTCGCCCGCTCGACCAGGGTCCCCATCGCGGTCGGCGAGTCCATGTACTCGCCCATGCAGTTCCGCTCCTACCTGGAGGCCGGCGGCGCCTCCGTGGTGCAGGTCGACGTCGCCCGCGTCGGCGGCATCACACCGTGGCTGAAGGTCGCCCACCTCGCGGAGACCTTCAACGTCCAGGTCTGCCCGCACTTCCTGATGGAGCTGCACGTCAGCCTGGTCGCGGCGGTGAGCAACGGCGCGTACGTCGAGTACATACCGCAACTGCGCGCGGTGACGCGGGCCGAACTGGTGCTGCGGGAGGGCCGTGCCGTGGCGCCGGATGTGCCCGGCATCGGCATCGACTGGGACATGGACGCCGTGGACGACCGGAGGGTCGCATGAAAACGGCCGTCATGGAGACCGCCAGTCACACGGAGGGCGCCCGCCCCACCCACCGTCTGCCGTTCTGGGTGAACCAGCGGCTGGGACTGCTGGTGCTCGTCATCGCCCTCGCCGCCCTGTTCGGCGCGGTGCGCCCGGCCTTCTTCGACGCGCGGCTGGTGCTCTTCCCGCTGTTCAGGGACATCTCGACGCTGACCGTGGTGGCACTCGCGCAGATGGTCGTGCTCTCCGTCGGGCACATGAACCTGGCCGTGGGGCGCATGGCAGCCTTCGGCGCCTTCGCCGCCGGGTTCGGTTACGACCGGCTCGGACTGCCGCTGCCGTTGGGCCTGTTGCTGTGCGTGGTGGCCGGCTGCGCCGTCGGGGCACTGACCGGCTGGATCATCGCCCGCACGGGCGTGAACTCCTTCGTCGTGACGCTGGCCATGGACTTCGCCCTGCTGGGGCTGGTCTCCCTCCTGTATTCCTCCCACACCGACAACGCAGCGTTCACCACGCGACCGGACGGACTGTCGGAACTGCGCTCCTACTCACTGGCGGACATCTGCGTCGGCCCCGTCTGCGGCTCACCGGCCATCCCGCAGCTGGCCCAGTTCACCGTGCTCGCCCTCGTCGGCCTCGGCTTCCTCTACGCCCGTACCCGCATGGGCCGCGAACTGCTGCTGACGGGCGCCAACCCGGCCGCCGCGGAACTGTCGGGCATTCCCACCGGGCGCAGGATCGTCCTGGCACACGCGCTGTCCGGGCTCCTCGCCGCCCTGGCCGGCTTCATGGCCGCCGTCGGCACCGGCACGTTCAGCGCCTCGATCGGCGCCGACTTCATGCTCCCGTCGTTCCTCGGCGCGGTGCTCGGCGGCACCCTGCTGACCGGCGGTGTCGTCTCCGTCGTGGGCGCCCTGCTCGGTACGTCCCTGGTCGGTGTGATCCGCAAGGAACTCGATCTGCTCGGGGTCGGTCTGGAGAGTCTCAACATCTGTCTCGGCTGTGTGCTTCTGCTGGCCCTGTCCGCGGACCGGGTGCGCACCGTCGTGTCCTATCGCAAGGTGGTGCGCTCCACATGACGACGCTCCGCGACACCTCAGAGGCGGTCCTGCGACGCTTCTCCCAGTCCACGACGATGACCTTGCTGTGCGTGGTCGTCGTCGGCTACATGGCCCTCGGTATCGCCTCGTCCGGCTCCTTCTTGGAAGGGTCCTCGCTCCGCACGTTCCTCCAGTACCTCGCCACACCCATCGTGATCGGCCTGGCCCAGATGGTGGCCCTGTGCGTCGGGCAGCTCAATCTCGCCGTCGGCGCCCTGGGCGGGTTCACCGCCTGTCTGATGGGCGTGCTGATGGCCGATCACGGGGTGCCCGCTTTCGTGGCCGTACTGACCGGCGTGGCCACGGCCACCCTGATCGGCCTAGTAACGGGTGTGTTCATCGTCGCCACCCGCATCAACGGCTTCATCGTCACCCTCGGCACGATGACCGTCCTGCTCGGGGCGCAGTACCGGCTCTCCGGCACCCGCACCATCGACGGGTACTCCGCCGCACTGCGTGACCTCGGCCGCTCCGCGCCGCTGAACATCCCTCTCGTGTTCCTCACCGGGCTCGCCGCGGCGGCGCTGCTCGCCGGGTTCATGTACCGCACCGTCCCCGGGCGGCGGCTGCTCGCGGCCGGCGGCAACCCCCTCGCGGCACGGCTGTCGGGCATCTCCACGGACCGTCAGATCGTCGTCGCGCACACTCTGTCCGCACTGCTCGTCGGCATCGCCGCCGCCCTGGCCACCGCCTCGCTGCCCGGCGTCAACCGCAGTGTCGGCGGCGACTGGCTGCTGCCCAGCTTCGCGGCCCCGATCATCGGCGGCGTCGCGCTGACCGGCGGGTCCGTGGCGGTGCTGGGGACCGTGCTCGCCGCGTTCGTCATGCGGCTCATCGACACCACCCGGGCCCAGTTCTCGCTCGATCCGAGCTGGGTGAACTTCCTGATCGGGTTGGTTGTTCTGGGCACGGTCGTCGGCGGCCGCATCCACCAGACCCACCTGGAGAAGAAGGGCAGAACGCCCGCCCTGTCGACGACTGCGGGAGGCACCCCATGACCAACGTCCTGCTGGAATGCGAGGACATCGTCAAGGTCTTCCCCGGAGTACGCGCCCTCGACGGCGTGGGCCTGAAGCTGACCGCCGGTTCCGTGCACGCCCTGCTGGGGGAGAACGGCGCGGGCAAGTCCACCCTGATCAAGGTGATCACCGGCGTTCATCCGCCCGACGGCGGCCGACTTCTCCGGCGCGGCGAGGAGATCCACCCACGCTCACCGCTGGAGGCCACCCGGGCCGGCATCGGCGTCGTCCACCAGGAGCGCAACCTGATCCCCGGGTTCACGGTCGCGGAGAACATCACCCTGCAGAGCCCGCCCTCGTGCCGGGGCCTGTTCGACCGCGCGGCCATGACCGCACCCGCCGAACGCTGCCTGGCCGAAATCGGCCTGGACCTCGACCCGCACCGGCCGGTGCGCGAACTGTCCGTCGCCCAGCAGCAGTTGGTGGAGATCGCCAAAGCCCTGCACACCGAGAGCGAGGTGCTGCTGCTCGACGAGCCCACCGCCTCCCTGTCCCCACAGGAAGCGGAACGCCTCTTCGACGTCGTCCGCCGACTCACGGCCCGCGGCAGGTGTGTGGTCTTCGTCAGCCACAAACTGGAGGAGGTCTTCACCCTCTGCGACACCGTCACCGTGCTGCGCGACGGCCGCTCGGTGCTCGAATCGGCCCCGCTTGCCGACCATGCCCAGGACGACGTGGTCACCCTGATGGTCGGCCGCGCCCACTCGGTGGCCGACATGCCCTCGCGCACGGTCGACACCACCGCCGAACCGGCCCTCTCCCTCTCGGGGTTGTCCACCGCGTCCGGCCACCGTGACATCAGCCTCGACATCCGCCCCGGGGAAATCGTCGGCCTGTACGGCTTGGTCGGCGCCGGCCGCAGCGAAGTGGTGAAGGCGGTGTTGGGCCTCGACCGGGTCACGGGCGGTGAGATCAGGGTGCACGGCGAGAACGTGCGGATCGGCTCCCCGAGGGAGGCCCTCCACACGTACGGCATCGGCTACTTGACCGAGAACCGGAAGGAGGAAGGCGTCTTCCTGGAGCAGCCCGTCGTCCGGAATGTCACCGTGACGGTGTGGCAGAAGCTCGGCCGTTTCCTCGGCGACATCTCGTCCCGACAGGAGAAGGCGGTGGCCCGGGACCTCGTCGACCGTCTCGGCATCCGCGTCTCCGGCCTCGACCAGAATGCCGGTGAACTCTCCGGCGGCAACCAGCAGAAGCTGAGCCTGGCCAAATGGCTCGCGGCCGACACACGGCTGCTGATCGTCGACGAGCCGACGGTCGGGGTCGACGTGCGCACCAAGGACGCCTTCCACGAGCTGATCTGGGAACTGACCCGAGGCGGTCTCCCCATTCTGCTCATCAGCAGCGACCTCACCGAGATGATCAGGCTGGCCGACCGGGTCGTCGTCATGGCCGACCACCGCATCCGCGGCGAGGTGGACAACGACCACGACTACGACCGCATGAGCGGGAAGATCATCCGGATCATCCACGACCGTGCGACCTCGGCCGTGACCGCGAGGAGCGGTGCCGCGTGAGGCGCGTCGCCCAGGTGATCCGCGTCCCGCCGCACAGGGCGGACGCCGAGGAGACACGGAGTTGCCGGCCGCCGTGAGCTGCCGGGCCCACATGGGCGACCTCCTCGGGGCCCGCGGCGAGCGTGCTCACCCGGCCGCTCCGAGCCGGACACCGGCGGCCGGGGTCCGCGTACGGTCTGAGGTCGTCGACCGTCCACGACGTCCAGTCGGCTTCGGTCACCCTTCCCGAGAGCCTGCACACTGTCGACCGGCACAGACGCCGGTTGACCGAGCGGGAGGGTGGTCGAGCCGGTCGTCGCTGGTTTCACCGCTGGTCGAACCGGCTCAGCTGGCGCTCCAGACTGCGGGTCAGATGCTCGGTCATCGCCTCGGCGGCGAGTTCGGCTCTACGGCGGAGGATTGCGCGCAGGATGCGGTCGTGCTCGTTCAGGGTCGGATCGCCCGCGTCCTGCACGCTGCTGAGGCGGAAGACGTGCAGGTGCGCGTGGAGCCGCTCCACCGCGTCCGCGAGCAGCGGCCGGTGGGCGGCTTCCGCGACGGCGTCGTGGAAACGCTGGTCGAGTGCGGCGAAGTCGCGGTAGGAGGCGTACGGCCCCGTGGTGGGACCGGGGTGGGCCTGCATGGCCTCCAACGTCGCCTCGATGGCGTCGAGTTGACCTTCGTCGGCATTGCGGGCGGCCAGCGCCGCGGCGCGCGGCTCCAGGAGCAGCCGCATCTCGAACAGCTCCTCCACTCCCTGGCGGGTCAGCAACTCGGTCGCCCGGTACCCGGACAGCGATCGCTTGACGACCAGTCCGTCGGCCTCCAGTCTCGCCAAGGCCTCGCGCACGGGTGTCGGTGAGACGTTGAGCGTACGAGCCAGTGCTTCCATGCCGACCCGTGCGCCCGGGGCGATCTCGTGGTCCATGACCATGGCCTTGATGTCCTCGTAGACACTGTCGGACAAGGCCTGTCGAACCGGCGGCGTGGCCGGCTCACTCACCCGGGCCGAGCCGGCGGAGACGGACGGGTCGTGCGCCGACATCCGGCTCTCCTCGTTGCTCAGTGTGCTGCGGCCACCAGCAGTTTAGCGATGCGGGGCAGGACCGTTCGGGCCGCGAGACCAAATGACGGCCGGTTGCAGAGGGGAGACCGGTGGTGCCGATGAGGTAGGTGGCCAGGTGGGCGTCTGCCGGGTCAACCGGTCCTGTGACACCAGCGCGGTCCGATCTGTTCCCACTCCCTGCCCCAGGCGTCGATACGGCGCCGGTCCAGACGCCAGCGAGCCGCCGCGCCGACGCCGTACACACCGCCCGCGAGCGCCAGCGCCGCGGCCATGCCCATCAGGGCCGCCTCGAAGCCCGCCTCCACGGGGCCCGGCGGTTCGGTGGTGAGTCCGCCCTTCGCGTCCAGCCACACGACGACGTGGGCTCCGGCCTTCTGGCCGGTGTCGACCAGTGTCCTGCCGGTGCGGGCCGTGCCGTCGGGCAGCGTCCAGCGGACCTTCGCGAGGGCCCGGTCACTGCTTGCCCCGGCCGACGCGGTACCAGGAACGTCGGTCAGGAGTAGTGCCGACGAGGAGTGGCGCTCGGCGCGTTGCCGGGTGAGTACGTTGTCGCAGGCGTGGGCGGTGACCAGGCCGACGATCGCTCCGCCCACGGCGATGACCATCCACATGGCCAGCACGATCCACGCCTCCACCTTGTCGTCGTGGCGGCGCAACGGGCTGCTCCTCCACCGCCAGAGCCGCTTCCTCCCACGCTTGCCGGTCATCGGTCCGCACCTCCTTCTCGTGGTCCGGTACAACGGTGCCGCCCGGTGAGTCGTCGTGCGATGAGCCGGTCAGGCATGACCAGGGGGCCGACCGGGTCCTACCCCTTTGCGGGGAGGGGCCGTTCAGCCCCGCGCCGCTCCAAGCCGTGGGCGGGTCGGCCCGACGGGGAGGCCACAAGGTCGGACAACTCGGCGCACACCTCGAAGACGCCCGCCAGACCCACAGGACGGAGCATCCGCAGGAGACCCGGACTGTCCGTGACCAGGCGCAGCCGCCCGTGACGGGCGGTGACACGGTTGCGGGCGCGGCAGAGCATCCCCAGCCCGGAGCAGTCGATGAAGGTCACGGCACTCAGGTCCACCACCAGGTCGGGGTGCCCTTCGGCGGTCAGCGCGTCGAACCGTGCCGACAGCGATCCGACCGCGAACAGGTCTATCTCCCCGTGCAGCGCCACGACGGTCCTGTCGGAGACGGTGGGCACCGTGTGGATCCGCGCGGGGACGGAGTGCGTTTCGGCCATGGTCAATGGAAACCGGAGGCGCCGGGCGTGGAGTAGAGCCGTTCGGTCCAGTCGACCCAGGGCCATGTGGGCCGGGTGGGGTCGCCGCGGCTCGCAGGGAGCGGTCACGGGATCCCGTCCGGCACCCGCCCCTGGAGCACCACGCGAAAAGGGCTGTTGTCCGGCTTGGTCGGGACTGATGGCCCTTAGTCCGTCGCCATGTGCCGCGAAAGATGGACTTGCACTCCTGTACCGCTGCACCCGGCGGCGGACGACGGGCCGAGAGACGGTTGGCTGATGTACCCCAACGACGGATTCCGCGAACTCGACCGGCACGAGTGCCTGCGGCTGCTGGCACAGGCACCCGTCGGCCGGATCGTTCACACCCGCCAGGCCCTGCCGGCGGTCCTGCCGGTCAACTTCTGTCTGGACCAGGACGGCGCCGTGCTGTTGCGCACCTCGGCCGCCTCGGAGCTGGCCGGCGCGATCGACGGCGCGGTGGTCGCCTTCGAGGCCGACGAGGTCGACGCGGCCGCCCACTCCGGCTGGAGTGTCGTCGTCACCGGCGGCGCCATGGTGGTCACCGACCCCGCCGAGCAGAAGCGTCTGGCCCGTACGGGCCCCCGCTCGTGGGTGGCCTCACCGGACGAGATCTTCGTCCGCATCGAGCCGGAGTTGGTGACCGGACGCGAACTGGTCGCCGGACGCACCTTGTACGGGGTGGACCTGGACCACTCCGGCTGAACGGGGGCGACGGCCTCCTGGCATGGGGACCGGACGGCCCTGCACAAAGAGGCCGTACGGCGCCCGGTCTGGTTCCGGGGGCCCCTGCACCGGGCGCTCACGCGGGACGAGCATCGGGCTCGGAGCCGTAGTAGGACCCCGCGAACCGCCCGGCGGCGTACGCGTCCCGGTCCCGACGGCCCCCTTTCGACCGCACGACAAGGGCACGGCACAGAAGGGAAACGGGACCATGACTCTCCACCACGTGACCGTCGGAGTGGACGGCTCACTGCTCGCCGTGCGGGCACTGGACCGGGCCGCCGACGAGGCCGCACGCCGCCACACCGAACTGCGGGTCGTCTGCGCCGTATCCGACTGTGACGAGGCCGGGCCGATCCTGGCGTCGGCCGTCGCCCGGGTTCACGGACACCACCCCGGTCTGCGGGTGGTGACCAAGGCCGTAGAGGGCTCCGCCGTGCGGGTGTTGACCGATGAGAGTACGTGCGCCGCCCTCACCGTCGTGGGCACGCGGGGGCTCGGCGGGGTCGCCGGCACCCTGTTCGGCTCGGTCAGCCTGCGGCTCGCCGCGCACGCGCACGGTCCGCTGATGGTCGTACGTGAGGACCACCCGTGCGACAAGGACACCGCGTCGTCCGGTGACGGACCGGCAGTGCTGCTCGGGCTGCAGAGCGACTCCGACGTGGAGGCGGCCGCCTACGCGTTCGCGGAAGCGGAGCGCCATGGCGGGCAGTTGAGTGTCCTGCACGCGCAGAACCACCGTCACATCACCCCCGAACTGCCCTCGACGCTCCCCGCGACCAGCCCCGGCCAGCAGCGCATGGCACGGCGGGACCGGGCCGAGGGGGCCGTACCGCGCTTCAGCCTCTCCCGTCTGCAGGAGCACCATCCCACCGTGAGCGTCGAAGCCCGCACGGTGCGCAGGAAGCCTTCCCACGCCTTGCTGGAGGCGACTCGACAGGCCGCCGTCGTGGTGATCGGCGCCCACCACCGGACGGGTCGCCTGAGCCCGCACCTCGGCCCGGTCGCGCACACCCTGCTGCATCGCTCGCACTGCCCGGTCGTACTGGTGCCCGCGCACCGGTGACGGCCCTGGCGGCACCGCGGGAGCGGCTGTGGACATAGCCTCGTCCATGTTGTCGGCGCACAGGTGAGTGGGCCGCACGGTTCCCCTGACGTCTCGCCGCCTCGGGGAGGAGCGGGCCGAGCGCATGCTGAGGGAGGTCCGGGTCGCCTTGAGGCACCGGCAGGGGGATGTCGTGGTCGGGCGCAGGAACCGTGGCGCCTCGGCGGCCGGCTCGCCGATCGGGTCCGTGACGTACGAGCTGCTCCGGCACAGGAGCCCCCGTGGCCGTCGTACCGCACGACTGACCGGGGGCCTGGCCGCGACCGCCGCCCCGCCCGCGCCGGCCGTGCTCAGCCGGCGGGCGCCAGCCGGATGCCGGTGATCAGGTCTGGATGGATGCGGACCGCGTAATCCATCGCACGGCTCACCCAGGGCCGCAGCAGCGCCTGGTAGCGGGCCAGGTCCCCGGCGTCGGTGACCAGTCGGGCGTAGCCGGTGACCACCACGCTCCAGCCCAGATGGGTGACGGGGTCGATGGCGTCCGCCTCATAGGCGACCACCACGCCCGGAGCCTCTGTCTGGCGGGTACGGGAGGTCAGGGCCGCGGCCTCGTGGGTGCGGATGACGATGTCGCCGTTGTCGAGGACATGGTTGACCGGCCTGACGGTCGGCAGAGCATGCTGCGTGAAGACGACCCTTCCGAAGGAGACGGTACCGAGCAGCCACAGAGCCTCCGCGGAGTCGAGCTGCACGCTCTCGCGAGGGCCCGGCGGGACCGGCTGTGCTTGGTCGAGTGCCATGGGCGGCTTTCCGTGTGTTCCCGTCTACGGGGTGGTTGTGTGCGATCAGATCAATCGAACGGGGAGGGCACCCTCCGCACTAGGGCCGTTCGGGCCTTACCCGGGGCCCGGTGGGCCCTTCATGAATCACCCCTTCCCTCCGCTGCGGGCCGAACGTTCCTGTGCCCCGCCCGGTAGGGCCGATGCCGGACCGGTCCCGTCGAGCACACGCCGGGAGTGCACCCCGGATGGGGCCGGGCACCCACGACACCTCGCTCACGATGGACGGGCACCGGATCGCCGTCACCGCCGAGCGCGACCCCGCCCGGCTCGCCTGGGGCGACCTCGGTGTGCAGGGGCACGGAAAGTGCTGCTGTCCGTGCCCGGCAAGGACGTGGACACGACCGTGGTCATGGGCGTCGACGAGGGGCGTACGACCCCGACCACCACCAAGTGGTGTCCTACGCGTCCTTCGCCACCCACCGCGTGGCCCCGATGGTCAGGGTCCTCGACGCCGACGGGCCGCTGAAGGGCGTCCTGCGGGTGTCCGACGCCCCGATCGTCTCCCGCGACATCGTGGGCGACACCGCGTCCTGCGTCCTGGACGCGCCGCTCACCCAGGCGCACGGCGAACTGGTCGAGGTGTTCGGCTGGTACGACAACGAATGGGGCTGCACCAACCGGCTGTTCGACCTCACCGAACACGTGGCCGCCGGGCTCACCGGCCGCTCACCGCCTCGGGGGACGTCGAACCAGGCCGGATTCCGTTTCCTCCCCGCGCCCGGAACGTTACTGTGACCGGACAGCCGCCTGTCGGCACGGCGCGGGATGATCGGGAGGATCACCGGTGGCACGCTCCGAGGAGTCCGGAGAGGCTCGTGTGCGGCTGCCCCAGCTGCGGCTGGACGAGCTGCTGGAGGAGCTGCAGGCCCGGCTGGACGCGGCTCGCGGCACCCGGGACCGGGTGCACAGTCTGCTGGAGGCGGTGCTCTCGGTCGGCCGGGAGCTGGAGCTGGAGCAGGCGCTGCACAGCATCGTCGAGGCCGCCGCGGTCCTGGTCGACGCCGAGTACGCCGCGCTCGGCGTGATCGGCCCCGACGGAAGGCGGCTCTCCGCCTTCCACACGATCGGGGTGAGCGCCGAGCAGATCGCCGAGATCGGCCCGTACCCCGAAGGCCACGGCATCCTCGGGGAACTCATCCGCAACCCCGAGCCGCTGCGGCTGACGAAGATCTCCGAGCACGCGGCCTCGTACGGATTCCCGGCCCACCACCCTCCGATGAACACCTTCCTCGGAGTCCCCATCCGGGTCCGCGACCAGGTCTTCGGCAATCTGTACCTGACCGAGAAGAAGGGCGGGCTGCAGTTCGACGAGGAGGACGAGTCGGTCCTGTCCACCCTGGCGGTGGCGGCCGGCGTCGCGATCGACAACGCCCGCCTCTACGAGGACTCCCGGTTGCGGGAACGCTGGCTGCAGGCGAACGCCGAGATCACCCACAGACTGATGTCCGGCGGCGAAGGGACCGAGGTCCTCGGGCTGATCGCGGAGCGGGCCGGTGAGATCACCGGATCGGCGCTGGCCGCGGTCGGGTTGCCCATGGAGGGCACCGGGTCGCTCGCCGTGGAGATCGCCGTAGGGCTGGACGCCGAGGCGCACCAGGGGCTCGTGCTGTCCCTGGACCGGAGCCTGATGGGGCTGGCCTACTCCGGGGCCGCCCCGGTCACCAGCGCGGATGTCGGCCACGACGAACGGATCTCCCTGGAGCCTCCTCGCTTCGGAGGACTCGGTCCTGCCGTGGCGGTGCCCATCGGCACGGGTGACGCCGGTCCGCGGGGCGTGCTCCTGCTGGCGCGGGAGGCCGGTCGGCAGCCCTTCTCGGAGACGGAGACCGAGACCCTGCAGGGCTTCGCCGCGCAGGCCGCCGTGGCGATGGAACTGGCGGAACGACGCCAGGACGCCGAGCAGATCGCGGTGCTCCAGGACCGCGACCGCATCGCCCGGGACCTGCACGACCTGGCCATCCAGCGGCTCTTCGCCACCGGCATGACGCTGCAGAGCGCCGGCCGGTTCATCGAGCACGAGGAGGCCGCCGAGCGCGTGGTGCGCGCGGTGGAGGACCTCGACGAGACCATCAAGATCATCAGGTCGACGATCTTCGGACTGCGGGCGCGTGACGGAGGCGCGGGGACCGGCCTGCGGGCGCGTGTCGTCAGGGCCGTCGGTGAGGCGGCCCCGGTCCTCGGCTTCGCGCCCAGTGTGCGCATGGAAGGCCTGATCGACACGGAGGTCCCGAGGGAGATCGCCGATCACGTGATCGCCGTGCTCTCCGAGGCCCTCACCAACGTCGCCCGGCACGCGCGGGCCCGACGCGCCGATGTGGCCCTGGAGACCGACGGCCGCGAGGTACGGCTGACGGTGACCGACAACGGGGTGGGCATTCCGGCCGAGGGGCGCCGCAGCGGACTGCGCAACATGGCCGAGCGGGCCGAGCAGCTGGGCGGCTCGTCGACGATCGACTGCCCCGAGTCGGGCGGCACTTCGCTGGTGTGGCGGGTGCCGGTGGGGGAGCGGTGACCGGTCGGCTGAACGGGCGGCGACCTCAAGTCGGGCCTCACGGCAACCCGTTGTGACCGGGCGGCCCATCGTCGTCCCCAGTTCACCGGACCGCGTTGCTGAGCGGGACTCCGGACGGGAGCCCGCACCGGCTCGGACGGAGGACAGGGCCGCGGCACGTGGGCGACCGCCGCCGGCGCCACGGATCCGGCGGTGAAGCCGCCGAAACCGCTGAACGCACGACTTCCCGACACCGGCAACGCGGCCTGCCGCACGCGGTGACCAGTCCTCCGCGGTGGACTGCGCGATCTGGTCGGCGCTCAGGTAGATCTGCGGACACCGCTCGTCGATCCGGTCCATCGCGTCGCGCAGACCACGCCGCGCCCGGTGGAGGGGCGCCGCCGGCTCCCGCAGGTCGGACTCGTCGGGGGACAGCCTCTCGTCGGCGTGCACCAGCCGCGGCGGCAGTCCGCGTCGCAGCGCCTCCCGGGCCGCCCAGTCGGAGGCGGCCCGGGAGGCCGCCCAGTCGGAGGCGGCGAGGCTCACACGTGGACCGGCCGGTCCTACGGCAACGGGGCGCAGCACGGCCGACACCTCCCGGATCGATGCACACGCGGTCCGCTCCGGCACGGGCCCTCCGCTCTCGGCATCCGTGCGCGGAGGGCCACGTGGCCTCGGCGAGGGGCCGAAGGGCGTCATCCTCGCTCGGGCCATTGAGGTGGTTCAGCGCGCGGCCGGTACCGCCGTACGTCGGGTCAGCGCCCGCCGTACCTCGGTCCCGGTGAAGACCAGCGCGCCGGTCGCCACCGCAGCCAGCAGCAGCAGGCCCACCGCGTAGGAGCCGTACGAGCCGTACAGCGAGCCCATCACCAGCGGCGGGACGAAGCCGCCCAGGCCGCCCGCGGCGCCGACCATGCCCGTCACGGAGCCGGTGCGGTCGGGCGGGGCGAGCAGCGCGACGAGGGCGAACGTCGCGCCGCTGCCGGCGCCCAGCGCGGCCGCCATCGCCAGGAAGGCGACCGTGCCCAGCGGGGACAGAGACGGGGTGGCGGACTGCACCAGGGCGCCCGCGACGACCAGCGCCAGCGACCCGGTGAGCACGCGGGCGGGGCCGACGTGGTCCGAGAGCCAGCCGCCGACCGGCCGCATCGCCACCGCGAGCAGCACGAACCCGGCCATGCGGTTCGCCGCGTCGGCCTGGGCGAGTCCGTAGCCGTTCTTCAGGTAGGTCGGCAGATACACGGAGAAGGCGACGTAGCCGCCGAAGGCCACCGCGTACAACGCCGACGCCTGCCAGGTGACGCCGAGCCGCAGGGTGGCCGCCAGCCGGGTGCTCAGCGGCTCGGTCGGCACCGTGCGTTCCGGGGCGTCCCGCAGCGCCAGAGCGGCCACGACGGCGTAGCCGACCAGGACCGCGGCGGTGATCAGGAAGGGGGTCGCGACGCTGTGGGCCTTCACCAGCTTGACCGTGCTCAGTGCACTGATCGCGGTGCCGCCCATGCCCATCCCGAACAGGCCGATGGCCAGACCGCGCCGCTCGGGCGGGAACCAGGCGTTCACGAAGGGCACCCCGACCGCGAACGCGGTCCCGCCGATGCCGAGGAAGAAGCCGCCGATCAGCAGCGCCGTGAGTGAGGAGTTCCCGGCAAGTCCCAGGTACAGCAAGGGAATCACGGTCGCGGCCGAGACCAGCGGGAACATGATCCGGCCGCCGTACCGGTCGGTCAGCGCCCCCACCGGAATGCGGCCCAGCGAGCCGACCACGACCGGCACGGCGACCAGGAGCGACTGCTGGAAGGCGGACAGTCCGAGGGAGTCCTTGAAGCGTGGGCCGAGCGGGCTGATCAGTGCCCACGCCCAGAAGTTGACGGCGAATCCGACAGTGGCCAGGGCCAGCATCAGCCACGCCCGCCCCGGGACCGGGGCAGACGGCGTCTGTTGCGGGTTCTTCGACGGCTGGAGCATGGCTCAAGTCCCTTCTGGGGGTGGGTGACTGAAGCCAGACTTCTGGATCACCCCGATCCGTGGCGTGGGCCGAAGGCCCTCGTGACACGGCCGGTCGGGCCCCCTCCGGGGCCGTTCGGCCCAGGGCGGTGCGGTCGCGACCCCGCATAGCGTCCCGGTCCATGGAGAACGAGAAGACGGCACGGGGTGCCGAGAGCTGGCCGCTGGCCACGCGGCGCCTGCTGACGCGCCGTGAGGTGTCGGCGGACGGCCGGGCGGTGTTCGGCGATGCCGACCCGAAGTGGGAGGGCTTCTACCGGGACCGCTGGGCACACGACAAGGTGGTGCGCTCCACGCACGGGGTGAACTGCACCGGTTCCTGCTCCTGGATGGTGTACGTCAAGGACGGCATCATCACCTGGGAGCACCAGGCCACCGACTACCCCTCGATCGGCACCGACTGTCCCGAGTACGAGCCGCGCGGCTGCCCGCGGGGCGCTTCCTTCTCCTGGTACACCTACTCGCCGAGCCGGGTCCGCTACCCGTACGTGCGGGGCGAGTTGCTGAAGCTGTGGCGTGAGGCGCGGCGCAGGCTCGGTGACCCGGTCGCGGCCTGGGCGGAGATCACCGGCGACCCCGCGAAGGCACGGGCGTACAAGCGGGCCCGCGGCAAAGGCGGTCTGGTGCGCGCCGACTGGGACGAGGTGAGCGAGCTGGTCGCCGCCGCCCATGTGCACACCGTCAAGACCTACGGACCGGACCGCGTGGCGGGCTTCTCCCCGATCCCGGCGATGTCGATGGCGTCGTTCGCGTCCGGGGCACGCTTCATGTCGCTGATCGGCGGCACCCTGCTGTCCTTCTACGACTGGTACGCCGACCTGCCGATCGCCTCGCCGCAGGTCTTCGGCGACCAGACCGACGTACCGGAGGCGGCCGACTGGTGGAACGCGGGCTACCTGATCATGTGGGGCTCCAACATCCCCGTCACCCGCACCCCGGACGCGCACTTCCTGACCGAGACCCGCTACAACGGCACCAAGGTCGTCGCGGTCAGCCCCGACTGCGCCGACAACGTCAAGCACGCCGACGAATGGCTCGCCCCGCACCCGGGCACCGACGGCGCGCTGGCCATGGCCATGGGGCACGTGATTCTGCGCGAGTTCCTGGTCGACCGCGAAGTGCCGTACTTCCAGCAGTACTTGAGGACCTACACGGACGCGCCGTTTTTGGTGACCCTACGCGAACACGCACACGGACTGGTCCCCGACGGTTTCCTCACCGCCGCTGATCTCGGCCGGGACGACGAGGAGCACGCCGACTTCAAGACCGTCCTCCTGGACCGGGCCACCGGAGAACCGGTGGTCCCGGGCGGCTCGCTCGGCTTCCGCTGGGGGGAAGCCGGGCGAGGCCGATGGAACCTCGAACTCGGTGACGTGGAGCCTGAGTTGAGCCTGCTGGAGCGGGCCGAGGAAAACGTGGAGATCGTCCTGCCCCGCTTTGACGAGGGCGCCACCGAGGGCGGCTCGACCATGGTGCGCGGTGTCCCGGTCCGCAGGATCGGCGGCCGTCTCGTCACCACCGTGTTCGACCTGATGCTCGCCCAGTACGGTGTCCACCGCCCAGGCCTGCCGGGCGGCTGGCCCACGTCGTACGAGGACGCGTCGCATCCCTACACTCCGGCCTGGCAGGAGACCGTCACCTCGGTCCCGGCCGAGCAGGCGGCGCGGATCGCTCGCGAGTTCGCCCGCAACGCCGAGCGCACCCAGGGCCGTTCGATGATCGCGATGGGCGCCGGCACCAACCACTGGTTCCACTCCGACACCATCTACCGTGCTTTCCTGGCCCTGACCACGATGACCGGCTGCCAGGGCGTCAACGGCGGCGGCTGGGCGCACTACGTCGGCCAGGAGAAGATCCGCCCGATCACCGGCCTGCAGCACCTGGCCTTCGCCTTCGACTGGCAGCGACCCACTCGGCACATGGCGGGCACCTCGTACTGGTATCTCAACACCGACCAGTGGCGCTACGAGGCCTTCGGGCCCGATGAGTTGGCTTCCCCGCTCGGTGAGGGCCGGTTCACCGGCAGGTCGACCGCCGACTGTCTGGCGCAGGCGATCCGTCTGGGATGGACTCCCGGCCACCCCGGGTTCAACCGCAACCCCCTGGACCTCACGGACGAGGCAGCGGCCGCGGACCGCCCGGTCGCCGACCACATCGTCGACGAACTCAAGGCCGGACGGCTGCGGTTCGCCGCGGAGGACCCCGACGACCCCGCCAACTTCCCGCGTGTGCTCACCGTGTGGCGCGCCAACCTGCTCGGCTCCTCCGGCAAGGGCAACGAGTACTTCCTGCGCCATCTGCTCGGCACCGACGCCGCGGTCCGCTCCCAGGAGACACCTCCCGAGGGCCGCCCCCAGGACGTGGTGTGGCGGGACGAGGCACCCGAGGGCAAGCTCGATCTCCTGGTCACCATGGACTTCCGGATGACCTCCACCGGCCTGCTCGCCGACGTCGTCCTGCCGGCCGCCACCTGGTACGAGAAGGACGACCTGTCCAGCACGGACATGCACCCCTTCGTGCACGCCTTCACCCCGGCCATCGCCCCGCCCTGGCAGGCCCGTACCGACTACGACGCCTTCCTGACGATCGCCGACCGGTTCAGCGAACTCGCGCGTGAGCACCTCGGCACCCGTACCGACGTGCTCGCCGTGCCACTGCTGCACGACACCCCCGACGAACTCGCCCAGCCCGGCGGGGTCGTACGGGACTGGAAGGCGGGGGAGTGCGAACCGGACCCCGGCCGCACCATGCCGAAGCTGGTCACCATCGAGCGGGACTACCCGGCCGTCGCCGAGAAGATCCGCGCGGTCGGCCCGCTCCTGGACCGGCTCGGCACGACGACCAAGGGCGTCACCGTCCAGGTCGGCCCCGAGATCGAAGACCTGCGCCACCGCTGCGGCACCGTCCGTGAGGGCATCGCCGAAGGCCGCCCTTCGCTGGCCACCGCCACCCAGATGTGCGAGGCGATCCTGGCCCTCTCGGGAACCACCAACGGCCGGCTCGCCACCGAGGGCTTCCGTCGGCTCCAGGAACAGACGGGCAGCGAGGGCCTGGTGGAGCTCGCGTCCGAACGCGAGGCCGAGCGCATCACGTTCGCCGACACCCGCACCCAGCCGCGCGCGGTGATGACCTCCTACGAGTGGTCGGGCTCGGAGACCGGCGGCCGCCGCTACTCGCCGTTCGTCATCAACACCGAGCACAAGAAGCCCTGGCACACCCTCACCGGCCGCCAGCACTTCTTCGTCCAGCACGACTGGATCGCCGAGCTCGGTGAGCAACTCCCGGTCTACCGGCCCCCGTTGAACACCCACCGGCACTACGGCGACGAGCACCTGCACGAGGACGGCCGGGCGGAGGTCACCGTCCGCTATCTGACCCCGCACTCGAAGTGGTCCATCCACTCCGAGTACCAGGACAACGCCTACATGCTCGCCCTCTCCCGCGGCGGCCCGGTGATCTGGATGTCCACCGCCGACGCCGAGAAGATCGGCGTCAAGGACAACGAGTGGATCGAGGCGTACAACCGCAACGGCGTCGTCGCCGCCCGCGCGGTCGTCACACACCGGATGCCCGAGGGCACCGTGTACATGTACCACGCCAAGGACCGCACCGTGAACGTCCCCAAGACCGAGGTCAGCGGCAGGCGCGGCGGCATCCACAACTCCCTGACCCGGCTGCTGCTCAAGCCCACCCATCTCGCGGGCGGCTACGCGCAGTTCACCTACGCCTTCAACTACTACGGCCCGACCGGCAACCAGCGCGACGAGGTCACCGTCATCCGCCGCCGCTCCCAGGAGGTCGACTACTGATGAGGGTCATGGCCCAGATCGCGATGGTGATGAACCTCGACAAGTGCATCGGCTGCCACACCTGCTCGGTCACCTGCAAGCAGACGTGGACCAACCGCACGGGCGTCGAGTACGCCTGGTTCAACAACGTCGAGACCAAGCCCGGCGTCGGCTACCCGCGCCGCTACGAGGACCAGGAGCAGTGGAAGGGCGGCTGGATGCTCGACAAGCGGGGCCGCCTGGTCCTGCGCTCGGGTGGCCGCGTCAAGCGCCTGCTGTCCCTCTTCTCCAATCCGGACCTGCCCGCCATCGAGGACTACTACGAGCCGGTCACCTACGACTACGACAACCTGGTCAGCGCCCCGGCCGGCAAGGACATCCCGGTCGCCCGCCCCCGTTCCGTCCTCACCGGCAAACCCACCGCCATCACCTGGGGCGCCAACTGGGAGGACGGCCTCGGCGGCGCTCCCGAGAACGCGGGCGGTGACCCCAACCTGAGCGGTGAGTGGGCGGAGAAGGTGAAGTTCGAGTTCGAGCAGACCTTCCTCTTCCACCTGCCCCGCCTGTGCGAGCACTGCCTCAACCCGGCCTGCGTGTCGGCCTGCCCGTCGGGCGCGATGTACAAGCGAGTCGAGGACGGCATCGTCCTGGTCGACCAGGACCGCTGCCGCGGCTGGCGCATGTGCGTGACGGCATGCCCGTACAAGAAGGTGTACGTCAACCACGCCACCGGCAAGGCGGAGAAGTGCACCTTCTGCTTCCCGCGCATCGAGGCCGGCCAGCCCACCGTCTGCTCCGAGACCTGCGTCGGCCGACTGCGCTACCTGGGCCTGCTGCTCTACGACGCCGACCGCGTCGGCGAGGCCGCCGCCAGCCCGGACGTACAGGACCTCCTCGACGCCCAGCGCGGCGTCTTCCTCGACCCGAACGACCCCGAAGTACGGGCCGCCTCACGGGAGTCCGGAATCCCTGAGGACTGGCTGGAGGCGGCCCGCCGCTCCCCGGTGTACGACCTGGTCATGCGCTACAAGGTGGCGCTGCCGCTGCACCCGGAGTACCGGACGATGCCGATGGTCTGGTACGTGCCCCCGCTCTCCCCGGTCCTGGACGCCGTCACCGGCGCGGGCGGCGACCAGGACGACCCCGACCACGTCTTCGCGGCCGTCACCCGGCTGCGCATCCCACTGGAGTACCTGGCCGAACTGTTCACCGCCGGCGACACCGACGTCGTCGCCGGCGTGCTGATGAAACTCACCGCTCTCCGCTCCCACATGCGCACCCGCACCCTCGGTGAGGAGGCCGACGAGAGCGCGTTGACGGCGGTCGGGCTCACCCCACGCGAGGCCGAGGACCTGCACCGGCTGCTCGCCGTAGCCAAGTACCAGGACCGGTACGTCGTCCCGGCCGCCCACAAGGAGGACGCGGCCGCGCTGAGCGCGATGGAGAACCGCTGCCCGGTGGACTACGGCGACGCGCCGTCCGAACGCCGGGTCCTGCTCGGCATGCCCACCCTGCGCCGTTCGACCGACGGAGGCCACCCGTGAGCCCGCTCCCCGCCACCATCCCGGCGATCGTCCGCACCCGCATCCGCGCTGCCTCCCGCCGCCGTACCGTGCCGACACCCGAGGAAGCCGAGCGCCGCGCCCTGCAACTGCGGCTGCTGTCGTTGCTCCTGCAGTACCCGGACAGCGAACTGACGTCCCGCAGGCGGCAGTTGGCCGCCGCTGTGACCGCCCTCCCGCCGTCACCCGCCGCCACCGAACTGACCGCCTTCATGGCCTGGTTCACGGCAGAGGAGCCCGAAGCTCTGGAGCGGCACTACGTCGAGACGTTCGACCTGCGCCGCAAGAGCAGCCTCTACCTCACCTACTACCTGCACGGCGACACCCGCCGCCGCGGGATGGCCCTGCTCGCCCTCGCCCAGCGCTACCGGGCCGCCGGCTGGGAGATCGACGGCGGCGAACTGCCCGACCACCTCCCGGTCGTCCTGGAGTTCGCGGCGCTCGGCGGACCCGGACGCGGCGAGGCACCCCTTCGGCAGCACCGGCGCGGCCTTGAGCTGATCCACCATGCCCTCACGGACGCCGGCTCCCCCTATCACCACCTGCTCGCCGCCCTGAGCTCCCTGCTGCCGCCACCCACCGAGGCGGACCTCGCGGCCGTCGCGCAACTCGCCGCCGAGGGACCGCCCGCCGAGGACGTGGGCCTCGACCCCTACGGCAGCGGCGAGTTCGCCCCGCCCGGCACCTTCACCCCGCCCCAACAGGCCCCGCCGACCCGGGTCCCGCCCGCACGTCAGGACGACAGCCGATGAACACCTCCGCCGCCGACCTGCTGCTGTGGGTCGCCTTCCCCTACGTCTGCCTGGCTGTCTTCGTGGTCGGCCACGTCTGGCGCTACCGGCACGACCAGTTCGGCTGGACCACCCACACCAGCCAGCTCCTCGAACATCGCTGGCTTCGCTGGGGCAGCCCGCTCTTCCACCTCGGCGCGTTCGCGGTCATCGCCGGACACGTGGTCGGCCTCGCCGTGCCCGCCTCCTGGACCGAGGCCGCCGGCGTCTCCGAGCACACGTACCATCTCACCGCCGTCTGGCTGGGCTCCGTCGCGGGCGTCGCCATGGTCGCCGGGTTCGGCATGCTGTGCGCCCGACGGCTGCTCACCCGCAGGATCCGGCTCACCACCGACCGCAGCGACAAGCTGCTGTTCCCGCTGCTGGCCGGCACCGTGCTCCTCGGCATCTCGGCGACCGCCACCCACAACGTCTTCGGCGGTGGTTACGACTACCGCGAGACCGTATCCGTCTGGTTCCGCGGCGTGTTCACCCTCCAGCCGCAGCCGGACGCGATCAGCGGCGTCCCCCTGCTGTTCCAACTCCATGCCCTGACCGCCTGTCTCCTCTTCGCCGCTTGGCCCTTCACCCGCCTCGTGCACGTGTGGAGCGTCCCGCTCGGCTACCTGGTCCGGCCCTACCTGGTCTACCGGCGGCGGGCGGACGTGGTCCGGGTCGGCAGGCCCGCGCCCGGGGAGATGCGGTGATCGGTGCCGGGTGCGCATGCGGGTCGTCGCAGAAGTGCCCACAGGGGACCCGTATTGGGGCCACTCGGCCCATGTCCTCCCCGCGCCCGTGACGGAGCCTGAAGACAGGCCCCCACGCACCGCGCGACCGTAGGAGGACACCATGTCCGCCACCCCGCACACCGTGAGCGATGTGATGACCCCCACCGTGGTCGCCCTGATGAGCGGCGCTCCGTTCAAGGACATCGTGAGGACGATGAGGCAGTGGCGGATCAGCGCCCTGCCCGTGCTGGACGACGAGCGGCGGGTCGTCGGCGTCGTCTCCGAGGCCGATCTGCTGCTCAAGGAGGAGTTCCACGTAGGCGCCCTCGATCCCAAGACCCGGATGAACCGTTTCGCCGACCTCGCCAAGGCCGGTGCGAGGACCGCCGGGGAGCTGATGACGGCTCCCGCGGTCACGGTCGCGGCCGACGCGACGCTCGCCCAGGCCGCCCGGACCATGGCGCGGTACGGGGTCAAGCGACTGCCGGTCGTCGACCGGACCGGTCGGCTGCAGGGCATCGTCAGCCGCCGCGACCTGCTCCAGGTGTTCCTGCGGGACGACGAGGACATTGCCCGGGAGGTGCGCCGCGACGTCGTCGGGCCGCTCTTTCCCGATCCCGTCGAGCCGATCCAGGTGCATGTGCGCGACGGGGTCGTACGACTGACCGGCCGGGTCCGCAACACCGCGTCCGTACCCGTCGCCACCCGTCTGGCGCGGGCCGTGGAGGGCGTGGTCGACGTCGACTGCGCGCTTGCCGGACCGCCTCGCGTTCCGGACCTGGACCCGGATCTTCCCGACACCGGGGACCGCCCGGACCCGAAGGAGAGCCGGACGGCCCGCTGACCGGTGCTCGTGGTGCCGCGGCCGGGCGGACGACGCCGGCCCCGTGGTGCTGGCCGACGGCCCCTCGGCGGCGGCCCGCGCCGCGGCCGAGTTCACCTTCGCCGAGGCCGCGCAGCGGGGCGTGGAGCTGGTTGTGCTGCACACCCGGGGGCGCGGCGTCGGCACACAGGTGCTGTCGAAGCTGAGGGAGGAGCACCCGGACGTCAAGGTCAGCTTCCGAAGGATCAGTGGCCGTGCCCGCCGCGCCGCGACCGAGATCGGCGCCCGGGCCCAGCTCGCCGTGGTGGGCGTACGCGGGCACACGGGCTTCGTGGACGTCCTGTCGGGATCGGTCGGACGGGCGGTGCTGCGGCACGCGTCCTGCACCGTCGCCGTGGTCCCGGCCGGAGGCGTGCGGGCCTGAGCCCCGTACGGGGCTCAGCGCGGTGCCGACAGCGGGTCCCACTCCAGCGTCACCGCACGACGCGGAGAGGCCGGTCCTTCAGGGCCGTGGCCCGGACGGACCACCATCTGCGCGTGCGCTCGCCCGTCCTCCGGCCCGTGGACCAGTTCCCCGCGAAGGTCGGGCCACTCATGGCCTGATGCGGCAGCGAGGCCCGCACGCCGTGGACCGTGGCGGCGTCTGTGTCATGTCCTCGGCCGGGCGCCTGGCACGCATGCCTTGCGATCGCACGCTCCCCGACGCTCGTGCGCGCTCGTGCCGGGGCCCCATGACGGCGCGCGCTGATCCAGTGGCGGACATGACACAACGGGCGCTCCGCTCAGCGCCCGTGCGGGGTCCCCGGCTCCGGCTGCTCCAACTGCGTGGCGATCACCGCGGCCTGCACCCGGCGCTGGACGCCGAGTTTGGCCAGCAGCCGGGAGATGTGGTTCTTGACCGTCTTCTCCGACAGGTACAGCCTCTTGCCGATCTCGCGGTTGGTCAGGCCGTCTCCGATGAGCGCCAGGATCTCGCGCTCGCGCGGGGAGAGGCTCGCCAGCTCGGGCGCCACCTCCGGAGCCCCGGCCGGCTCCGCGCGCAGGGAACGCATCAGCCGGGCCGTTGTCGCCGGGTCGAGCATCGACTGGCCCGAAGCCACCGTGCGCACCGCCGAGACCAGGTCCGACCCCTTGATCTGCTTGAGGACATAGCCGGACGCTCCGGCCATGATCGCGTCCAGGAGGGCGTCCTCGTCGTCGAACGATGTCAGCATCAGACAGGCCAGCTCCGGCATGCCGCTGCGCAGCTCACGGCAGACGGTGATGCCGTCGCCGTCCGGGAGCCGCACATCCAGCACGGCCACGTGCGGCCGCACCGCGGGGGCCCGTACGAGGGCGTGCTCCACGTTCGCCGCGTCGCCGACCACGCTGATGTCCGGCTCGGCGTCAAGCAGGTCGGCCAGACCGCGCCGGACGACCTCGTGGTCGTCGAGCAGGAAGACGCGGATCGGGTCCTGCGCTGTGAAGGTGCGTGCCTCGGTCATGTCGACCCCTTGTTCCCCGGGTGTGAGACGTACGACGAACGCCTGTGCTCACGATCATCACTCGCCGGGGCCGGTCGCACTAGGGCCGACCGGCCCCACTCCGACCATGGCGCACCTTGAGAAATGGGGGAAGGGCACGGCCGAGCGCCGGGTCAGACCGAGGGCGGGGCCACTGCGTCGAGGGCGAACCGCACGTCCACCACCCCTTCGACGGCCCGGATCAGACGTGCCGCCACGGGCACCAGGGAGGTGTCGCGGACCCGGCCGCCGAGGGTCACGACGCCGTCGCCGACCTCCACCAGCACGGTCGAGTCCGGTGCGGGGAAGAGGTACGCCACCACTTCCCGGCGGACCTCCTCCGCGATCTCCTCGTCCTCACGCAGGAACACCTTGAGCAGGTCGGCACGGCTGACGATGCCCAGCAGCCGGCCACCGTCGTCGACGACGGGCAGCCGCTTCACGCGGGCCCGCACCATCTCCCGCGCGGCCTGCGCGAGGGTGGCGTCCGCCGACACGGCGAGGGCGGGCGAGGTCATCAGCTCGGCGGCCGTGACCGATCCGGCCTTGCGGAGGTCGGACAGCCTTCGCAGCTGTGTGTACCGGTCGGGGTCGCTGTCGCGGAACTCCTCCTTGGGCAGTAGGTCGGCCTCGGAGACCACCCCGACGACCCGGTCCGCGCCGTCCACCACGGGCAGTGCGCTGACCTTGCGTTCCTGCATGGTCCGCACGATGTCCTTGAAGGCCGCCCCGCCCTCGACCGCGGCGACGGGAGTGGTCATCACGTCGCTCACGACGTGCGGGGATCCGGTCGTCATCGCAGACCCCCGCTGCCGTAGGGGCCGTACAGGTCCAGCAGCCGGGTGCGGGCCGCGCGCAGCCGGTGCGCCACGACCTGGCCCACCCAGCCGGCGACGCAGAGGCCGAACTGCGCATCCTCCCGGCACGCCGCCCGCACCGCCTCGGCGTCGAACTCGTACGCCCGCAGCGGGGTCACCGTCTCGGCGCCCAGGTGCCAGGCGTGCGGGGCGAACAGCCAGGACCAGCCGACCAGGTCGTTGTGTCCGAGGGACTCGATGACGGCCGCGCGGCGGCCGGGCACGCGCATGTCGAGGTCGACCGCGCCGGTGCGGATGATCCAGAACCGGTCCGCGCGGCCGTCCTCCTCGAAGAGCCGGGTGCCCTGGGGGTACGACACCTCGTGGGCCATCCCCATCAGCCGCTGCCGATGCTCGGGGGACAGCGCCCGCGGCATGCTCGTCGTCACGGGAGCGTTCATGGCGTGCCTCCAGTAAGGCGTACGGAACTGCCACCCCCAGCGTGTGCCCGGGTCACGGCACGGACCATGGGCCACCCGGCCCCACCGGCGGGCCACCTGGCAGGTCCTGTCCCCGGACGTCATCGGCCGTGGAATGCCCGGGACAGGACCGGATCAGGGGCCGACCGGCCCCCGGTCCGCACCCGGACAGCCCATGGGAGCGCGGCCCGTTCCGGTGGACGCTCGAAGTGCAGACAGACCTGGAAGGGATTCCGCGATGACGCACGACGCGCTCAGCAGGCCCACGGTCCACGCCCTGCTCGCGGGCGCGGTCCAGAACGAGGTCTTCGGACCGCTGGTCCTGTTCGGCCTCGGCGGCAGGGCCACGGAGGTGCTCGCCGACCACGCCGCACGGCTCGCCCCGCTCACCGACCACGACGTGCACGAACTGATCACTTCCCCGCGCTGTGCCCCGCTGCTGTTCGGCGCGGACGGCGCGGACGGCGCGCGGCCCGTCGACCTCGAAGGCCTTGAGCAACTGCTGCCGAGGCTGTCCCGGATGGCGAGCGACCTGCCGCAACTGGCCGAGGCCGACTCCAACCCTGTTCCCGCGACACCGGGCGGAGTCACCGTGCTCGATGCGCGCGTGCGCCTGCCGCCCCGCAGGCCACAGGACCCCAATCTGCGCCGACTCCGCTGAGGCTGAGGAGGAACACCATGAAGCACAACAAGGTCGGCTCCGTGATGATCACGGACGTCGTCCGCGCCGAGTACGCGACGCCTTTCAAGGAGGTGGCCCGGCTCCTCGGTGAGCACCGCATCAGTGGGCTGCCGGTGGTCGACGAGGACGACAAGGTCATCGGAGTCGTCTCGGAGACCGACCTGATGATCCGTCAGGCGGCGACCCCCGACCCCTACGAGCCCAGGAAGCACTCCCGGCTCGCCGCCCTGACCCGTAGGGGCAGGACACGGGACGCGAAGGTCAGGGCTCGCACCGCCGGTGACCTGATGACCACGCCGCCCATCACGGTGTACGCCGACAACACCGTCGTCGATGCCGCCCGGACCATGGCGCATCACCACATCGAGCGGCTGCCCGTCCTCGATGAGGAGAACCGGCTCGTGGGCATCGTCACCCGCCGCGACCTGCTGAAGGTGTTCCTGCGGCCCGACGCGGAGATCCGCACCGTGATCCTCGAAGAGGTGCTGCAACGGGCGCTGTGGCTGCCGCCGCACAGCATCGACGTCTCCGTGGTCGAAGGAGTGGTCACGCTCGCCGGCCGGATGGAACGCAAGAGCGAGACGGAGATCGCCGTCTCCATGACCCGTCAGATCGACGGGGTGGTCGGGGTCGTCGACAAGCTCGTCCATCGGCTGGACGACTCGCACCTGCGGCCGGACCAGCCGGCCTTCCACGGGGTCGCCGACGACTGGCTGCGCAAGCTGTGAAATGAAGGGAGGCGAACCGCCATGCCCGCAAGCGTGTTGGTCGCCTACGGAACGAAGAACGGATCGACGGCGAGGATCGCCGAGGCGGTGGCCGACGTCCTGCGCAAGGAGGGCGTCACCGCCGAGACGGCACCCGCGGCGACCGTTTCCGACGTCACACCGTACGGCGCCGTCGTGATCGGCGGCGCCCTGTACGCGGGGCACTGGCACAGGGACGCCCGCCGTCTCCTGCGCCGGCACCGCCGCGACCTGGCCGAGCGGCCGCTGTGGCTGTTCAGCAGCGGCCCGCTCGACGCCTCGGCCTCGGAGAGGGACATCCCACCCGTGCCCGGCGTGCGGCGTGCCCTGACCCGGCTCGACGCCCGCGGTCATGTCACGTTCGGCGGCTGCCTGGAGGAAGGCGCCAAGGGGCGCATGGCCCGGATGATCGTGCGAAGCGGAAAGGGCGGAGACTTCCGCGACTTCCCCGCGATCGAGGCGTGGGCGGCACGGATCGCCGACGAGCTGCTCAAGGAGCGGAAGCCGACCTGACAGGACAACCTCGTCGACGGTTGGTGCACCCGGTCGTCGTCGCCGTGGAAGCGCCGTACGGTCGTGTCGGCCTCCCGGCCGACGAGGGGTCCGCGGCGGCGACGGTGGGGGAGAGGCCGGTGCCGAACTCGCTGTCGGCGCCTTCCACGGCGTAGACGCCGGCTGTCCGGCGTCCAGTTCGAGGCGGTGCACGCGTCCGGGGGTGCCCGGGTGGGGGCGGCTGCGTCCACGACCACGGCGAGACGGGCGCCCACCCACAGACCGAGCAGCCGCTGAACGGACCTGTTCGCCGGGCCGACCCGCCCCGCGGGGGGCTCACGACGGCACAACGGCGACCGGGCAGCGGGCGGCGGCCAGCACGGATCGTGCCGTGCCACCCGAGCGTCGGCCGAGCACCAGCAGCTCCGCGTGCGCGGAGACGTGGCTCAACGCCTCTGCGGGAGGAAAGAGCAGGACGTCCTCCAGAACGTCCACGTCCGGATACTTCGTCCGCCACGGCCGCAGCGCGTCGGACAGCAGTTGGACCTCCTGGTCCTCCCAGCCGGCCCGCTCCTCCTCCGGGACGGCGAAGGGCCAGTCGCCGGCCTCCTCGGGCAGCGCCCAGGCGTGCACCGCCCGCAACCGCGCCCCGCGCACGAGGGCCGCCTCGAAGGCGAACGCGACCGCGGGGCCCGCCGGGTCGCGGGCGTCGAGGCCGAGCGCGACTTCGCCGTGGAGACGCGGGGGAGCCTCGGGGACGAGCACCACCGTGCGGGAGGACGCGGCGGCCGCCACCCGCCCTTCGGCCGTGTTCCGCCCCAGGACGACGATCTCCGCGTCGGCCGGAACGTCGTACTTCACCACGCGCAGTGCCGCCCCGCGCAGTTCGGCCTCCCGGGTCGCCCAGTCGACCGCCGCACGGCCCGCCGCCGACCCGTCGTCACCGGCGATGACCACTCGCTCCATGCCGAACCGCCTTCCGAACCGATGGGACCACCACCGTGCCCGCCGGCCGTCGGTACGGGGAGGGACCGAACGGACCCGGTTGCGGTCCCGGCGGCCCCTACCCGGCGAGCGGCCCGAGAAAGACGCTGACACCGACAGCAGTCAGAGCGCAGGAGGTGCCTGTGTACGAGATCGCCCACGGCAGGTCGGGCACGTCGGTCCGGCCGGACCTCACCGATGACTGAACACGGCCACGGGGGAGAGGCCCTGGGCCGGGCGGACGGCGGAGCAGGGCCGTACGGCCCCCGCCGCGGCCCTGGTCGGCACTCCTCAAGGCAAGGACCACTCAACAGGATCGGAAGTGGAAGACGCATGCGCGCAGGAACGAGCATGAGAGGGAACCGGCGATGACCGTCACCGTGACAGCAGACAACCGGACGGCCGGCGCCTGGCGAGGCTTCGCGGGGAACGGATGGCGCGAGCGCGTCGACGTCCGCGACTTCATCCAGGCCAACTGCACGCCGTACGAAGGCGACGCGTCGTTCCTGACCGGCCCCACGAACCGCACACGCCAGGTGTGGGAGAAGGTCGGCGCGCTGTTCCCCGAAGAGCGCCGCAAGGGCGTGCTCGACATCGACACCGCCACCCCCTCCACGATCACCTCGCACGCCCCCGGCTGGATCGACCGCGACCGCGAACTCGTCGTCGGCCTGCAGACCGACGCCCCGCTGAAGCGCGCGATCATGCCGAACGGCGGCCTGCGGATGGTCGAGAACAGCCTCAAGGCGTACGGCTACGAGCCCGACCCGTTCGTCACGCGGGTCTTCGGCACCTACCGCAAGACCCACAACGACGGTGTCTTCGACGCCTACACACCCGACATGCGCGCCGCCCGCAAGGCCGGCATCATCACCGGGCTTCCCGACGCCTACGGCCGAGGACGGATCATCGGCGACTACCGGCGTGTGGCCCTGTACGGCACGGACCGGCTCATCGAGGCCAAGAACGCCGAGCGGGCCCTGCTGGACGGCCGGCCGTCGTCCGAGCACGTCATCCGGGACCGGGAGGAACTCGCCGAGCAGATACGGGCGTTGGGCGAGCTCACCAGGATGGCGGCCACGTACGGCTGTGACGTCACCCGCCCCGCCGCGACCGCCCACGAGGCCGTGCAGTGGCTCTACCTCGGCTATCTCGCCGCCGTGAAGGAGCAGAACGGCGCCGCGATGTCCCTGGGCCGCACCTCGACGTTCCTCGACGTCTACCTGCAACGGGACCTGGCGGACGGGCTCCTCGACGAGACCCGCGCCCAGGAACTGATCGACGACTTCGTGATCAAGCTGCGGATCGTACGGTTCCTGCGCACCCCCGAATACGACGCCCTGTTCTCCGGCGACCCGACCTGGGTGACGGAGTCCATCGGCGGTATGGGAGCCGACGGGCGGACCCTGGTCACCCGGACCTCCTTCCGCTTCCTGCAGACCCTCTACAACCTCGGACCCGCGCCCGAACCCAACCTCACGGTGCTCTGGTCGCCCCGACTGCCCACCGGCTTCAAGGAGTTCTGCGCCCAGGTCTCCATCGACACCAGCGCCGTCCAGTACGAGTCCGACGAGCTGACCCGCCCGCGCACCGGCGACGACACGGCGATCGCCTGCTGCGTCTCCGCCATGGCGGTGGGACAGCAGATGCAGTTCTTCGGCGCCCGCGTCAACCTCGCCAAGGCCCTGCTCTACGCGGTCAACGGCGGCAGGGACGAGATGACGGGCGCTCAGGTGGCGCCCACGGCACCCGCGTTGACCGGGGAGTACCTGGACTACGAGGAACTGTCGGCGGCCTACGATCGCGTCCTGGACTGGCTGGCGCAGACGTATGTCGACGCCCTGAACGTCATCCACTACATGCACGACAAGTACGCGTACGAACGCGTCGAGATGGCCCTGCACGACCACCCCGTGCACCGTTTCATGGCCTGCGGCATCGCCGGCCTGTCCGTCGCGGCCGACAGCCTGTCCGCCGTGAAGTACGCGCGCGTGAAGGTCTTCCGGGACGCCACCGGACTCGCCGTCGACTTCCGCACCGAGGGAGACTTCCCGGCGTACGGCAACAACGACGACCGCGCCGACAGCATCGCCGTAGGACTGGTCGAGTCCTTCATGGCGAAGGTGCGCAGGCACCCCACCTACCGGGAAGCCGAGCACACCCAGTCCGTGCTGACCATCACCTCGAACGTCGTCTACGGCAAGCACACCGGCAACACCCCCGACGGCCGCCGTGCCGGACAGCCCTTCGCACCCGGTGCCAACCCGATGAACGGCCGCGACCGGCACGGGGTCGCCGCCTCGGCGCTCTCGGTCGCCAAGCTGCCCTACGAGCAGGCCCGCGACGGCATCTCGCTCACCACGACCATCACCCCGGAGGGACTCGGCCACTGCCCCGGAGAGCGAGCGGGCCACCTGGTCGGCATCCTCGACGCGTACATGGCGGCGGGCGGTTTCCACATGAACGTCAACGTGCTGGACCGCGCCACGCTGCAGGACGCCATGGAGCACCCGGAGAAGTACCCCGACCTGACCATCCGCGTCTCCGGATACGCCGTCAACTTCGTCCGCCTGACCCGCGAGCAGCAGCTCGACGTGATCAGCCGCACCTTCCACGGAACGCTGTGAGCGCGATGGCGACCACCGGCCGGATCCACTCCTGGGACCTGTCCACCGGCGTGGACGGTCCCGGAACCCGGTTCGTCCTGTTCACCTCCGGCTGCCCGCTGCGCTGTCTCTACTGCGCCAACCCCGACACCTGGCACATGCGCGACGGCAAGGAGACGACCGCCGACGAGGTGATGGCGGAGATCGAGAAATACCGGCCCTTCATCACGACGGCCGGCGGCGGGGTCACGATCACCGGCGGCGAACCCCTCCTGCAGCCCGCCTTCACCGCCGAGGTCCTGCGCCGCTGCAAGGAGACAGGACTGCACACCGCTCTCGACACCTCGGGCTTCCTCGGCGCCCGCGCCACCGACGAACTCCTCGCCGACACCGACCTGGTCCTCCTGGACATCAAGTCCTTCGACGTCCCGACCTACCGCCGGCTGACCGGCGGTGGAGAACTGGCACCCACCCTGAACTTCGCGACGCGTCTCGACCGGCTCGGCGTCCCGATGTGGATCCGCTACGTCCTGGTGCCGGGATGGACGGACGATGCGGAGTCCGTGGAAGGGCTGGCCCGCTTCGTGGCGGGACTCGGCTCGGTCGACCGTGTGGACGTACTGCCGTTCCACAAGCTGGGCGCCGCGAAGTACGACGCCCTGGGGGTGCCGTTCGCGCTGTGTGAGACCCCGAGCCCGGCACGCGAGTCGGTCGAGCGGGTGAGGGAGCAGTTCCGCGCGCACGGCTTGACGGCTCACTGAACTGCCGCCACCGCAGGGCTCACTGGCTCACGGACCGTCAGGTCGGCGTCGAACGTCCGGCGGCAGGTGTCCCCGGGACCCGTCCGCCCGACCCCAACGGCCTCTGAAGGAAGGGCCGTTCGGCCCAGCGTCCACAGACCTTCGGCATCCGGTGCCGACCGTTGCGGGCGACGAGAGTAAGCCGTGTCAGGCAATGCCCCGCCCCTCGAAGGGAATGACGACCATGGCCGTGCACGAGCACCCTCACCGGAGCCCGGGCTTCCACCTGCCGTCCATCCGCAGGAACCGGACCGCCTCCGCCTCCGAGTCCGCCGTGTCGGCACGCACCGACACGCACACCGCTCGGGCCTATGCCTTCGCGTCTCTGCGTCTGCTCACCGGGTTCGTCTTCCTGTGGGCCTTCCTCGACAAGACCTTCGGCCTCGGCTACGCGACCCCCACCGGCAAGGGCTGGATCGACGGCGGCTCGCCGACGAAGGGTTTCCTGAGCTCGGTGGCCGCCGGGCCGATGGAGTCCACGTTCCACTCCTGGGCGGGCGACACCTGGGCGGACTGGCTGTTCATGCTCGGGCTGCTCGGTGTCGGTGTCGCGCTGATGGCCGGCGTGGCACTGCGGTTCGCGGCCGTCGCGGGCACCGTGATGATGGCGCTGATGTGGGTCGCCGAGTGGCCGCCCGCGAAGCATCTCTCGGACGGCTCGCCGAGCATGTCGACGAACCCGTTCGTGGACTACCACCTCGTCTACGCCGTCGTCCTGATCGCCCTGGCCGCCGCCTCCGCCGGTGACACCCTCGGGCTCGCCAGGGTCTGGGCCAAGCTCCCGCTGGTTCGCCGCAGCCGCTGGCTGCGCTGACCGTGGGAGGCACGGCGGGCCCCACCCCGGCGCGGGTCCGCCGTGCCGAAGACCGGACTGGGCCGGTCGGCCCCGTGCAGGGACATGCGGCCCCTGCCCGGAGCGTCATGCGAGGACGAAGCTCGAATCGGAACCACCCATCCTGGAGGCAGAGATCATGATCCGCACCGTCGCCGTCGGCCTCGACGGCTCCCCCGAAAGCCGCGCGGCGGCCGAGTGGGCGGCCCGCGAGGCGCAGCTGCTCGGCCTGCCCCTGAAGCTGGTCCAGGTCTGGGAGCCGGTACCGGCGCCCATGGCGCAGGCACCGCTGCTCGGCGCAGAGACGCAGGCGCACTGGACCGAGCGGATTCCACGTGAGACCGCCGACGGCATCCGGCTGCGTCACCCGGGCCTGGACGTGAGCACCGAACAGTTCTCCGGTCAGCCCGCCGACGTCCTGGCGAGCGCGGCGAAGGACGCCGAGCTGCTGGTCCTCGGCTCGCGTGGACTGAGCGGGATCGGCGGGTTCATGCTCGGCTCCGTGGGCCTGGCGGTCGTGGCGCACGCCGAACGGCCGGTCGTCCTGGTCCGCGCCGGGGAACAGGCCGCCGACGAACACGAGATGGACCCGGTCGGCATCCCGTCCGCCGCGACCCCGTTCCGGCCCGTCGTCCTCGGCCTCGACATCGAGAGCCCGGACGAGGAGCTGATCGCGTTCGCGTTCGCCGCCGCCGCCCGCCGCGGCACGTCCCTGCGGGTCGTGCACGGCTGGAACCCGCCCCCGTACTACGCCTACGGCCTGTCCGTGGACCTGGAACTCCACGGCGAGCTGGCCCGGCGGGAGACCGCCGCCCTGAGTGAGGTCCTGGCCCCGTGGCGCACGAAGTTCCCGACGGTGGAGGTCACCGAGGAGTCCTCCTACGGCACCCCCGCGAGCCACCTCGTCGACGCCTCCCGCGAGGCCTCGCTCGTGGTCGTGGGCCGCCGCATCCGCCGCAGCCCGTTCGGCACCCACATCGGGACCGTCACCCACGCCGTCCTGCACCACTCCACCGCCCCCGTCGCCGTAGTCCCGCACAACTGACGGAAAAACCTGAGGAGTTGAACCCATGAAGGCAGCCGTCGTCCGAGCCTTCGGTGAGCCCCTGGTCATCGAGGAGCGCCCCGACCCCGAGCCCGGCCCCGGCCAGGTCCGCGTCCGTGTCGAGGCCAGCGGGCTGTGCCACACCGACATCCACGCCGCCCACGGCGACTGGCCCGTCAAGCCCACCCCGCCCTTCGTGCCCGGCCACGAGGGTGTCGGTCTGGTCGAGAAGCTCGGCGACGGCGTCACCCACCTCGCCCTCGGACAGCGGGTGGCCGTGCCGTGGCTCGGCAAGGCCTGCGGGCGGTGCGAGCACTGCCTGTCCGGCTGGGAGACCCTGTGCGAGCAGCAGGTCAACACCGGTTACGGCTGCGACGGAGGGTACGCCGAGAAGATGCTGGCCTGGGCCGACTTCGCCCAGCCGGTACCGCACGGCGTGAGCGCCGTCGACGCCGCCCCGCTGACCTGCGCCGGCGTGACCACGTACAAGGCCCTCAAGGTCGCCGGTGTACGGCCCGCGCAGCTCGTCGCGGTCTCCGGCATCGGAGGACTCGGCCACCTCGCCCTCCAGTACGCGAAGATCGCCGGAGCCCAGGTCGCCGCGATCGACGTCACCGACGACAAGCTCGAACTCGCCGCCGAACTCGGAGCCGACCTCGTCATCGACGCCCGCAAGGACGACGTCGGCGAGGTGCTCAAACGGTACGGCGGGGCGCACGCGGCGATCGCCCTGGCGGTGAACGAGGACGCCTTCACCGCCGTCAACTCCGGGCTGAGGCGCGGCGGGAAGCTCGTCATGGTCGCCCTGCCCGCGCACGGCACGATCCAGGTCCCGATCTTCGACACCGTCCTCAACGGCACCAGTGTGATCGGCTCCATCGTCGGCACCCGCCAGGACCTCGCCGAGGTGTTCCGGCTCCACGCGGCCGGCCGTACCCGGGTCATCTCCGAGACACGCCCGCTCGACACGGTCAACGAGTCCATCGACGACGTGCTGCGCGGTCAGGTCAGGGCACGGATCGTCTTCGATCTGGGAGCCGGGCGATGAACGCGAAGTCGATGGATCCGCCGGTCGTCGTCGGCGTCGACGGCTCCGAGCCGAGTCTGCGCGCCGTCGACTGGGCGGCCGACGAAGCCGCCGTACGAGGTCTGCCGCTGCGCCTGGTGTATGCCTCGCTGTGGGAGCGGTACGAGGGCACCCAGCTGTCGCACGACCTCGGCAAACCCTCCGAGCAGGTACAGGCCGAGGACATCGTCGAGACCGCCGCCCGGCGCGCCCGGCTCCGTCGGCCCGATGTGCTGGTCTCCACCGACGTGCAGGCCGAGGAACCCGAGTACGCGCTGGTCCGGGCGAGCCGCGAAGCCTCCCTGCTGGTGACGGGCACCCGCGGCCGCAGCGGCCTCGCCGAGGCGCTGCTGGGTTCGGTGAGTCTGACCGTGGCCGGACACGCCCACTGCCCGATGATCGTCGTCCGGGGCAACCACGACAACCAGGCAGCCTCGCCGGTCCACGGCCGGGTCGTCGTGGGCGTGGGAGAGAAGCCGACGGGCTCGGCGGCGGTGCGCTTCGCCGTCGAGGAGGCGCGGCGGCGCGGTGCGGTCCTGGAGGCGGTACGGGCCTGGCGGTGCCCCGCACATGAGAGCACCGACCATCCGCTGCTCGCCGGGGAACCCGCGCGACTGCACCAGCAGCAGGCCGCGGAAGCCCTGGAGACAGCCCTCCAGGGCATCCCCGGCGACATCGAGGCGCACCGCCGCACGGTCGAGGGCTACGCCCGAACCGTCCTGGAGAACGCCTCCCGCGACGCCGACCTCCTGGTCGTCGGAGCCAGGCGCAGCGAACGGCACTTCGGGCTCCAGCTGGGCCGGGTGGCCCACGGCGTGCTGCACCACTCCGCCTGCCCGGTCGCCATCGTGCCCGAACAGGAACCCGTGTGACGGCCGACTGCTCCACCGTCACAGTGAGCTGTCCAGCCGACGGCCATGCCCCCACCGCCCACGACTGATCCAGGGAGTCAATCCATGTCCAAGGTCGAACACCAGGACGCCACTGCACCTACCGACGACGAACTGCGCACCCTGGACGCCCACTGGCGGGCCGCCAACTACCTGGCCGCCGGACAGATCTACCTGATGGCCAACCCCCTGCTGACCGAGCCCCTGAAGCCGGAGCACATCAAGCCGCGACTGCTCGGCCACTGGGGCACCTCACCGGGTCTGAACCTCGTCTACACCCACCTCAACCGCGTCATCAAAGCGCGCGGGCTCGACGCACTGTGCGTGTGGGGCCCCGGCCATGGCGGGCCGTCCGTGCTCGCCAACTCCTGGCTGGAGGGCAGCTACAGCGAGACCTATCCCGACGTGCCGCGTGACGGACAGGGCATGGAGCGGCTGTTCCGGCAGTTCTCCTTCCCCGGCGGGGTGCCCAGCCATGTCGCCCCGGAGACCCCCGGTTCCATCCATGAGGGCGGCGAGCTCGGCTACTCACTGGCCCACGCGTACGGCGCCGCCTTCGACAACCCCGACCTGCTCGTCGCCTGCGTCATCGGCGACGGCGAGGCCGAGACCGGACCGCTCGCCGCCGCCTGGCACTCCAACAAGTTCCTCGACCCCCTCCACGACGGTGCCGTCCTGCCGATCCTGCACCTCAACGGCTACAAGATCGCCAACCCGACGGTGCTCTCACGTCTCCCGGAGGCCGAACTCGACGCGCTCCTGCACGGATACGGCTATGAGCCCATCCATGTCACCGGCGACGACCCGATGCGCGTGCACCGGGCGATGGCCCGGGCCTTCGACACCGTGCTGGACCGCATCGCGGTGATGCAACGCTCCGCCCGCGAGGACGGTGTCACTGAACGCGTGCACTGGCCGGTGATCGTGCTGCGCACCCCGAAGGGCTGGACCGGCCCCGCCGAGGTCGACGGTGTACCGGTCGAGGGGACCTGGCGCGCGCACCAGGTCCCGCTGGCCGCCGTACGCGAAAACCCGGAACATCTAAGGCAGTTGGAGGCCTGGCTCCGCTCCTACAAACCGCAGGAGCTCTTCGGGCCCGGTGGGCGCCCCACCGCCGACGTCCTGGCCTGTGTCCCCGACGGCGCCGGGCGGCTCGGCTCCAACCCGCGTGCCAACGGTGGCCTCCTCGTCCGTGACCTGCCCATCCCGTCCCTGGACGACTTCGCCGTACCGGTCGAGAAGCCGGGCACGACCCTGCACGAACCCACCCGCGTCCTGGGCGATCTCCTCGCCCGCGTGATGAAGGACACCGGCAGGCGCCGGGACTTCCGGATCGTGGGTCCGGACGAGACCGCCTCCAACCGGCTCCAGGCCGTCTTCGACGTCAGTGGCAAGGCCTGGCAGGCCCAGCACCTTCCGGTGGACGAACACCTGGAGCATCACGGCCGGGTGCTGGAGATCCTCTCCGAACACACCTGCCAGGGCTGGCTGGAGGGCTATCTCCTCACCGGCCGCCACGGCCTGTTCTCCTGCTACGAGGCCTTCGTCCACATCGTCGACTCGATGGTCAACCAGCACATCAAGTGGCTGAAGACATCAAGGGAGTTGGCGTGGCGGGCCCCGATCGCCTCCCTCAACTACCTGCTCACCTCGCATGTGTGGCGCCAGGACCACAACGGCTTCTCCCACCAGGACCCCGGCTTCGTCGACCACGTCCTCAACAAGAGCCCCGAGGTCGTCCGCGTCTACCTCCCGCCGGACGCCAACACCCTGCTGTCCGTGGCCGACCACGCGCTGCGCAGCCGCGACTACGTCAACGTCGTGGTCGCCGGCAAGCAGCCCTGCTTCGACTGGCTGTCCATGGACCAGGCACGCGCGCACTGCGCCCGCGGCGCCGGGATCTGGGACTGGGCCGGAACCGAGAACGGCTCCCGCGAGCCCGATGTGGTGCTGGCCTGCGCGGGCGACGTACCCACCCAGGAGGTCCTGGCCGCCGCCCAGTTGCTCCGCCGACACCTGCCCGACCTCGCCGTCCGCGTGGTCAACGTCGTCGACATGACCCGGCTGCTGCCGCGCGAGGAACACCCGCACGGGATGAGCGACTTCGAGTACGACGGCCTGTTCACCACCGACAAGCCGGTGATCTTCGCCTATCACGGCTACCCGTGGCTCATCCACCGGCTCGCCTACCGCCGCACCGGCCACAAGAACCTGCACGTACGCGGCTACAAGGAGTCCGGCACCACGACCACACCCTTCGACATGGTCGTCCGCAACGACCTGGACCGCTACCGCCTGGTCATGGACGTCATCGACCGCGTCCCGGGTCTCGCCGTGCGCGCCGCCGCCGTACGCCAGCTGATGGCCGACGCCCGCACCCGCCACCAGGCCTGGATCCGCGAACACGGCACAGACCTGCCGGAGGTCGCCGACTGGGCCTGGAACGCCTGAACACCCGCCGCTGCCGACCGAAGCAGAGGACCCGTCCGGCCGGCAGCGGGGCTGGACGGCCCAAGCGAAACGTTCGATGACCCGACAAGATGGACTTATGGGGCAATTTCGACACCCGACGTGCGAATGGTGAGGAGTGTCATGAAAGGCTTCGTCTTCCACGGTCCCGGGCAGTCCGCCTGGGAGGACGTCCCGGATCCCGGCATCAAGGAGCCCACCGACGCCATCGTGCGGGTCGTGGCCGTGACCATCTGCGGCACTGACCTGCACATTCTCAAAGGCGATGTGCCCGAGGTGCGCCCGGGCACGGTCCTGGGCCATGAGGCCGTCGGCGAGATCGTCGAGGTCGGCAGCGACGTGCGGACCGTACGGCCGGGCGACCGCGTGCTGGTCTCCTGCATCAGCGCCTGCGGGCGCTGCCGCTACTGCCGCGAGAGCGCCTACGGCCAGTGCCGGGGCGGCGGAGGCTGGATCCTCGGCCACCTCATCGACGGCACTCAGGCCGAGTACGTCCGCGTCCCCCACGCCGACCTGTCCGTGCACGCCCTGCCCGGCTCGGTCGACAGCAAGGACGCGGTGCTGCTGGCGGACATCTTCCCGACCTCCTACGAGGTCGGCGTGATCAACGGGCGGGTACGTCCCGGCGACACCGTCGCCGTCGTGGGCGCCGGTCCCGTCGGCCTCGCCGCGATCGCCACGGCGCGCCTGTTCAGCCCCGAGCGGATCGTCGCCGTCGATCTCGCCACGTCCCGGCTGGAAGCCGCCAGGCGGCTCGGTGCCGACGCCGTGGCCGACGCCCACGAGGGCCCCGAGCAGCTGATCGCCGATCTCACCGACGGACTCGGCGCGGACGTGGTCATCGAGGCGGTCGGCGTTCCCGAGAGCTTCGAACAGTGCACGCGCATGGTGCGGCCCGGTGGCCACGTCGCCAACGTCGGCGTCCACGGGAAGCCCGCCACGCTGCACCTGGAAGAGCTGTGGATCAAGAACGTGACCATCACGACCGGTCTGGTGGACACCTACTCCACGCCCACACTGCTGCGCATGGCCGCCGCGGGCCGACTGCCCACCGCGGAGCTGGTCACCCACACGTTCCCGCTGGACAGCATGGAGGAGGCGTACGACGTCTTCTCCCGGGCCGCCGACACCGGCGCCCTCAAGGTGGTACTCGGCGAGCCCTCGCACGAGGAGATCGCCGTCCGTACGGCCTGACGAGAGGACGTGACTTACCAGGCACAGGGACGCGTTCCCGGGCCGTTTCGTGCCGCTGGGCCAAGTAGGGACCAATGGCCCTACCAGTAAGGGAGGTTCGGCCCGGTCGGCCACCCCGCGGCAGGGCCGCCGACACCGGCGGGTGCGCCCTCTCGGCCCTGTCCGGCGGCTGCACGTGGGGGGGCGACCTGTGCCGTACGTCGCGATGCCTCAAGGGGTTCGCGCACGCCGGCATGGAGCCGTGCATCGAGCCACCCCCCCCGCAGCAGCAGACCACTCGGGCTGGGAGCCCGTGCACCGTCGGAGACGGTGGAGCAGGTCGAACAGACCCGTGGGTACTTCTCGGTGAAGGTCAGGACCACCGCGGCGGGAGAGCCGCTCGGGGTAGGCGATGTCCAGCCGCGCCGGGTAGTCGGGTTCCTCGCCCAGGCTGAACGGCGGACAGCGGTCGGTGCCGAGAGTCCCGTACGAGTAGAAGGGGACTCGCCAACTACAGCACAGCCGCGTTCACCCGGACCGGACGGTCCGGTACGCCGGCAAGGGTTGTCATGACGATCAACTCCTTCTGGCCGAACGGCGCGCCAGGTGCCCTGTCAGGGTGACCATGCCCTCCCACACCGAGACGACCACGGCGTTCGACGGAAGGCGCACGGTGCGGCTCAGGACGTCGTCGAGGACCGGAAGCACGGCCCGACCCGGGCAAACGGAGCCACTCCCACGACCCTGTCGTCGTGGCCCCTGCTTCCTTCCCGTCCGCCGGGTGGGCGCGGAGGGCGACGGAGCGATGTGACACGGCACCGCGGTGAATTCTCTGCCTGGGCGACGCAGTCCGCTCTGTGTCCCGGTTCGTCACCGGCTGTCGCTGACCCCTGTCTCGGGCAGGGCTGCCCGGCCGGCTTCCAGGCGGGCGACCGGGACGCGGAACGGCGAGCAGGAGACGTAGTCGAGGCCCGCCGCATGGAAGAAGTGGACGGAGTCCGGATCCCCGCCGTGTTCGCCGCAGACGCCGATCTTCAGGCCGGGGCGTGCGGCGCGGCCCTCGTCGACTGCGATCCGGACGAGCCGGCCCACGCCCGGGCCATGGGCCCAGAGTGGGAGCACACCTGCGGACGGTTGCGGGGCCGTCGTCAGCGGCCGGGGACAGCCAGGTCGCCCTCGATGTACTGGGCACGACCGAAGCCGAACGACCAGTCCTGGGGACCGTTCTCGATGATGCCGATGAAGACGTCCTCGCCGGGGATGCCGAGGGCGTCCAGGTGCTTGGTGATGGTCTTGAAGAGTTGCTGCTTGACCTCGGTGGTGCGTCCCGACTGGGTGAAGATCTGGATCATCACGAGTCGTTCGGAGCGGTCGAAGCCGAGGCCGGCGTCGAGGGCGATGACGTGGTCGGCGTCGTGCTCGGTGATGACCTGGAATCGGTCTCGCTCGGGGACCTGCAGCACGTCCAGGATTCCCTGGTGGGCCGCGTCGGCGATCGCCCTGATGTCCTCGGGACGGCGTCCGCGGATGAGATCGATACGTACGAAGGGCATGACTTTCGTTCCTTGCTTGTCTGTCGGTGGGGTGGGTCAGGAGGCCAGCGGCACCCATGTGCCATGGGGCGCGATCCGTAGCAGAGCGGACAGGCCGGCCTCGTGGAAGGCAAGCTCGGTCTCGGCCGGCCCTTCGGAGAAGTGGGCCCAGCCGTCGTGGTGGGCCGGGACGACGATGTCCGCGCCCAGGACGGCTGCCGCCGCGGCGGCTCCGCGGGCGGTCAGGGACAGGGGGCGCCCGTCGAATTTCGCCGGGACGCGGGCCGCACCGGCATGCAGGACGGCCACGTCGATGTCCGGCACCCGGCGGGAGATGTGCGCGACCGTGCGGATCGAGGCGTTGTCGCCGCTGACGTACACGGTGGGAAGGCCCTGCCCGAACAGCACGAACCCTGTGACCTCGCAGTTCACGTTGCCGTCGGCATCGCGCTCGCCGTCCTCGGGACCGTGGACGGCGGGCACCGCCAGCACGGTCAGATCACCGCCGCCGTCCGGGCGGGGCACGGCGTGGGCGGTCCAGGGGGAGAGGCCGGTGGCCGGTGCACCGAGGCGCTGGGCGGCCACAGGACCGGTGAGGACCAGCGGAGCGGTCTTCGCGAACGCACGGCCACGCTCATCGAGATTGTCAGGATGGGCTTCGTGGCTGACCAGGACCAGGTCGACCGGACCCAGACCGTCCTTGTCGACGGCCGGACCGGCCGTCTTGGTGAGGTAGCCCTGGGGGCCGGCCGGGTCGAACGTCGGATCGCTGACAATGCGCAGTCCGCCGATGTCGATGACAGCCGTCGGGCCACCCAGGACGGTGATCGCGCAGTCCTGCCGGGACAGCCCTGTACTCATCGCCGCCCTCGCAGCATGGTCCTGATCGTTTCGCTCACACCGTCGACGCTAACGATGACCCGGTGCGGCGTGAAATGCCTGTCCTGGTGCATTCATGCGCGGGAGGCATGGATGCTGCTCACCGGCTGGCCGAGGCGGGCGTCAGTTTGATGCCGTCTGTACGGCGGCCTCCAGAAACCGTCGGATCAATGACCGCTGGCCGTCGGGCAGGTGGACAAGGGTGACCGGGCTCGGCGGCGCGTTGATGAGGGGGACGAAGCGCACGGCGGGGTGCTGGGTGCGGCGCTGCGCGACCTCCGGGACGATGCCGATGCCGCGGCCCGCGGCCACGGACTCCAGCCACTCGTCGTAGTTCGTCGTCTCGATGATCCGGTCCGGGCGCTGGTCCACCGGCCAGGACCAGGGGCCGGTCGTGCCGCTGACGGTGTTGACGACCAGGGTCCAGTGCTGGACATCTGCCCAGTCCAGATGGTCGAAGCGAGTCAGCTCGGAGTGCTCGGAGCACACGGCGATGCGCGGTTCGTCGAACAGATGCAGAGTGCGCGCCCCTCTTGGTACGTCGACTATGGGAGCCTCGACGTCGCCCCGGACCACGGCGATGTCGAGCGTGTGCTGACGCAGCGCCTGCAGGGGATCGTCGATCCGGGTCAGAGCGACCGACGCTCCCGTGCTCTCCTCGAAGCGGCTGACGGTCTGCTGCGCCCAGGGATCGGGCAGCAGCCAGCTGAAGCCGAGCCGCAGGGTCACGCGATGAGTCGCGACGGCCAGGGCCTGGTCCAGGGTCGCGAGGACCCGCTCGACGTGGACGAGGAACTCCGCCCCGGTGTCGGTCAGTTCGACGTGCCGGGAGGAACGGTCGAGCAGGCGGACATTCAGGTTGCCCTCCAGCTGCGCGATCGTACGGCTCAGCGCCGGCTGGGTGATCAGCAGTTCCTCGGCGGCCCGGGAGAACGAGCGGTGGTGGGCCACGGACGTGAAGGCCCGCAGGTGACGCAGCTCGACGTCCATGCTCATCGCGCCCCCTTCCGGGATCCATGCCTGCTGTGCATAGCGGCAGCTTAACCGGCATTTCACAGGTCCACGCGGGCTGCCTACGGCGAGGGTCGGCCCGCTGAACAGACTTTGCCGGGCGGTTCGATGGCCGCCGTGACGTAGGCTCCCTGCCCCCGCCTTGCACACCGGGCGACTGGTCGTTCGGCTTCGGCCGCGCCCAGAACGTCGAGGGCGGCCTGAGAATCCCTCCCCCGCAGCACACGCTTCCCGCTAGCGATGCCGAGTGGAGGCGGCCGAGTTACCGTTGCAGAGGATGAACGGATTCCTGTATGCGGCTCACCGGCAGTGACCAACAGCGCGAGGCAACGCCACGCACCCTCGGCGTTGTCCTGCAGGACCTGCACAATCCGATCTTCGGTGAGATCGTCTACGGCGTTCGGGACGCGGCGGACAAGGCCGGGTACCACGTCATCATCACCACCGGGCGAGCGCGCCCAGAGGTCGAGATGGAGTCGATCGAGACCTTTCTCGCGCTCGGCATGGCCGGGATCATCGTGGTGGCGCCGTTGATGGCCGACGCACAGCTCGCTGCCATGGGCAGGGCTGTCCCCCTGGCGCTCGTCGGCCGAGAACTCGCCTCGGCCACCCTGGACTCTGTACACACCAACGAGTACATCGGCGCCCGGCTCGCGGTGGAACACCTCCAGGGCCTCGGCCATGAGGACATCGCGTACATCGACATAGCCGAAGGTGCGGAGGAGCCCTACAACGCCGAACGGCGCGCCGGCTACCACGACGCCATGCGCGACGCCGGCCTGAGTGCCCGCATACGTGCCATTCGAGCGGGTCCCGCGCATGACGGGAGTGTCGCGTTTCGACGAATCCTCGCCGCGGGCAACGTACCCACGGCGCTCTTCGTGTACAACGACCTCGCGGCGCTCGCCGTACAGGACGAGTGCGTGCACTCCGGGTTCGAGGTCCCTGACGAGATATCTCTGGTGGGCTTTGACAACACCTTTCTCGCAGGTCTCGAACACGTCTCACTGACCTCCGTCGACCAGCAGGCACGCCATACGGGCGGGCTCGCCGTCGAGTTCGTCCTCGAACGCCTGGCGGGGCGCACGGAGCCCCGTCATGAGATCGTCGCCCCCACCCTCGTCACGCGCGACAGCACGGCGCGATGCTCCACCCGTGAGCGCCGGGCCGCACTGACCCTGCAGCACAGTCTGATGCCGCAGGGGTTGTCCGCCGGCTCGGCGTTGGATGTGGCCTCACGCTATGTGCCGGCGAACGCCCCGAGCTCGGCGGGCGGAGACTGGTTCGACGTGATCCCCGTGTCCGGAGCGCGCGTCGCCCTGGTCGTGGGGGACGTGGTCGGCCACGGTACGAACGCGGCCGCCGCCATGGGCCTGCTCCGCACGGCGGTGCGCACACTGGCCGCCCTCGATCTCCCTCCCGATGATCTCCTGGCCCACCTGGACGACCTGGTCATCAGCCTCGGCGAGGAGAGTGCGCGCAGGACGGTCGACAACGAGCAGCGCGACGTGGCCGCCTCCGTCCTGGGAGCGACCTGCCTGTACGCCGTGTACGACCCTGTCGCCGAGTCGTGCACGGTGGCCCGGGCCGGACACCCGCCGCCGGCGATCGTCGCCGTCGACGGCTCCGTCACCTTTCCCGATCTGCCGGCCGGGCCTCCCCTTGGTCTGGGCTTCCTGCCCTTCGGGTCCGCCGAGCTGGAACTGCCCAGGGGCACGCTGCTCGCCCTGTACACCGACGGCCTGGTCGAGGCACGTGACTGGGACATCGAAGTGGGGATGTCCCACCTCGCCGATGCCCTGACCGACGCCGGGCCGATGCTGGACGAGGTGTGCGACAAGGTGGTCGCGGCGTTGGTGAAGAGTTCACCTCCGGACGACGCCGCGCTGCTCGTGGCTCGACCCCACGGCCTGGACGGAGCGCGGGTCGCAACCCTGGAACTGTCCACCGACCCGGCCGTCGTGGCCGGCGCCCGCGCCCTGGCGAACCGCAAGCTCACCGAATGGGGCCTGGAAGAGCTGCAGTTCACCACGGAACTTCTCGTCAGCGAACTCGTCACCAACGCCATCCGATACGCCGGCGCGCCGATCCGCCTACGGCTGATCCATCAACCCGATGTCCTGATCTGCGAAGTCTTCGACGCCAGCAGCACCTCACCCCGTATGCGCCACGCTCGCGCCACCGACGAGGGCGGCCGGGGGCTGTTCATCGTCGCGCAGCTCACCCAGCGGTGGGGCACCCGATACACCGCGGCCGGCAAGGTCATCTGGGCCGAGCAGAGAACTCCCCCCAGCGCGACGGCGAGCGTCCCCGCACTCCCCTGATGCCGCGCGGGATCTCGGGGTCCGCGACTGGTCCGGGAGAGCGGGTCAGGAGCCTTCTCATGCGCCTAGAAGAAGCCCAGCTTCTTCGGCGAGTACGACACCAGGAGGTTCTTCGTCTGCTGGTAGTGCTCCAGCATCATCTTGTGCGTCTCCCGCCCGATCCCCGACTGCTTGTACCCGCCGAACGCGGCATGCGCCGGGTACGCGTGGTAGCAGTTCGTCCAGACGCGGCCCGCCTGGATCGCGCGGCCCGCCCGGTACGCCGTGTTGATGTCCCGGGTCCACACGCCCGCCCCGAGACCGTACAGCGTGTCGTTGGCGATCTTCAGGGCGTCGTCGAAGTCGTCGAAGGAGGTCACCGAGACGACAGGGCCGAAGATCTCCTCCTGGAAGATGCGCATCCGGTTGTCGCCCTCGAAGATGGTCGGCTGGACGTAGTAGCCGCCCTTCAACTCGCCGTCGTACTCGATGCGTTCGCCGCCGGTGAGGACCTTCGCGCCCTCCTGCCGGCCGACGTCCAGATAGGAGAGGATCTTCTCCAGCTGGTCGTTGGAGGCCTGGGCACCGATCATCGTGTCGGTGTCGAGGGGATGGCCCGGCTTGATGAGTTCGGTGCGGGCCACGGCCGCCTGGAGGAAGTCGGTGTAGTTGCCGCGCTGGATCAGCGCCCGGGACGGGCACGTGCAGACCTCGCCCTGGTTGAGGGCGAACATCGTGAACCCTTCGAGCGCCTTGTCGCGGAAGTCGTCGTCGTGGGCCCAGACGTCGTCGAAGAAGATGTTCGGTGACTTGCCGCCGAGTTCGAGGGTGACCGGCTTGATGTTCTCGGAGGCGTACTGCATGATCAGCCGCCCCGTCGTGGTCTCGCCGGTGAACGCGACCTTGGCCACGCGCGGGCTGGAGGCGAGCGGCTTGCCCGCTTCCACCCCGAAGCCGTTGACGATGTTCACCACGCCCGCCGGCAGCAGGTCCGCGATCAGGCTCATCCAGTAGTGGAGGGAGGCTGGGGTCTGCTCGGCGGGCTTGATGACGACCGCGTTGCCCGCCGCGAGGGCCGGGGCGAGCTTCCACACCGCCATCAGGATCGGGAAGTTCCACGGGATGATCTGCGCGACCACCCCGAGCGGCTCGTGGAAGTGGTACGCCACCGTGTCGTCGTCGACCTCGCCGAGCGAACCCTCCTGCGCGCGGACAGCCCCCGCGAAGTACCGGAAGTGATCGATGGCCAGCGGGATGTCGGCCGCCAGCGTCTCCCGCACCGGCTTGCCGTTCTCCCAGCTCTCCGCGACGGCGAGCTTCTCCAGGTTCGCCTCCATGCGATCGGCGATCCTCAGCAGGATGCCGGACCGCTCGGTGACCGAGGTCCGGCCCCAGGCCGGGGCGGCGGCGTGCGCGGCGTCCAGTGCCCGTTCCACGTCCTCCGCGGTGCCCCGCGCGATCTCGGTGAACGGCTGCCCGTTGACCGGCGACGGGTTCTCGAAGTACTGCCCGCGCGCCGGCGCCACATACTCGCCGCCGATGAAGTGGTCGTAGCGCGCCTGGTAGGAGACGATCGCGCCCTCGGTGCCGGGTGCCGCGTAACGGGTCATGCTGGCCAGCCTCCTTCAGCAGCGCCGCCCGCCCTTGGGCAGCTCTGGACGCGAGGCTAGGAGCGCGGACGTTGCAACCACGTTGCCGCCGGGGCGGCCAGCTCCGACTCCAGCGCGGCCAGGCGGCCTCGGACGCTCGCCGTGGGACGCACGGCCGCCAGCGCCCGCCATACGTCGACGTCCTCCTCGCCCCACGACGTGTGCGCCCAGTCGGCCAGCAGGTCGGGATCACGGCGGGCGATCAACGCCGTCCGCAGCTCGTCGGCGACCCGGCGCCTGAGCCGCACCACCGCCGGAGCCTGCGAGGCCGGCAGCAGCGGACCGGTGTAACCGCGCGCCGCCTCGGTCACCGCCCCGCTCTCCAACCGCCGCTCGACGAGGGCCACGTCGGACTCGACCGGCACCGTCAGCCGGTACGGCCGTGAGGCGAGCAGCCCCGGTCCGAGCAGCCTGCGCAGTCTCGCCAGTTCGGCCCGCAGCGTCACCGGCGGCACCGACTCGTCCTCGTACAGCGCGCACAGCAGCTCGTCCCCGGTCAGTCCCTCCGGGCGCCGGGACAGCAGCACCAGGATCTCGCTGTGCCGACGGCTGAGCCTGATCCTGCGCCCGCCGCTGACCAGCAGAGCCTCGTCCCGGCCCAGCGCGCTGAGCTCGGGGATGTCGGAGGCGGGCCGCTGCGGGAGGAGCAGCGCCAGCTGGGACTCGGCGGCCCGCGCGACCGCCTGGACGAAGCCCAGACTGTGCGGATGCGCCAGCCCGTCCCCGCCGGTGATGTCCACGGCCCCCAACAGCCGCCCGGTCCGCGGATCGTGCACCGGTGCGGCCGCGCAGGTCCACGGCTGCACCCGGCGGATGAAGTGCTCCGCCGCGAACACCTGCACCGGCCGGTCCACCGCGACGGCGGTACCCGGCGCGTTCGTCCCGACGGCGGTCTCCGACCACCGCGCACCCGGCACGAAGTTCATCCGCCCCGCCTGCCGCCGGGTCGAGGCATGACCCTCGACCCAGAGCAGTCGGCCGTGCTCGTCGCACACCGCGAGGAGATGCTCCCCGTCGGTGGCGAACGTCCCCATCAGCTCACGGAACAGTGGCATGACCCGCGCCAGCGGATGCTCGGACCGATACGCGCCGAGTTCGCCGTCACTGAGCTCGACGCTCGCCGTCCCGTCGGGCCCGACCCCGGCCCGCGCCGACCGCCGCCACGAGTCGGCCACCACCGGGCGCACCGGCCGCTGCACCATGCCTGCCTCGGTGAACGTCTTGTGCGCCCGACGCAGCAGCCGAACATGCTCGGCAGGGTCGGCCCCCGGCTCCAGGGCCACCCATGGATCGGTCAACTCGGCCTCCCCGGAACGCGATGCGGCTGGGACCATCGTCACTCCGGGTACGCGCGCAAACAACCTCTCGGACCGTCGTCACCCCAACGATGTGTCCCCCCCCGTGCGGTTCACGCGAGTTCGACCATCCTCATGTAGCGCGTCCAGTCCCAGTACGGCCCGGGGTCGGTGTGGTCCGTACCCGGCACCTCGTAGTGCCCGATGATGTGAGTACGGTCCCTGGGGATGCCGTATCTCTCGCACAGGTCCGCCGTGAGCATCGCGGACCGCTCGTACAGGGCGTCGGTGAAGTACGCGGGCTTGTCCACCCACCCCTCGTGCTCGATGCCGACGCTGCGCGTGTTGTACCCCCAGTTACCGGCATGCCAGGCGACGTCGGCCTCCCGAACGCACTGCGCGACATGTCCGTCGGCCGATCGGACGACGTAGTGGGCTGACACCTGCTTCGCCGGGTTCCGGAAGATGTCCAGGGTGCCGGTGTAGGGGGTCTGTGTGACGTGGATGATCACCCGGTCGATGCGGTACGACGCGGGGCGGTCCGAGCTCGTGAAATTGGAGGTGGTCGCGGGCTGCCACTCGGCGAGCGAGTGGTCGACGGGCTGGGGAACGGCCCCGGCCAGTGTCTCCGGCAGCAGCGCGTACGGTACGGCGGCGAGGACGGCGCCCTTCAGCAGCCGCCGTCTGTCGAACAACGTTCTTGCGCGTTCCAAGGATCAAGTGCCTTTCCTGTCGGCGGACTTCAGTCCCGCAGGGGCGCCGCGGCCTCACGGAGCCTGTCGTGCGCCCCGCGGTGAGTCTCGCGCGCGAGCAGCCATTCCTTGCGGATGTTCGCCATGCAGGTGTGGTTGGTGTCGCAGACTCGATCAAAACCTGTCCCCCCGGATTCCTGCCGTTCGCGCCAGCTGTGTGCCTCGCGTGAATCACGGTACGGCGGCTGCCGGTTGGGCAGGAGGGCGCTGGGTGTTTCGGTGGACAGCCTCGGAACTGTGGATAACTCGCTCACCCGATGGGGTGGCGCCGCGCGGGCTCAGGCCCGCTCGCCCACAACCGCCGGGTCGTCCAGCACCGCCCGCACCACCGAGTGCGCGGCCCCCAGCAGCGGCCCCTGCGAACCCAGCCGCGACACGGACACCGGACAGGCCGGACCGGCCGTGCGCCGGGCCAACTCGTCCCGCAGCGACGGCAGGAGCCAGGGCGCGAGCCCGGCAAGCGCACCGCCGAGCACCACGGCTTCGGGGTCCAGGAGATTGACCGCTCCGGTCAGCGCGATGCCGAGTGCCTCACCCGCCTCGCGCAGAGCACCTCGTACGTCCTCGTCGCCGTCCGCCGCGTGCTGCGCGAGGAGACCGACGCGATCCTCACCCGGCTCCAGGCCGGCCGCCCGCAGCACCGCTTCCTCACCGGCGTACTGCTCCAGACAGCCTCGCCCGCCGCACGCGCAACGGGGGCCGTCCGGACGCACCGGCACATGGCCAAGCTCGCCCGCGAAACCGCGGGTGCCGCGCAGCAGTTGCCCGTCCACCACGAGCGCCGCGCCGATGCCGATCTCAGCCGAGACGTGCAGGAAGTCGCGGGGCGTGCCCTCCCCGAGCCAGAGTTCGGCCAACGCGCCGAAGTTGGCCTCGTTGCCCACGGTCAGCGGGAAATCCTCGGGCAGCACGGTGCCCAGGTCCGTGTCGTGCCAGTCGAGGTTCGGGGCGCGTACGACGGTCCGGGCGTCGCGCGCCACCAGACCGGGCACCGCCACCGCGAGTCCTGCGGGCCACAGGCCCTCGCCCTCCGCCTCTGCCACCACCCGGCGTACCAGGGAGGTGAGTTCGGCGATCACCGGCTCCGGGGAGCGGCCCCGGTTCGCGCCGTATCGCACCACCCGCGCGCGTACCTGTCCGCGCAGATCGACCGCGCAGACCGCGAGGTGGTCCACGCCGACCTCGGCGCCTATCCCGGCCGGACCCCGCCCGCTGACGGCCAGCGCGGAACCCGGCCTGCCGACCCGGCCGGGACGCTCGGGGCCCAGCTCCTCGAGCAGCCCCGCGCGTATGAGTTCGTCCACGAGGGTCGACACCGCGGCCCGGGTCAGCCCGATGCGCGAGGCGACCGCGGCGCGCGACAACGGTCCCTCGGCGCTGATGGTGTGCATGACGCGGGCCAGGTTGCGGCGGCGCATGCCCTGCTGGGTGTCGGGCAGGCCACGCCCCGGACCCGCCGGGTGGGCGTCGTGCAGCGGTGCGGTCATGCCTCCCTCACTCCTCAGAGGTCCCCCGCTCCAGCAGCGGCGCCGCGTCGGAGAGTACCCCGGCGATCCTGGCCAGCGTCTGGTCGTCCCGCTCCACTGCCTCCAGCACGGGCCCGGCGGCCGTGTTCCAGCGCCGGGCGACCGCGGCAGGGTCCTCGCCGGTCAGCAGGCCGGCCGCCTGTGCGGCGGCGCCGAGCGCGACCAGCTCGCTTGCCTCGGGCACCTGGACGGGACGGCCCGAGAGCCGTCGTACGGTCTGCTGCCAGGCGGTGCCCCGGGCGCCGCCGCCGATCAGCAGCAGCGGGGTCGAACGGTCCGCGTCCTCGTCGAGCACCAGGTCCAGCGCGCCGAGCAGTGCGTGCACGGCGCCGTCGTAGGCGGCCTGGAGGAGCTGGCCGCCGGTGGTGTCGTGGCGCAGCCCGTGCAGCAACCCCGAGGCGTTCGGCAGGTTCGGGGTGCGTTCCCCGTCCAGGAACGGCAGCAGAGTGACCCCGGTCACCGGCTCCACGGCCTCGCGGTCCAGGCCCAGCAGGGTGGCGACCCGGTCGACGGCGAGCGTGCAGTTCAGAGTGCAGGCCAGCGGCAGCCAGTCGCCGTGGGCGTCCGCGAAGCCCGCGACGGTGCCGGTCGGGTCGGCGGGGCGGTGCTTCGAGACGGCGTACACCGTGCCCGAGGTGCCCAGGCTCATCACCGGCGTCCCGGGACGCAGTCCGAGGCCCAGCGCGGCGGCCGCGTTGTCGCCAGTGCCGGGGGCGACCAGAGTGCCCTTGGAGAACGGCAGGTCATGGCCGTCGCGCACGGTCCCGGCTACCTCGCCGGGCCGGACCACGCGGGGGAGCAGCGCGGGGTCGAGCCCCACATGCGCGAGGACCTCGCTGTCGTACGACTCCGTCGCCGATGCCCACCAGCCGGTGCCGGAGGCGTCGCCGCGGTCGGTGGTGCCCTGGCCGGTGAGACGCTCGGTGAGGTAGTCGTGGGGCAGGCGCACGGCCTTCGTGGCGCGCAGCGCCTCCGGCTCGTGCTCGGCGAGCCAGGCCCACTTCGTGACCGTGAAAGAGGCGCCCGGCACGCTACCGGTCCGCTCCGCCCAGGCCTTCGGGCCGCCCAGTTCGTCGATCAGCCGCTGGGCCTGCGGTGCCGAGCGCACGTCGTTCCACAGCATCGCCGGGCGCACCGGCTCGCCCCGCCCGTCCAGGGTGACCAGACCGTGCTGCTGGCCGCCGATCGACACCGCCGCCGCCTCGCGGGCCGCGTCCCCGCACTGGCGCAGTGCCTCGGACAGCGCGTCCCACCACTGGCGCGGGTCGCTCTCCCGGCCGGCTCCGGAGGACACGGTGTGCGGTGCCTGGCCACGTGCGACGACCTGGCCGGTGGCTGCGTCGACCACCAGTGCCTTGGTGGACTGGGTGGACGTGTCCACGCCGACGACGAGCGGACCCTCGGCTGCTGACATCGGGCTCTCCCTTTTGATGTGGCTCGTGTCTCCACCCGGAGACACCTTGTCTCTTCCCAGAGACGTGTGCGCATACTAATTTGTAAACCGCCATGACGAAATAGTCCGGAGCAGCGAGGAGCCGCGTCATGAACTACCAGCCCACCCCCGAGGACAGGTTCACCTTCGGCCTGTGGACTGTCGGCTGGCAGGGAAGGGACCCCTTCGGCGACGCCACCCGCCGTGCCCTCGACCCCGTCGAGACGGTGCAGCGCCTGGCCGAGCTCGGCGCCCACGGCGTGACCTTCCACGATGACGACCTGATCCCCTTCGGGTCCTCGGACAGCGAGCGCGAGGGGCACATCAAGCGCTTCCGCGAGGCCCTGGACGCGACCGGCATGAAGGTGCCGATGGCGACCACCAACCTCTTCACACACCCGGTCTTCAAGGACGGCGCGTTCACCGCCAACGACCGCGACGTGCGCCGTTACGCGCTGCGCAAGACCATCCGCAACATCGACCTGGCGGTCGAGCTCGGCGCCGAGACCTACGTCGCCTGGGGCGGCCGCGAGGGCGCCGAGTCCGGCGGTGCCAAGGACGTACGCGTCGCGCTGGACCGCATGAAGGAGGCCTTCGACCTCCTCGGTGAGTACGTCACCGAGCAGGGCTACGGCCTGAAGTTCGCCATCGAGCCCAAGCCGAACGAGCCGCGCGGCGACATCCTGCTGCCCACCGTCGGCCACGCGCTCGCGTTCATCGAGCGCCTGGAGCGCCCCGAGCTGTACGGCGTGAACCCCGAGGTCGGCCACGAGCAGATGGCCGGGCTGAACTTCCCCCACGGCATCGCGCAGGCCCTGTGGGCGGGCAAGCTCTTCCACATCGACCTCAACGGTCAGTCCGGCATCAAGTACGACCAGGACCTCCGCTTCGGCGCTGGTGATCTGCGGGCCGCCTTCTGGCTCGTCGACCTCCTGGAGAGCGCCGGTTACGCCGGACCGAAGCACTTCGACTTCAAGCCGCCGCGGACCGAGGACTTCGACGGCGTCTGGGCGTCGGCCGCGGGCTGCATGCGCAACTACCTCATCCTCAAGGAGCGTGCGGCCGCCTTCCGCGCCGACCCGCAGGTCCAGGACGCGCTGCGGGCCTCGCGTCTGGACGAGCTGGCACAGCAGACAGCGGCCGACGGCCTGAAGTCGCTGCTCGCGGACCGCAGCGCCTTCGAGGACTTCGACGTGGAGGCGGCCGCCGCGCGCGGGATGGCTTTCGAGCAGCTCGACCAGCTCGCCATGGACCACCTGCTGGGCGCGCGCGGCTGAACGAAGCCCACACGCGCGTGCGTTTCACAGGTCAGGGCACGCGCGTGCGGTTCGGCGGCAACCCCCGCGTGGAATGTTCCGGAATCATGCGATCCACGGCATGAGGCCGTATCAACTTCCGCGCGGGGGTCGCCCCATGACCGGTTCGAGGCGACTCTGGACGGTATGGCCATGCCGCCGGTACCGCCCCAGCCGCCCGGACCGCCGGGTGACACACCGCCTCCGGGCGGTGGCTTCGGACCACCTCCCGACGACTTCGGGCACAACGGCCCGAACCAGTACGGCGGTCTGCCGTCGACCCAGCCGATGGGTCCGGTCGGCGACCCCGGCCCGAGCGGCCCGAGAAGGCGCCGGAGCCCGCTGTTCGCCGTGCTCGCCGTGATCGCGGCGGCCCTGGCCGTCGCCCTCGTCGTGGTCTTCATGGCCTCGGGGAACGACGACTCGCCGGACAAGAGCCCGGCCCCGGAGACCAGCACGAGCGGATCCCCCAAGCCGTCGTTCAGCCTGCCCACGCGGCTTCCCAGCGAGTTGCCCAGCGAGCTCCCGTCGCAGTTCCCGACCGACATACCCAGCGAGTTCCCGAGCGACCTGGAATCGCTGCTGCCGTCCCTGATCGGCTGACGCGGGCCTCAGAGGCCGTGCGGCAGCCTTCAGAGGCCGTGCGGCAGCCTGACGTACGTCACCGTCGTCTCCACTCCGCTGTCCACCAGCCGGCCGTTGGCGTCGAAGGCCCCGGTACCGTCCGTCATCCCGAAGTCGTTGTCGTTGATCAGGGCGAGCGTGTCGTGGTCCACGCGCGCGACGCCCTCGATCTTCCCGGGCACTCCGGCGACGGTACCCAGGTCGACGACCAGCTTCTTGGCGAGCACGGGCACGCCCGAGGCGGCCGGGTCGTCGAGCTGCTCCAGGGACGGAGACGTCGTGTCGTCGTCCCAGGCGCTGCCGAGGATGTTCGAGGACCGCTCCAGACGCACCAGTTGCAGCCGCGCGGCCTTGTCGGTGCGCTCCTCGACCAGTAGCCGGTCACCACCCACCGCGACCACCGAGGAGATCTTGAGCTCGGAGGTGTCGTCCTCGCTCGGGTCCACCACGTTCACCGGGTCGAAGCGGTACGCGTACTCGGCGGTGACCGCCTTCTTCTTCGGCGAGAAACGCAGCAGCCGGGTGGTCCGGGAGGCCTCTCCGGCGTCCGCGTCCGGCAGCGACAGCGGACTCTGCACCGCCAGCACCAGGTCACCGCCCGGCAGTTGGGCGAGCCCCTCGAAGCCCCGGTTGATCTTCCGGTGCAGCAGGACGGCGGGGAGCGCCTCCACCACCGGGTAGCCGGCACCGGTGAGGTCGAGCCCCTTGGGGACGTAGCGTGTGAGGACCCTCCCGCGCGCGGAGACGTGGACAAGGCTCGGCCCGTACTCGTCGATGAGCCAGAAGGTCCCGTCCGAGGCCCGCACGATGCCCTCGGTGTCCAGGCCGTTCGGGTTGTACGACAGAGCCGTGAGCGCGTTGTAGTCGTACGGCGCCTCGTCGCGCCCCTGCTGGTTGGACAGCCCCGTGACGGCCTTCCCGGAGGAGGTGGTGATCGGGATCGCGTCCAGCACCTTAACGGTGTCCCCGGTGACGCGGATCTTCACGATCGCCGGGTCGAAGCCCGGCACCGGGAACGTACGGCGCTTCGTACCGCCCACCTTGATCTGGCCGTTGGGGCCACGGTCGGTGACGGTCCAGAACTCGCCCTTGCGGCCCGCCGGGTAGATGTCACTGCCGATGCCGCCGAGGTCCACCCCGCGGTCGTCGGCCACCGTGCCCGGCAGCAGCTTGTTGCTGAACGCCCCGAGCGGGATGTCGCCGAGCGTCGCCGTCCGCACGACGCGGGCCTTGCCGTCGGAAGCGCCCACGGCAGGGCCCGCCGCGATCAGGGCGGCGACCAGCGCGAGGGGTACGCCTGCCGCGGCGGTGCGTCTGGCGGTGCGTCGGCCGTCGGCGCGCGGGGACATGGGGCCTCCTGGTGACCAAGTTCGGTGACAGCGGCCAGATTTGGGCCCCGTCCGGAACGCCGTACGACCGACGGGTGAACGCAAGGAGTCGGCCGCGCGTCGGACCGACATCGCGGCACGCACGCGTGCCGCCCCGTGAGGCGCCCGTTCATCCGGGGTAGTCGCGGGGTGCCCGGTGCGGTCCCAATCCCTGGAGGACATCGCCGAGTTGGTCCGCTGTGAGCGCGGGGCAGGGGAGGGGTGGAGCGGAGGGCGAGGCGCGTAGACCGTCGAGGAGCCTCGCCCGAGGCCGCGACCGCCGCCGCGGCCTCACTGACCGGGTACCTCGCCGAGCTGGTCGCCCCAGGACGCGAACCGCGGGCCGTGCTCGGCGACCTCGCGGCGGCCGGCGACCTCAGCTCCGAGGAACTGCTCGGTATGGCCTTCCTGATCCTCGTCGCGGGCCATGAGACGACCTTCGACCTGATCTCGGGAACCGTCCACGCGCTGCTGGCACACCCGGACCAACTCGCCCTGCTCCGCGCCCGACCGGGCCTGACCGACGCCGCAGTCGAGGAGTCCCTGCGCTACAACTCACCCGTCCACGCCACGGCGTTCCGTTTCGCGGCCGAACCGCTCGACCTCGGCGATACCCGGATCGAGGGGGCGACTCCGTTCTGGTCTCCCTCGCCGCCTCCCGCGATCCGCTGCGCTTTCCCGACCCCGACCGCTTCGACCTGCTGCGCCCCACGCGCGGGCACCTGGGATTCGGCCACGGCCCGCACCACTGCCTGGGGGCCCCGCTGGCCCGCGCGGAGACGGCCGTCGCCCTGCGTCTGCTGCTGCGCCACCGGCCCGCGCTCGCCTTCGCCACCGATTCCGACACGCTGACCTGGCGCAGCAGCACACTGCTCCGAGGACTGGCCGAACTACCCCTGAGGTTCGGCTGAGACGACCTCCGGTGAGGCCAGAGCCGTCGCCGGATCCAGGACGGGCGGGCCCGCGGGCACCCAGTGCCCCCGCTCGTTCCGGTACGGCCACCAGCGCCCGTCCCGGCCCAGGCGTATCTGGGCGGGCCCATCGACGACCGTCCACCGGTTGCCCGTTGCCCTGAGGGACGGCCGCTCGTCCTCGTCCCAGGCCGAGTCCAGCGCGGCACGCGCGCGTGCGAGTGTGTCGCCCGAGGGCACCCACTCCTCCTCCAGCACGGACAGCGCCGCCGCGCCTCCGAGGCCCCACGCACGCGTGGCGTGCGCCAGCGAGTCGAGGTCGCGTCCCGACCCGGCGGCGAGGCGTTCCGTCACCGCCTGGCCGGGCGCCGCCACAGCCAGCCGCGCCGCGTCCTGGGGGACCGTCAATTCGGCGATCGGAGAGGGCTGTTCGGTGGCCTGCCGCAGGGACTCCACGAGCAGTCGATGGGCCTCTACGGCGGTCCGGGCGGCCAGATGTCGGACGGCGAGCGGGTCGACTCCGGGTCCCGGCGGGGCCTCGGTGTCCAGCGAGGGCGGCAGGCCGGGACCCTCGGGCAGTTCCGGCGATGAAGGCAGGGGCGGCAGGATGCCGCCTGCCGCGTACGCCTCGGCGGCGTCCACCCCGTCCGTCCTCCCGGACGCTGAAGGCTCCTCCGCGGGCGCGGCGCCGCGGGCCTGGAGGTCGTCCAGAAGGGCCTGCTCGCCACGGCCGCGCATGAGCAGCAGCACGAAGGGATCCTGGTCCAGCAGCCGGGCCACCTGGTAGCACAGGGCCGCCGTGTGACCGCAGTGGTCCCAGGTCCCGCAGTCGCACTCCGGTTCCAGATCGCCCAGGCCCGGCAGCAGTTCGATGCCGGCGTGCGCCGCGTCCTCCACCAGGTGCGGCGGCATCTCGCGGTCCAGCAGTGCGGCGACGTGACCGGCCTGTTCGACGGCCATGTCAACGAAGCGGTCCCACTGTTCGGCCGACAGCTCGGACAGCAGGACATCCGCCCGGTGCGTGGTGCGGTCACGGTCCTGGACGACGGCCGTGATACGCCCCGGACGTACCGACACCGCGCCCACCGCACCCGCGCGGGCGAGCCCGCGGCCCGTCTTGACCTGCCCCGAGTCCATCGCGGCGTCCTCCAGCGCCCGCAGCCAGGCCAGGCCCCACCACGTCTGTGCGAAACCCCGCCCGTGCGCGGGCGGCAGCGCCGCGAACGTGCGCTCGCTTCCTGTGTCGTGTCCCGTCATCGCGCGCCCCCTCGCAGTTCCACCAGATCGGCCAGCTCCGCGTCCGTCAGCTCGGTCAGTGCCGCCTCGCCGGCACCGAGCACCGCGTCGGCCAACTCCCGCTTGCGGGCCAGCATGTCGGAGATACGGTCCTCGATGGTCCCCTCGGCGATCAGCCGGTGCACCTGCACGGGGCGGGTCTGGCCGATGCGGTACGCGCGGTCGGTGGCCTGCGCCTCGACGGCCGGGTTCCACCAGCGGTCGTAGTGCACGACGTGCTCGGCCCGGGTCAGGTTCAGACCGGTGCCCGCCGCCTTCAACGACAGCAGGAAGACCGGGACCTCGCCCTCCTGGAACCGGCGCACCATGGCCTCGCGTGCGGCGACCGGTGTCCCGCCGTGCAGGAACTGCGAAGGCAGGCCGCGCCCCGTCAGATGGCGCTCGACAAGACGGGCCATGCGCACGTACTGCGTGAAGACCAGGACACTCGCACCCTCGGCGAGGATGGTGTCGAGGAGTTCGTCCAGCAGCTCCAGCTTGCCGGAGCGACCGGCGATTTTCGGCCGCTCCTCCTTGAGGAACTGCGCCGGGTGGTTGCAGATCTGCTTCAGCCCCGTCAGCAGCTTCACGATCAGTCCGCGCCGCGCCATGCTGTCCGCCCCGGAGATCTCAGCGAGCGTCTCGCGCACCACGGCCTCGTACAGACCGGCCTGCTCCGGGGTGAGCGACACGGCACGGTCCGTCTCCGTCTTCGGCGGCAACTCGGGGGCGATTCCCGGATCCGACTTGCGGCGCCGCAGCAGGAACGGGCGGACCAGCCGGGCGAGGCGCTCCGCGGCGGCCGGGTCCTGGCCGCTCTCGACGGCCTGCGCGTACCGGGCGCGGAAGGTGCCGAGCCGGCCCAGCAGGCCGGGAGTCGTCCAGTCGAGGATGGCCCACAGTTCCGACAGGTTGTTCTCGACCGGGGTCCCGGTGAGCGCCACGCGTGCGCGTGCCCCGATCGAGCGCAGCTCGCGGGCGGTCGTCGAGTACGGGTTCTTCACATGCTGCGCCTCGTCCGCCACGACCATCCCCCAGGGCACGTCGGCCAGCCGGGGCGCGTCCAGACGCATCGTGCCGTACGTGGTCAGCACGAACTCCCCGTCGGCCAGGGCGTCGAGCTCGCGCCGCGGACCGTGGAAGCGGCGCACGGGCGTGCCCGGCGCGAACCTCTCGATCTCGCGCTGCCAGTTGCCCATGAGGGAGGTGGGACACACCACGAGAGTGGGGCCGTCGGTGGCCGTTTCGGTCTGCCGGTGCAGATGCAGCGCGATCAGGGTGATCGTCTTGCCGAGACCCATGTCGTCGGCCAGACAGCAGCCGAGTCCCGAGGACGTCATTCGGGCCAGCCAGTTCAGACCCCGGCGCTGGTAGTCCCGCAGGGTGGCAGCGAGTGCGGCCGGTTGCGGGACCGGCTCCTGGGCCTCCGGATCCATGAGCCGGTCCCGCAGGGCCGCCAGCCATCCGGTCGGCTGTACGTCGACCCTGCGGCCGTCGACCTCGGCGGAGCCCGTCAGAGCGGCGCTGAGCGCGTCGACGGGTGTCACCTTGTGGTCCTGTCTGGTCCGGGCTCTGCGGACCTCGTGCGGATCGACCAGTACCCACTGGTCGCGCAGCCGCACGACCGGGCGGTTGGCCTCGGCGAGCCGGTCCAGCTCCTCCCGTGTGAGCTGCTGGTCGCCCAGGGCGAACCCCCAGTCGAACGCGAGCAGTGCGTCGGCGGACAGGAAGGACGGAGAGTCCGAGGCGACCCGGTCGTCGCCGTCGGGCGGGCCGACAGTCGCGCGCGTGGTCAGCTTTCTGGCCAGTTCCTTCGGCCAGTGCACTTCGACGCCCAGCTCGGAGAGACTCCGCGAGCCCGCTCCGAGCAGATCGGTGATCTCCTCGTCGGCGAGTTCGATCGCATCCGGCACGGCCACCGAGAGCAGCGGTGCGAGCGGGGGCCACGCGCGTGCGGCCCTGCGGAGCGCGAGCAGGGAGTCCATCCGCGCGTGCGGGCCGAGGGCCGCGGCACCCGCCCAGATGTCGGCGGCGTCCGCGACCAGCGTCGGATCACTCACGCTGTGCACCTGGGGAACGGCCCGGAACGATGCCACCTCGTCAACGGCCAGGCCGTCCACCTCGATCCGCAACGAGACACGTACGCCCGCGTCGTGGCCCGCGGCGACATCCGCCGCCCACGCGCGCTGTTCGGGCATGTGCTGTGGTTCCCGGGCGGCGTAGGCGGGGCCACCCGTCACGAGGGGCGCCGCGGGGGAGCGGGGCAGGGTGTCGGCGACCGCGTCCAGGAAGGCGAGCAGCAGCTGTTCGGGGTCGGGCAGCCGGAGCGGCTCGGTGGTGTCCAGCGGGACGGCGTGGGCCTCGGGCGGCATCGCGGCGGCGAGCCGGCGGACGCGCTCGACGTCCGCCGTGCCCAGTGGTCCCATCCGCCAGGCGTCATGATCCGTGGGGGACAGACCGGGCAGCAGCAGACCGCGTGCCACGCACTGCAGGGCCAGCACGGCCGCGGCACCCCAGAACACCGTGGCCCGGTGGCCTTGCGAGGAGGTAGGCGCACGCGTGAGGACCGGCAGGGCGGCGCGGACCGGCAGCAGCACGGCGGGCAGGCTCACCAACTCCACACCGTCGGCAGCGGGTACCGCGAGCGTCAGGTCCTCGACCGTCCCGGCCGCGACAGCGGGAGGAAGGGCGCCGTCGGACATCCAGAAGGCCACGCTGCCCGCGCGGGCCGGGTCGCCGGGCATGAACACGGCTCGGCAGGAGGCCAGTTCGGAGATCTCGGACGGTGTTGCCGCGGGGCACCTCTGGACAGAGATCGCGGTACTCCTCAAACTTGACTACTCGGTCGGGGTGGTCGAGGGTACAACACTCCTCGGGCCTGCCGGACCATGTCCTGAGTCGCATCTGTGCGGGGGGTGTTGCCAACCCCCCTGTGCGCCAGGTGCCGGCCCCCGGATAGACACGGGGGGTTGCCGCATGGTCGCGACACGTCACCAGTTCGTACGTTTCCTCAGGTCAGCAAGTTTTCCTGAGAGAGCCGGAGTCCGGACATGCCTCAGCCCACCGCGACCGTCGTGGTTCACCCGCGTGATTCCTTCGGCTCCCCGCCCGGCGGAAGCGAGTTCGCCCCCCTCCTGCGCGCGGTGAAGCGGCAGGGCCTCCTGGACCGCCGTCACGGGTGGTACGCCCGGGCCATCACCCTGAACGCGCTCGCCCTCGCGGGCCTCGTCACGGCCGTCGCCCTGTGTGGCGACTCCTGGCGGACCCTGCTGCTGGCCCCCTTGCTCGCCGTGTTCTCCGCCCGCACAGCCTTCATAGGCCACGACGCAGGCCACGCCCAGATCACCGGCGACAAGGCGACCGGCCGCGTCATCGGCCTCGTCCACGCCAACCTGTTGCTGGGGATGAGCTACTCCTGGTGGAATCACAAGCACAACCGCCACCACGCCAACCCCAACCACATCGCCAAGGACCCCGACGTCGTCGCCGACGTCCTCGTCTTCACCGGCGAACAGGCGAAGGGCCGCACCGGCTTCCGGCGTTGGCTCACCCGCCACCAGGCCTGGCTGTTCTTCCCGCTCACCCTCCTCGAAGGCGTCGCCCTCAAGGTCCAGGGCTTCCGCGACCTGCGCCGGCAGACGCCGGGGGAGCGCGCCGTGGAGGGCACTCTCCTGGTGAGCCATGTCGTCGCCTACGCCACGCTGCTGCTGACCACCATGTCCCCCGGCAAGGCACTGGCCTTCGCGGCGATCCACCAGGCGCTGTTCGGCCTGCACCTCGGAATGTCGTTCGCCCCCAACCACAAGGGCATGGAGATGCCGGACCCGGACGGCGAGCCCTGGGGCCATCTGCGCCGCCAGGTGCTCACCTCCCGCAACATCCATGGCGGCGCCTTCACCGACTGGTTCCTCGGCGGTCTCAACTACCAGATCGAACACCACCTGTTCCCCAGCATGCCCCGGCCCCATCTGCGCCTCGCCCGGCCGCTGGTGCGCGCCCACTGCCGGGATCTGGGTACCCCCTATACGGAGACCGGACTCGTCGACTCCTATCGGCAGGCACTGAGCCATATGCACGAGGTGGGCGAACCACTCCGGGCGGACCACCAGGCGTAGGGCATCCGGGACGTCTCAGGGCGCAGTCTCAGGGATGTCTCAGGGTCGCGGTTCGGAACTGCCGGGGGCGCGGACCCGTTTGTCTGGACAGAGAGCGGCAACCGCCGCGAAGGAGGCGACGCACATGTCGAAGAACGCGAAGATCGCCGCAGGGGGTGTGGCGGTCGGGCTGCTCCTGTGGATCTGGCTGCCCTGGTGGGCCGCCCTCCTGATCGTCCTGGGAGTCCCGGCTGCCGCATACCTCACCCTGGACCCCTCGCAGCGGCGCAGGCTGCGTCGGGCCACCCGCAAGGAACTCGGCCGCTGACACCATCGCACCGGCCGGGAGCACACGAGGCCCGGCCGGTGCGGCGCGAGGGCTCAGCTGGGACGTACGGCCATCTTGTCGAGCGCTTCCAGAAGCCCCGGAAGCTCCGGACCCCGGCCCACCGGCAGGACCTCCCCCGGCTCGTCGTCGAGAAGCACGAACGCGATGTCGTCGGTCCTGGCCACCAGCGACCAACCGGGACCGTCGGCGCGCAGGGTCCGTGCGTCGCCCGGCGCGAAGGACGACCGGACCCGACCGAGGGGCGGCGGCGTCTCCACATAGGCGCGGGCCTCAGCGAGGACGCGCCGAATGCCGGTGTGGCCCTTCGGCGCCTCCTTCTGGGCGCTGCCCGCGACCTTGTCCCCGGAGGGCTCGTTGCCCGCGTCGTTGTCCCCGGGCGCCGCGTCTCCCGGGGCCTGCGCGCCCGAGGGCTTGTTACCCGGGGCCCGGCCGCTCAAGGCATCGCCGCCATCGCCGTCGCCGGCCCGGTCTGCCGCTGCCCCGTCGTTGCCGCCGGACCCGCCGTTCGGGCTCGGGAACTCCGCGTCGTCGATCTGCTCCCGCCACATAGCCCACTGGAGCGCGATTTCGTCGGCACCCAGACGCCGTTGAGCCGATCCCCACCTGGAGGTGTCCGGCGGCGTCAGCGCGGGCCCGTCGCCGGCCTCCGGGTCGGGGTCGTGCGGCGCCGGCACACCGGGCGCGGCGACGGCGACCGCGAGGGGCCAGCCGGGCAGCGCGGCCACGACCGTGCGCTCGTCGGGCGACAGGTCGTACTCCATGCCGCAGTCCCAGGACGCGATGGCGACGGCGACCAGTGAGACGTCGTCGATGACGACCGTCCACCGGGCGCCGCTGCCGTCCTGGCCGATCACCAGGCCGTACCCGTCGGCCAACGGTGCCAGACCGAGCGCCGCGCAGGCCTCCGGATAGTCGTCGCCCAGCACGCTCGGGAACTTCGCCGGCGTCAGCAGCACCGCCGTCAGCACATAGAGCGCGTCGTCCTCGGCGGCGACGGCGTCCTCGTCCGTCCCGGCCATCCCAGCCTCCCCATCGGTTCGTCCAACGGCGCGCACCCTAGTGCGCGAGGAAGGCGCTTGTCACGACTCCCAAGCACACCCGGAGCTGCAGTTTTCCGGCTGGACGGGGCGAATCGACCATGATTTGCCGACCGGTCAGGCCGTCGGCAGTCCGAGGAGCGCACGTGCCACCGTACGCGGCGACTCGTCGCGCTCCCGCGCGAGGGCGATGACAGCCCGGCACGCGAGCTCGTTGACCCCGAACGACAGTGCCTCCGGCGAGACCCACCCCGAAGCCTCTTCGATCCGGTCCTGGTCGTCCTCCGCGCAGGCCGAGACATACGCGGCGGCGGCCTCGAACAGATTGTGCGTGCGGGCCTCCCGGCCGGCGTCCTCCTCGATCCGCAGCGCATTGACGACTCTTGCGCCGGACTTTCGGATCCTGCCCCACATGGCGACCACCTTCCCCCTCAGTGACGTGGTCCTGCCGAACGTTCATCCTCTGCCCTTCAACGTAGAGTTGGAGCCCTGGCGGCAGAAGGGGGACGGTGCGGTGAAGCCCGTCCAGCGCCCCGAACGACACGTCCCGTGCAACTGATCGTCGAGGTCTTGAGCCGGCGGTTGGACAGTGGTCCGCAGCGGGGCCAGACCCTTGCATACGACCCTCCCAGTACGAGGGTCAGGGCGCCCGGCGTCACGAGCAGGACGCCCCTCGCTGTGTGCCCGAGGCGGCGGAGAGGAACGTACGACGGACGCCGCGTGGCGAGCGGGTGGACCGCCCGTCCCGGCCCCCGCCTACGCCACCCCGCTCCGCCCCACGATCGTGCCCGCCCGGTCGATGCAGATCACGTCGACCGCGACGGGTGCGCCACGCAGTACGGCCAGGGCCTCGTCGCGGGCGGCGACCGCCACCAGGTCGCCAAGCGGAACCCCGGCCGCCGCACACGACTGGAGCGCGGCGAGACCCGTGTTGGCGCCCGCCACCTCGGCGGCCAGGACCTCGTCCGCGCCGCCCCGCCGGGCCAGCCGGGCGAGGAGCCCCTTGTCGACCTGCGAGCGGCCGGAGTGCAGGTCCAGGTGGCCCGCCGCCAGTTTGGACAGCTTGGCGAAGCCGCCGCAGATCGTGAGGCGGTCGACGGGATGGCGGCGGACGTACTTGAGGACCGCGCCCGCGAAGTCGCCCATGTCGAGGAGCGCGTCCTCGGGCAGGCCGTACACGCCGACGACCGTCTTCTCCGAGGTCGAGCCGGTGCAGCCCGCCACATGCGTGCGCCCGGCCGCCCGCGCCACGTCGACACCCCGCCGGATGGAGTCGATCCACGCCGAACACGAGTACGGCACCACGATCCCCGTCGTGCCCAGGATGGACAGTCCGCCGAGGATGCCGAGGCGCGGGTTCCAGGTGGAGCGGGCGATCTCCTCGCCGTGGTCGACGGAGACGGTGATCTCGACGTCGCCGGTGCCGCGGTACCGCCGTGCGACCTCGGCGACGTGGTCACGCATCATCTGGCGCGGGACGGGGTTGACAGCGGGTTCGCCGACGGGGAGGGGCAGGCCGGGGCGGGTGACCGTACCGACGCCCGGGCCCGCCTTGAAGACGACCCCGGCTCCGGCCGGCAGTGGGCGTACGGACACGCGGATCAGAGCACCGTGGGTGACGTCCGGATCGTCGCCCGCGTCCTTCACGATCCCCGCCATGGCCGATCCGGCGCTCAGCTCCTCGGCTGCCAGGGCGAAGGACGGCGTCTGCCCCTTGGGCAGTGTGATCGTCACCGGGTCGGGAAACTCCCCGGTCAGTAGCGCGGTGTACGCCGCCGTCGTCGCCGCGGTCGCGCAGGCGCCGGTGGTCCAGCCGGGCCGTAGACCGGTGTGCTTGAGTTGGGCGCCGCGACCACCCTGGGGCTCATTCATGAAGGGAACCTCGTGCACGTACTGATCCTGGGCGGGACCATGGAGGCCCGCCGCCTCGCCGAACTCCTGACGGCCGGGACCGGCCTCAGGGTGACGACCTCCCTGGCCGGACGGGTGGCCGCGCCCCGGCTGCCGCCCGGCGAGGTGCGCGTGGGCGGTTTCGGCGGGGTCGAGGGGCTCGCCGGGTGGCTGCGTGAGCACGAGGTGGACGCGCTCATCGACGCCACGCACCCTTTCGCCGGACGGATCAGTTTCAACGCGGCGAAGGCCGCCGCCGCCACCCATGTTGCCCTGCTCGCACTCCGCCGTCCCGGCTGGGTCCCCGTGGCCGGGGACGACTGGCACGAGGTCCGCTCGCTGGAGGGCGCCGCGGAAGTGCTGCCGACGCTCGGCCGACGGGTGTTCCTGACCACCGGACGCATGGGGCTGGCGGCCTTCGCCGCCCTGGAGGACCTCTGGTTCCTCGTTCGGTCCGTCGACGCGCCAGAGCCCCCGCATCCGCCCCGCATGGAGGTGCTGCTCGACCGCGGTCCGTTCACCCTCGACGGGGAGCGCGAGGTGCTGAGCCGCCACCGCATCGACGTCGTCGTGACGAAGGACAGCGGGGGAGCGGCCACCGTGCCGAAACTGACGGCCGCCCGCGAGGCCGGGCTGCCGGTGGTCGTGGTGCGCCGGCCTCCGGTGCCCGAGGGGGTGCCGGTCGTGACCGGGCCCGAGCAGGCCGTCGGCTGGATCGCCGAGCAGACCGGTCTTCCGGACGCCTGCCGAAACCTGACCTGAGTTTTGCCGCATCTATTCATTACCTGCAACTCATGTGCAGCAGCCTGGAACGTGTGGCTGAAACGAACGAACCGCTGAACCGGCACCGCATACGCATTTCGATGACCCGCAAGGAGTGGGCGAGTGCCGGTGGGATGGCCGCGTTCATCCTGGCCCTGCACATCATCGGCTGGTTCACGCTGGTGGCGATCGTCGCCCCTGAGCACCACAGCCTGGGCACCAAGTCCTTCGGCGTCGGCATCGGCGTCACCGCCTACACCCTCGGCATGCGCCACGCCTTCGACGCGGACCACATCGCGGCCATCGACAACACCACCCGGAAGCTGATGAGCGAGGGGCAACGGCCGCTGTCGGTGGGCTTATGGTTCTCCCTCGGCCACTCGTCCATCGTCTTCGCGCTCGCCTTCCTGCTCTCCCTCGGCATCAAGGCGCTGGCCGGACCGGTCGAGAACGACGACTCCACGCTGCACAGCGTCACCGGCTGGATCGGTACGACCGTCTCCGGGACCTTCCTCTACGTCATCGCGATCATCAACCTGGTGATCACGGTGGGCATCTGGAAGGTCTTCCGACAGATGCGCAGCGGCCACTTCGACGAGGCCGCCCTGGAGGAACAGCTCAACAAACGCGGCTTCATGAACCGGCTTCTCGGCCGCGTCATGAAGTCGATCACCAAGCCGTGGCAGATGTATCCGCTGGGTCTGCTGTTCGGCCTGGGCTTCGACACGGCGACCGAGATCGCGTTGCTCGTCCTCGCGGGATCGGGCGCCGCCTCGGGCCTGCCCTGGTACGCGATCCTCTGCCTACCTGTCCTCTTCGCGGCGGGCATGTCGCTGCTGGACACCATCGACGGCTCGTTCATGAACTTCGCCTACGGCTGGGCTTTCTCCAAGCCGGTCCGCAAGGTCTACTACAACCTCACCATCACCGGCCTGTCCGTCGCCGTCGCGCTCATCATCGGCACGGTGGAACTGCTGGGCCTGATCGCGGACAAGGCGGGGCTGCACGGCGCCTTCTGGGACTGGGTCTCCGGCCTGGACCTGAACATCATCGGCTACGTCATCGTCGGCCTGTTCTTCGCCACCTGGGCCGTGGCCCTGCTGGTGTGGAAGGTCGGCCGGATCGAGGAGAAGTGGACGGCGGGCCTGGCGCGGGGAGCCGCTCCCGCCGCACAGGGTGCCCTGGAGGTGACACCGGGGACGGCCCCGGTGTCGTAGCTCGCTCAGCGATGACCTCGACGGCCCATGTGGTCATCAGGAACAGGCCCGTCATCAGGAACAGGCCTGTCACCGGGGACTGGCCAGAGGGACCGGGTCCTGTCACCGTGGAGCTGGTCAGTCACTCTTCCTCGCTCGCGATCGCGTTGAGCGCCGCGGCGGCCATGGCACTGCCCCCGCGACGGCCGCGGACGATCAGGTACTCCAGTCCGGACCGGTTCGCGGCCAGGGCGTCCTTGGACTCGGCGGCGCCGACAAAACCGACCGGGACGCCTATGACGGCGGCCGGGCGGGGCACGCCCTCCTCGATCATCTCCAGGAGGCGGAAGAGCGCGGTGGGCGCATTGCCGATGGCGACGACCGAGCCTCCCAGCCGGTCCCGCCACAACTCCAGGGCGGCAGCGCTGCGCGTGGTGCCCATCCTCGCGGCCAGCTCGGGGACGGCCGGGTCGGAGAGCGTGCAGAGCACGTCGTTGTCGGCGGGCAGGCGCTTGCGGGTCACACCGCTGGCCACCATCCGCACGTCGGTGAAGATCGGCGCTCCGGTACGCAGGGCCTCGCGGGCGCGAGCCACCACGGCGGGCGTGTGGACGAGGTCCCGCACGAGGTCGACCATCCCGCAGGCATGGATCATGCGGACCGCGACCTGGCTGACGTCGGCGGGCAGACCCGCGAGGTCCGCCTCCGCGCGGATGGTGGCGAAGGACTGACGGTAGATCGCCGCGCCGTCCTTCTCGTAGTCGTACGTGGTCACGGTGATGTTCTCGCTGCTCTCGGTCGTCGTCATACGGCTCATGAGGTGATCGCCGCCAGGGCGGTGGTGAGATCGGAGGGGCGCTCGGAAGGCGTCGGCCCGGTGAGGGGAGGCCGCAATCACCGCCAGGGACTGCGTCCGCGTCGATCCGGTCGCGCCGGGGTGGCCACAGCCGGTCCCACGGAGGGGAGAGCGGCCACTGTGACCTGGGGCGATGGGCGGAGGGCAGACGTGGACATGGCGGCGAGCATACCGACCGTCGTCCCGGGTGACAGCGCGGCCGAGGCGCTCGCACGGCTCGGCGTGGTACCTGGGGCCGGGTGGCGGAGCGGTCCCCCGGCGACCCGGTCGTGGGCCGGGCCTTCCGCTCGGTGCTGATGCTTTCGGCGCCTGTCACAGCCCTGTTCGCTACACCCGTGGCCCGGGCCGTTCTCTTCCGTCCCCCCGGGCTGACGCCCACGGCCCGCAATGTCATGTTCGACAACCCGGACGCCTTCGTGGCGGCCGTCGCCGGGGCGGAGTGAGCGCCGTCAGCCTTCGCGGACGGCCAGGGCCAGGAACCGGGCGTCCTCGTCGACGTACGACGTCATGCGCCACCCCGAACCGGCAAGCAGCGGGCGGAGGTTGGGCTCCGCGCGCAGGTCCTCCGGGGTGATCTGCCGGCCGTGGCGTGCGGCGAGCGCCGCCCTGCCGATCGGGTGGAACAGGACCAGGACGCCACCGGGCCGCACCACCCGGGCCAACTCTCGGAGATTCTCGGCCGGTCGGGGCAGATGGGAGATCAGGCCCGCCCCGAAGACGGCGTCCAGCGACCGGGAGCGCAACGGCAGCGCGGCCACGTCGGCGAGCAGCAACTGTCCGTCCCGGTCCCTGCCGGCCCGTACGGCTTCGTGCAACATGGCCGGGGTCAGATCGGCCCCGAGGACCACTCCCGAGGGCCCCACGGCCGTACGCAGAGGCGGCAGGGCCCGTCCGGTCCCGCAGCCCGCGTCCAGAACACGGTCACCCTCCCGCAGCGCGAGTTCTGCGACGGCGGTGGCATAGGCGGGGCCGTCGTCCGGGAACTTCCTGTCCCAGCCGGCGGCGCGGGCCGAGAAGAACTCCTGGACATGTGTGTGGTCGTCGCTCATGTTCCGCATGATCCCTCACCGACACGGATGAACCCCCGTGTGCACACGTTCGAGCGTGACGCGATCGTTCAGATGCATCTCTGCGTCATATTCCAACACCTTTCGAAATGCGCCCTCTTTGTGCGCCCCTGCCCCGACTAGCGTCCCTTGGCCATGGGACACCTGGACCACGCAGCCCTGGGCTGGCTGACGCCCGCGCTCTCCTACGTCATGGCCTGTATCGGCTCCGCGCTCGGCCTGCGCTGCACCGTGCGGGCGCTCGGTGCCACCGGACGCTCGCGCCGCAACTGGCTCATCACCGCGGCCTCGGCCATCGGCACCGGCATCTGGACCATGCACTTCGTGGCCATGCTCGGCTTCAGCGTCAGCGGTACCGACATCCGCTACGACGTACCACTGACCATCGCGAGCCTCATGGTCGCGATGGTCGTCGTCTCCGCGGGCGTCTTCGCGGTCGGCTACGGCCGTGACCGGGTCCGCGCGCTCTTCCTGGGCGGACTCACCACAGGCCTGGGCGTGGCGAGCATGCACTACCTGGGCATGGCCGCCGTAAAGCTGCACGGCGGCATCGACTACGACCCGGTGCTCGTCGGACTCTCCGTCCTCATCGCCGTTGTCGCGGCGACGGCGGCCCTGTGGGCGGCGCTCAACATCAAGTCACCCGTCGCCGTCACCATCGCCTCCCTGATCATGGGGGCCGCGGTCAGCAGCATGCACTACACCGGGATGTTCGCGGTGAGCGTGCGGGTCTCGCCCTCCGGCGCCGTCCTGCCCGGGGCCACGGCGATGCAGTTCATCTTCCCGCTCGCCGTCGGCCTCGGCTCCTACCTGTTCCTGACCTCGGCCTTCGTCGCCCTGTCGCCCACGACAGGAGAGCGCGAGGCCACCGCCTCGCCCCAGCGGACGGTCGAGAGCGTCCCCTCCTAGCGGCGGTCGAGAGCGTCCCCTCCGGGCGGCGGAGCCGAGCCCTGGACAGCCCCGACGACACGCCCCCGAACCACTCCCGAGCGAGGAGGCCATGCGTACACCGCGTAGGACCCCCACAGACGGCGCCCAGTCGCCGCTCCAGACACCCGCGCGCGGGCGTCGCGCACACGCCGGACCACCGGCCGACGAAATCCCGGACGACCCCGTAGGCCCGGTGCCGGAAGACATTCCCGCGCGCGCGGGACACTGGCGGATACGCCCCCGCACGGTCCGCGCCAAGATCGTCTGCCTGCTCATGGTGCCCGTCGTCTCGCTGCTCGCCCTATGGGCGTACGCCACCGTCAGCACCGCCCAGGACGTCGCCCGGCTGCGGCAGTTGCAACGCGTGGACGACACCGTCCGCTCTCCCGTCGCCGCCGCGGTGACCGCCCTCCAGGCGGAACGTGCCGCCGCGGTGCGCTACGCCACCGATCCGACCGCCGCGCGCAGCGACGACCTCCGCACCCTCGCCGAGCGCTCCGACCAGGCCGTGGCGCGGCTGAGGCTCGGAGACGACAACACCGTCGCCGACAGCGAGGAGCTGCCCGCAGGTGTCGCCCAGCGACTCGAAGCCTTCGTGACCGGCGCCGAGCAACTGCGGCCCCTGCGCGCCGCCGTGCTGGACCGCAGCGCCGGATGGGACGAGACGTACGGCCGCTACACCAGGACCATCGCCGGTGCCTTCGCGGTGGGCGGTGCCCTCACCGGCATCCAGGACGCCGAGCTCGGCTCCGACGCGCGCGTGCTGCTGGAGTTCTCCCGCGCGGGCGAGTCCCTGGCCCAGGAGGACGTCGTACTGGCGAGCGCGCGCCTGGCGGGCGCCCTGGCCGGAGAGCGGCTGCGGCTGTTCACCGGGGCCGTCGACACCCGCCGGGCCCTCACCGAGGGCGCCGTGGCCGACCTGCGCGGCTCCGACCGTGCCGCCTGGCAGAAGGTCGCCGGCAGCGGCGCCTACGCCACCGTGACCTCCGCCGAGGACCGGGTGCTCGCCGCCGCCCCCGGTGTCCGTGCCGTCGAGTCGACTCCGGAGACCACCTGGCAGGCAGCACACACACGTGTGCAGAGCGGCATGCGGACCGTCGAACTGGCCGCCGGAAGCGGCGTCGCCGACCGCGCCGACCCGTTCACCCGGGGCCTGCTCACCCCGGCCGGTGCCGCGGTCCTGCTCGGCCTGATCGCCGTCGTCGCGTCGCTCGTCATCTCGGTGCGCATCGGACGCGGCCTCGTCATCGAACTCGTGAGCCTGCGCAACAGCGCACTTGAGATCGCCCGCCGCAAACTCCCCGAGGCCATGGAGAGACTGCGCGCCGGCGACGAGATCGACATCCGGTCCGAAGCCCCGCCAGGACCGCCGGCAGAGGACGAGGCCGGTCAGGTCGCCGAGGCCCTGAACACCGTGCACCGCGCCGCGCTGCGCGCCGCTGTGGAGCGCGCCGAACTCGCCAGCGGCATCTCCGGGGTCTTCGTCAACCTCGCCCGCCGCAGCCAGGTCCTCGTCCACCGTCAGCTGAGCCTGCTCGACAGCATGGAACGCCGCTCCGACGACCCGAACGAACTGAGCGACCTCTTCCGGCTCGACCACCTCACCACCCGTATGCGCCGCCACGCGGAGAGCCTGATCATCCTCTCCGGGGCGGCACCCGGCCGCGCCTGGCGCATGCCGGTGTCGCTGACCAACGTGGTCCGCGCCGCCGTCTCCGAGGTCGAGGACTACGCGCGCGTGGAGGTACGTCAGCTGCCCGACGCGTCCGTCGTCGGCGGAGCGGTCGCCGACCTCACCCACCTGCTCGCCGAGATCATCGAGAACGCCGCCCAGTTCTCACCGCCCCACACACGTGTGCGCGTCACCGGCGAACCCGTCGGCAACGGCTACGCCGTAGAGGTCGAGGACCGCGGCCTGGGCATGGGCAAGGAGACCCTCACGGAGGCCAACCGCCGCATCGAGCAGTCCGAGGCGCTCGACCTGTTCGACAGCGACCGGCTCGGCCTGTTCGTGGTCAGCAGGCTCGCCGCCCGGCACGGCATCAAGGTGCACCTGCGTACCTCGCCCTACGGCGGCACCACGGCCGTGGTCCTGCTGCCCACGGCGCTGCTGCACATCAAGGCGGCGGAACGTTCCCCCGCCAGGGCCGCGGACCGGGAACCGCTCACAGAACGCGAGTACGCGCGCGTGCCCGCCGCCGAACGGGACCACGAGTCCGTTTCCGCCCAAGCCGAGCGGCCCGCCCTGGTGGCCCCCGTGGCCGCCGCGGCCGACAGGGGAACGACGGACACACCGCCCCCCGGGGTCACCGCCTTGCGCTTGCACCGCCCGCCCGACGAGCCCGAGGAGGCCGACGACCTCCCCCGCCGGGTACGGCAGGCGCACCTCGCTCCCCAGCTGCGCGAGCAGCGCGCCGAGGAAGCGGCTCCGACAGCCGCCCGCAGGGACGACGACCGTACGCCCGAGGTCGTACGGGACCGGATGGCGGCATACCGGGACGGCTGGGCGCGCGGGGGCGGCAGGCAGCCCGGCCGCGGTGCCACCCCGGATGCCCCAGCGGACAGAGACAGCACCGAAGGAGACCGAGGATGATCCAGGATCCGAGCATGAGGGCCGCCCAGAGGTCCGGGGAACTCGACTGGCTGCTGGACGACCTGGTGCTGCGCGTGAGCGAGGTGCGGCATGCCGTGGTGCTCTCCAACGACGGCCTCGCTGTCGGGTCGTCGACGGATCTGCGCCGCGAGGACGCGGAACACCTCGCCGCGGTCTCCTCCGGCTTCCACAGCCTGGCCAAGGGGGCGGGCCGGCACTTCGGGGCCGGAGGCGTGCGCCAGACCATGGTCGAGATGGACGACGGCTTCCTGTTCGTGGCCGCCGCGGGAGACGGCTCCTGCCTCGCCGTCCTCACCGCCGTCACCGCGGACATAGGTCTGGTCGCGTACGAGATGGCACGGCTGGTCAAACGAGTCGGCGAGCACCTCTACACGCCGCCGCGCGTGGGCGCGCGGCCGCCCGCCGCCGGATGAGAGGGAAGGGCGGTCGGTACGGATGACCGAGGACATGGCGGGCGTCCCGCACGAGCAGGGCAGCCAGTGGTACGACGGCGAGGCCGGGCCCCTCGTCCGCCCCTACGCGATGACGGGCGGACGCACGAAACCCGGCCCCACCGGAGTGCGTTTCGACCTGATCGCCCTCGTCACGCTGGACGTGGGCGCACCCGGCGTCGGCGAGGACACCGCGCTCGGGCCGGAACACCGGGCACTGATCGACCTGTGCCGCACGGAGACGCAGTCGCTGGCCGAACTCGCCGCGGGCGCCGACCTTCCCGTGGGGGTGGTCAGGGTGCTCCTCGGAGACCTCCTGGAACTCGGCTGTGTCACCGTCAGCCGCCCGGTGCCACCGGCGCAGCTTCCTGACGAACGAATTCTGCGCGAGGTGATCGAAGGGCTTCGGGCGCTGTAGATGAACGTTCAGAACCGGGCAATAAGCGGTCCAATCCCCCGAAGGGGAGCCTCAGTTGTCATGATGCTGATTTCGCGACCCCTGATTGACGTCGCCGCTCGTCGCCGACCCTCCCGAGAGAAGTGATCGATGGTCTCCGAGAACTCCGACGCCCAGGACGGCGACACGACCGCCCTCGCGCTGAAGATACTGGTCGCCGGCGGTTTCGGCGTGGGCAAGACCACCCTGGTGGGCGCGGTCAGCGAGATCAGGCCGCTGCGTACCGAGGAACTGCTCAGCGAGGCGGGCCAGTTGGTGGACGACACCGACGGTGTGGACCAGAAGGTCACCACGACGGTCGCCATGGACTTCGGGCGCATCACCATCCGCTCCGGCCTGTCCCTGTATCTCTTCGGCACGCCGGGGCAGGATCGCTTCTGGTTTCTGTGGGACGAGCTGTCACAGGGAGCCCTGGGTGCCGTCGTCCTCGCCGACACCCGGCGCCTGGAGGACTGCTTCCCGGCCGTGGACTACTTCGAGCACCGGCACATCCCGTTCGTCGTGGCCGTCAACTGCTTCTCAGGTGCCCGGACCTACGGCGCCCACGACGTCTCCCGCGCCCTCGATCTCGACCAGGGCACCCCCGTGGTGCTGTGTGACGCACGGGACCGCGACTCGGGCAAGGAGGTGCTGATCCGGCTGGTGGAGTACGCCGGGCGGATGCACACCGCCCGGCTGCTCGACTCGGTGGGCTGACTTCGGGGAGCAGGGCGCCCACCGGAAGGTCACTCCGACACGGCCTTCTGCGCCAGCACCTTGTCGATCTTCACACGGACGAGGAGTTCTCCCGGGACGCCGTTGCGGGCGCCGAACTCCTCCGCCCGTTCCTCGCCCATGTACCGGGCCCCGATCCGGCCGGCCCAGTGCCGGACCTCGTCGAGGTCCTCCGTCACCCGGGCCTGTCCCTGCAGCACCACATAGGCGAAGGGTGGCCGGTCGTCGTCCACACAGAGGGCGACCCGGCCGTCCCGCGTCAGATTGCGCCCCTTGACAGTGGTCTTCCCGGTGTTGAACACCACGTCGTCGCCGTCCAGCACGAACCAGATCGGCGCCACATGCGGACTCCCGTCTGCCCGGACGGTCGACAACTTGCCGGTGCGGGTGCCGTGCGAGACGAACTCCCGCCATTGCTCATCGGTCATCTTCTGCGCCATGTCCCCATTCTCCTTGCCCCGTTGACGGTCCTGGGGAAGGCTTGCGAGGAGATCCTCCGGGCAGGAGGAGACGTCACACGGGGAGACGGGACCACATGCCGGAAAAGCAGGGCCTCGGCTGGCTGCTGGACGACCTGACCGAGCGCGTCGACCATGTGCGGCACGCGCTGGTGCTGTCCAACGACGGCCTGGTGACGGGCGCCAGCACAGGACTGCGCCGCGAGGACGCGGAACATCTCGCCGCCGTCTCGTCCGGACTGCACAGCCTGGCCAAGGGCTCGGGACGGCACTTCGGTGCGGGCCAGGTCCGGCAGACGATGATCGAGTTCGACGACGCGGTGCTGTTCGTCACCGCGGCTGGCACCGGCAGCTGTCTGTGCGTGCTCAGCGGCTCGGACGCCGACATCGGCCAGATCGCCTACGAGATGACACTCCTCGTCAACCGCGTCGGCGAGCACCTCGACGTGGACGCCCGCCGACCCGAGCGGAGCCCGGCGACAGACGTCTGACCTGCGCGTTCTTGGCCCTTCATGGAGTTATCCACAGGCTCGCCACGCGTCTCGCCCCCACCGGCTACGGTTTCTGTCACGGCGAACGCACACAGCGTGAGCATCGACTCCACGGGGGAGAGCGACCATGTCGGGCAGCACGATCACCCAACTCCAGCGGCATTCCTGCACACCCAGCCGCGCCGCGCGGGAACTGGGCCTCAAACGCAGCGAGTTCGACCTCGCCGTACACCTCGGACAGATCCGGACCATCCCCGACGAGGGAGGCGGGGGGCGACGTGTCGCCAGCGTCGAGATCGACCGGCTCCGGGCGACGGACGGCTTCCCCGACTCGCTGCGCCAACGTGTGCGCCTCGTGGGCACCACCGAGGGCGCGAAGGCCATGAAGGTCCCCGTCGGCAGGTTCACACGCCTGGCCCGCCTAGGCCTGTACTCGCCGGTGCGCTTCTATCTCAACCGGTACCGGGCCGTCGTGTGGCTGTACCTGGCCGAGGAACTCGAGCAGTTCACGACGGTCGAGAAGAACACCCCGCTGCTGACGGCACGGCGCATGCCCGAGGGGCTCCGCGACATGCTGGACGAGGGCGTGGATCTCCGCGCTCGCAACTGGCGCCAACGCCACCGCGGGTTTCTCCTGCGCCTGGCCGAGGACCCCTGGGAGAGCGCAGGCGTCCTCGCCGCCTTCCTCGGCTCCGTCCAGATCGCGGAGATCGTCCCGGACCCCTACGAGCGGTCCCACCTGCTCCGTTTCCAGCCGGGACCGCCCACCCACGGCACACAGGGCACGCCTGCCGCGCATCTCATCGAGAAGATCATGACAGCGGACCACCCCGACGAGATCGAGTGGCTGCGGACCGAGCTGACCCGGGTCCTGGAGGACGCCCGAAGCCTTCGGCCCGCGCCACGCCCCACGGCCCGGCGGACACCCTCCGCCCGGCCCCAAGACACACCGACGCCCCAGGAGGAACCGGCGCGCGGCCTGCTGGGCTGGCTCCGGCGCAGAAGCGCCTGACCTACAGCGCCCGGAACAACCCCTCCTGGACGACGGACACCAGCAGCCGTCCCTCCAGGTCGTAGATCCGGCCACGGGCAAGTCCGCGTCCACCCGTCGCGATCGGTGACTCCTGGTCGTACAAAAACCACTCGTCCGCCCGGAACGGCCGGTGGAACCACATGGCGTGGTCCAGCGACGCGATGTCGAAGGTCCGCCGGCCCCACAGGGGCTGGACCGGAAGACGGACGGCGTCCAGGAGGGTCATGTCGCTGGCGTAGGTCAGCGCACAGGTGTGCACGACCGGATCGTCGCCGAGCGGTCCGACCGCGCGCATCCACACCGCGCTGCGTGGCTCGGCGTCCTCGATCTCCTCGGCGCTCCAGCGCAGCCGGTCGACATACCGGATGTCGAAGGGCTGGCGGCGCGCCATCCGTTCCAACTGCTCGGGCAGCTCGCCCAGATGCTCCCGGATCTCGTCGCCGACCCTCGGCAGCGACTCCGGGTCCGGGACCTTGCGGGTGGGCGGCAGCTGGTGCTCGAAGGGACCTTCCTCAGGCTTGTGAAAGGAGGCGGTGAGATTGAAGATCGTGCGGCCCTGCTGCACGGCGGTGACCCGGCGCGTGGTGAACGACCGTCCGTCCCGCACCCGTTCGACCTGGTACACGATCGGCACCCCGGGCCGGCCCGGGCGCAGGAAGTACGCGTGCAGCGAGTGCACGGGGCGGTCGCCCTCCGTGGTGCGGGCGGCGGCGACCAGCGCCTGGCCCGCCACCTGGCCGCCGAAGACCCGCTGGAGGGATTCGTGCGGGCTTCGGCCACGGAAGATGTTGACCTCGATCTGCTCCAGGTCGAGCAGGTCGACGAGTCTCTCGGCCGGGTTAGTCATGGGTGGGATTCTCCTTGGCTCACAACTGGCCTGCGCCTCACAACTGGCCTGTGGCTCACAGCTGTCCGACATCGGTGATCCGGACGACCGCGCGGCCCTCCGCGTCGGAGGCAGCGAGGTCGACCTCCGCGGTGATGCCCCAGTCATGGTCGCCGTTCGGGTCGGCGAAGGTCTGCCGTACGCGCCACAGCTTGTTCTGCTGCTCCTCCTCGATCCGCAGCAGTTTGGGACCACGGGCGTCAGGGCCGGTACCGAGGTCGTCGTACTCGTCCCAGTACTTGTCCATCGCCTCGCCCCACGCGTCGGCGTCCCACCCGGCCTCGGCATCCATCTCGCCGAGTTCCTCGACATGGTCCAGGGCGGCGAGTTCGACACGGCGGAACAGGGCGTTGCGGACCAGGACACGGAAGGCGCGCGCGTTGGTGGTCACCGGCTTGACCTCGTCGGCCCGCTCCTGGGCCTCCTCGGCGGTCATCTCCTCCGGGTTGGCGAGCTGCTCCCATTCGTCCAGCAGGCTGGAGTCGACCTGACGGACCGTCTCACCGAGCCACTCGATCAGGTCCTGCAGATCCTCGGACTTGAGGTCGTCCGGGATGTTGTGGTCGAGCGCCTTGTAGGCACTCGCGAGGTAGCGCAGGACAATGCCCTCGGTGCGGGCAAGCTCGTAGAAGGACACCAACTCCGTGAAGGACATGGCCCGTTCGTACATGTCACGGATGACGGACTTCGGGGAGAGCGGATGGTCGCCGACCCACGGGTGGCTCTTGCGGTACGTGTTGTACGCGTGGAAGAGCAGCTCCTCCAGGGGCTTCGGGTACGAGACGTCCTGGAGGCGCTCCATGCGCTCCTCGTACTCGACGCCGTCCGCCTTCATCGCGGCCACCGCCTCGCCCTTCGCCTTGTTCAGCTGGGCGACGAGGATCTGGCGGGGGTCGTCCAGCGTGGACTCCACGACGGACACCATGTCCAGGGCGTAGGACGGCGATTCGGGGTCGAGCAGCTCGAACGCGGCGAGCGCGAACGTGGACAGCGGCTGGTTGAGCGCGAAGTCCTGCTGGAGGTCCACGGTGAGACGGACGATCCGACCGGAGGCGTCGGGCTCATCGAGCTTCTCGACGATGCCACCGTCCAGCAGCGAACGGTAGATGGCGATCGCCCGCCGGATGTGCCGCAGCTGCTGCCTGCGCGGCTCGTGGTTGTCCTCCAGGAGATGACGCATCGCCTCGAAGGCGTTGCCCGGGCGGGCGATCACCGACAGCAGCATCGTGTGGGTCACCCGGAACCGGGACGTCAACGGCTCCGGCTCGGAGGCGATCAGCTTCTCGAAGGTGTTGTCCGTCCAGCCCACAAAGCCCTCGGGCGCCTTCTTGCGGACGACCTTGCGGCGCTTCTTCGGGTCGTCGCCGGCCTTGGCGAGCGCCTTCTCGTTCTCGATGACGTGCTCGGGAGCCTGGGCCACGACAAAGCCCGCCGTGTCGAACCCGGCCCGGCCCGCACGGCCCGCGATCTGGTGGAACTCGCGTGCGCGCAGAGTGCGGACGCGGTTGCCGTCGTACTTGGTCAGCGCCGTGAACAGCACGGTGCGGATGGGCACGTTGACACCGACGCCGAGGGTGTCCGTGCCGCAGATGACCTTCAGCAAACCGGCCTGGGCGAGCTTCTCCACCAGCCGCCGGTACTTGGGCAGCATGCCGGCGTGATGGACACCGATGCCGTGCCGGACGTAACGGGAGAGGTTACGGCCGAACTTGGTGGTGAAGCGGAAGTTGCCGATCAGCTCGGCGATCTGGTCCTTCTCCTCGCGCGAGCACATGTTGATGCTCATCAGCGCCTGCGCCCGCTCCACGGCCTGCGCCTGTGTGAAGTGCACGATGTAGACGGGCGCCTGCTTGGTCTCCAGAAGTTCCGTCAGGGTCTCGGTGAGCGGAGTGAGCTTGTACTCGTAGGAGAGCGGGACAGGGCGGGTCGCCGAGCGGACCACGGACGTCGGCCGGCCGGTGCGCCGGGTGAGGTCCTCCTCGAACATCGAGACGTCGCCGAGCGTCGCCGACATCAGGACGAACTGCGCCTGGGGGAGCTCCAGGATCGGGATCTGCCAGGCCCAGCCGCGGTCCGCCTCGGCGTAGAAGTGGAACTCGTCCATGACGACCTGACCGACGTCCGCCTGCTTGCCGTCGCGCAGCGCGATCGACGCGAGTACCTCGGCAGTGCAGCAGATGACGGGCGCGTCGGCGTTGACGGAGGCGTCACCGGTCAGCATGCCGACGTTCTCGGTGCCGAACATCTTGCACAGCTCGAAGAACTTCTCCGACACGAGGGCCTTGATGGGGGCGGTGTAGAAGGTGACCTCGTCGCGGGCGAGAGCGGCGAAGTGCGCGCCCGCGGCGATCATGCTCTTGCCGGAGCCGGTGGGCGTCGACACGATCACGTTCGCGCCGGAGACCACCTCGATCAGCGCCTCCTCCTGGTGGGGGTAGAGCGTGAGACCGCGCTCCTCGGCCCACGACTCGAAGGCTTCGTAGAGGGCGTCGGGGTCGGCGGTCGGCGGCAGCTGATCGATGAGGGTCACGGACCCATCTTGCCTGGCGTCTTCCTCTATGGGGGAATCGGTTGTCGGCGGGAAGATCACGACCAGTACGCTGTGTCGCCGACGGAGCGTCAGCGCACCCGGTCAACTGGACAGTGGCACACGAGGAATGGGGCGGGCAACGCCGATGATGGGACCAGCACACTCACTGTCGGGCGCCGCGGCCTGGCTGGGCGTAGGAGCGGCCGCCGCCGCCACAGGGCACACCATGCCATGGCCCGTACTGCTGGCCGGAGCCCTGATCTGCGCGGGCGCCGCGCTCGCTCCCGACCTCGACCACAAGGCGGCCACGATCTCGCGGGCCTTCGGGCCGATCTCGCGAGGCCTGTGCGAGATCGTCGACAAACTTTCGTACGCCGTCTACAAGGCGACGAAGAAGCAGGGCGATCCGCGTCGCTCCGGCGGCCACCGCACGCTCACCCACACCTGGCTGTGGGCCGTGCTGATCGGCGCGGGCGCCTCGGTGGCGGCGATCACCGGTGGCCGCTGGGCGGTGCTGGCGATCCTGTTCGTGCACATGGTGCTGGCCATCGAGGGTCTGCTGTGGCGGGCGACCCGCGGCTCCAGCGCCGACGTCCTGGTCTGGCTGCTGGCCGCGACCAGCTCGTGGATCATCGCCGGTGTCCTGGACAAGCCGGGCAACGGCTCGGACTGGCTGTTTGCGCAGCCGGGCCAGGAGTATCTGTGGCTGGGGCTGCCGATCGTGCTGGGCGCGCTCGTGCACGACATCGGGGACGCGCTGACGGTCTCCGGCTGCCCGGTCCTGTGGCCGATCCCGGTGGGCCGCAAGCGCTGGTACCCGATCGGCCCGCCGAAGGCCATGCGGTTCCGCGCGGGCAGCTGGGTCGAGCTGAAGGTGCTGATGCCGGCGTTCATGCTGCTCGGGGGAGTGGGCTGCGCGGCTGCGCTGAACTTCATCTGAGGCCGGGGCGCTGGGCCCGCTGGTCCCTGCGCCGGTCAGCTGCCCTGATCGGCGGCCCCGCCTCCGTAGCGCCGCTCGAAGGCGGCGACGCGTCCCTCGGAGTCCACCGTTCGCGCCTTGCCGGTGTGGAAGGGATGGCTCTCGGAGGAGATCTCCACGTCCACCACGGGGTACGTCTCGCCGTCGTCCCACTCGATGGTCTGTTCGCTGGTCGCGGTGGACCGGGTCAGGAAGGCGTAGCCGGCGGCCCGGTCGCGGAAGACGACCGGGCGGTAGTCGGGGTGCTTGTCCTGCTGCATGGCTGCTCCTCGGGCGGGACGGCGGGGCGGGGGACCGGTCCGTCAGCCGGACAGGGACTCCTCGTCGACGATGTGCATCGCTGCCTCCTCCGCGGACGCGGCGGCACCGTCGATGCCCACGTCCGTGGCGATCAGCGCGCTCTCCTCGTCCTCGTGGGCCCCTTCGTCGGGGGCCACGAGACGGCCGGAGCGCAGCGCGCCCACCTCGTTGTCCAGGGGCTCGCCGTCGGTGCCGTCGCAGTCGCCGATGCCGTCGCCGTCGGACGGCGCGAGGTCGGGCAGCTCCTCGGCGAGCCGTTGGTCCAGGGTCTCGCCCTGTCGGCGCTCCGCGGCCGTCACACCGCTGTGCTCCACGGCCAACGGTCTGTCCGGCGGGGACCAGCCGCGGTCGAGGGGGTCGCCGACTCCGTCGTCGTCCAGGGTGTCCTCCGCGTCGAGCAGCCCCGCGTCGTCCTGGATCTCGGATCCGTCGGGCTGGTAGACGTCGTCTCCCCATCCGTCGGAGCTGTCCACGGGTACCTCCAGGTGAAGGGGGACGGACCCGTTCTTCCCGCGGCCCGGGGCGGGCCACGGCCTCACGGGGCACTTGCCGCGCCCGCCGGCGAACCGTGCCGTCCGCGGGAGCTCCCTGAGCCGGTGCTGCCATCCAGCCTTCCACCCCCCTTCGGGACCGCGCAACGGCACGGGGCGCTGCGTGGGCAGGAGCGGCGGAGATGGGATGCCGGGATGCCGGGCGCGACCGGTCCGGCGACCTCGGCCACACACCGGAGCGATCTCGAACGGCGGCTCCGCGAGTATGCGGTGGCCGAGCCGCCGAGCCGCCGAGTGGCCAAGCCGCCAAGCCGCCGAGTGCTCTCGTGGCTGTGGCACCGAGCGGCCGGTCTCGACCGAGCCCCCGCCGCCCCGCCCTCCCGTACTGCCCCGCTCTCCGGCGGTGCCCCGCCCTCCGGCCCCGCTCAGCCGCTCATCCCGGAACCGCCCCCTGCCACCCCTCACCCGCACCAAGCACCGACTCGTGAACCGCCCAGCCCCGCCCTCACCCGTGTCAGGACCTCACCCGTGTCAGGACCTCACCCGTGCCAGGACCTCCACAGCGACGCGTACGCCCCGTCCGCCGCGACCAGCTCGTCATGGCTGCCCAGCTCGCTGATGCGACCGTTCTCGACGACGGCGATGACGTCCGCGTCGTGGGCGGTGTGCAGCCGGTGGGCGATGGCGACCACGGTGCGGCCGTCGAGAACGCGGGCCAGGGAGCGTTCCAGGTGACGGGCCGCCCGCGGGTCGAGCAACGACGTCGCCTCGTCCAGGACCAGGGTGTGCGGGTCGGCCAGCACCAGCCGGGCCAGCGCGACCTGCTGGGCCTGGGCGGGAGTGACGGTCAGACCGCCCGAGCCGACCTCGGAGTCCAGGCCGTCGTCGAGCGCCCGCGCCCACCCGTCCGCGTCGACCGCGCCGAGGGCCGCCCAGAGCTCGGCGTCGGTCGCGTCCGTCCGGGCAAGCAGGAGGTTGTCGCGCACGGAGCCCACGAAGACGTGGTGCTCCTGGTTGACCAGGGCGACGTGCTCACGCACCCGTTCGGCGGGCATCCGGGACAGCTCGGCGCCGCCGAGGGTGATCCGCCCGTCCCGGGGCGCGTAGATCCCGGCCAGGAGGCGGCCCAACGTGGACTTTCCGGCACCCGAGGGTCCGACCAGTGCCAGCCTCGTGCCGGGGGCGACCTCCAGGGACACCTTGCGCAGCACGTCCACGCCCTCCACATAGCCGAAGTGCACACGGTCCGCGTGCACGTTCCGCCCGTCGGGAGCGAGCTCCGTGTCCCCGGCGTCCGGCTCGATGTCCCGGACCCCGACCAGCCGGGCCAGCGACACCTGGGCCACCTGGAGCTCGTCGTACCAGCGCAGGATCAGCCCGACCGGGTCGATGAGCATCTGCGCGATCAGCGCGCCGGTCGTCAGCTGGCCGACCCCGATCCAGCCCTGGAGCACGAACACCCCGCCGACCATCAGCACCGACGAAAGGATCATCACGTGGCTGACGTTGATGCACGGGAAGAGCACCGACCGCAGCCACAGCGTGTACCGCTCCCAGGCGGTCCACTCCTTGATCCGCCGTTCCGACAGCTCGATGCGACGGGCACCGAGCCGGTGCGCCTCGACGGTGCGTCCGGCGTCCACGGTCTCCGCGAGTGCGGCGGCCACCGCGGCGTACCCGGCGGCCTCGGAGCGGTAGGCGGACGGCGCCCGCTTGAAGTACCACCGGCATCCGACGATCAGCGTCGGCAGGGCGAGCAGTACGGCGGCGGCCAGCGGAGGGGCCGTGACCACGAGCCCGCCGAGCAGCAGGGCCGCCCACACCACACCGATCGCCAGCTGCGGCACGGCCTCGCGCATGGCGTTGCCGAGCCGGTCGATGTCCGTGGTGATCCGGGACAGCAGATCGCCGGTCCCGGCCCGCTCCAGGACGCCCGGCGGAAGGCCGACCGACCGTACGAGGAAGTCCTCGCGCAGGTCGGCCAGCATCTGCTCACCGAGCATGGCACCGCGCAGCCGCACCTGCCGTACGAAGACGGCCTGGACGACCAGCGCGACCACGAACAGCCCGGCCGTGAGCTCCAGATGGAGTTCGCGAGCCCCGTCCGACACCCGCTCGACGAGGTCGCCGAGAAGCCAGGGCCCGACCATGGAGGCCACGACCGAGATGGTGTTGACGCCGACGAGGAGCACGAAGGCACGGCGGTGCCGACGGAACAGTTCGGCCACGTAGGCACGTACGGTCGCGGTGGCGCCGACGGGCAGGGTGTTCGCCGTCGTCGGTGCCGCCGGATCGTACGCCGGTGGCGCCACGCCGATCATGCTGTCTCCTCGATCTCTTCCAGCTCGTGCAGGACGTGTTGTTTGTTCAGTACGTCGTCTTGTTCGTTCAGTGCGTCGTGGAGCGCGGCCTCTTCGTCCGTCTCGCGGGTGACGACGGCCCGGTACCGCGGTTCCTTGTACACCAGTTCTCGGTGCAGGCCGACTGCCGTGACCTCGCCTTCGTGCACGAGCACGACCCGGTCGGCGTGGTCCAGGAGCAGCGGTGAGGAGGTGAACACCACGGTTGTGCGTCCGGCGCGCAGATTCCGTACGCCCTCCGCGATCCGCGCCTCGGTGTGTGAGTCGACGGCGGAGGTCGGTTCGTCCAGGACGAGTACCTCCGGGTCGGTGAACAGTGACCGGGCCAGGGCGAGCCGCTGGCGCTGGCCGCCCGAGAGAGACCGGCCG
>NZ_JBJDQL010000042.1:0-88175 GCF_044903305.1 Streptomyces sp. NPDC019531 | reverse complement strand
ACAAGGACGCCGAGGCCCCGATCTTCGACCTGGCCGACTACGGCGTCGTCGGCGACCTCTTCGACGTCGTCCCCGCCCTCACCGAGGAGATCAACTCCCGCAAGGGATGAGCGCGTTGAGGGGCTGCCCGGTTCAGTACGACCTGGGCAGCCTCAGCACGTGCTGGGACACGTAGTTGAGGACCATCTCCTGGCTGATCGGGGCGAGCCTGAGCAACCGGGACTCCCGGAAGTACCGCTCGACGTGGTACTCGCGGGCGTATCCCATGCCGCCCAGTGTCTGCACGGCCCGGTCCGCGGCCTGGAAACCGGCGTCCGCGCAGAGGTACTTGGCCATGTTGGCCTCGCGTCCGCACTCCAGACCCCGGTCGTAGCGCCAGGCGGCGTTGCGGGCCATGAGGCGGGCCGCGTCGAGCCGGGTCAGGGCCTCGGCGAGGGGGAAGGCGATGCCCTGGTTCTGGCCGATGGGGCGGCCGAAGACGACCCGGTCGCGGGCGTAGCGGGTTGCCGCGTCGAGAGCGGCCCGGCCGAGTCCGAGGGCCTCGTGGGCGAGCAGGATGCGCTCGGGGTTGAGGCCGTCGAGCAGATACCGGAAACCCTCGCCCTCCTCGCCGATCCGGGCACTGGCCGGGACGCGCAGGCCGTCGATGAAGATCTCGTTGGAGGCGACCGCGTTGCGGCCCATCTTGGGGATCGGGCGGATGTCCATGGCGGTGCGGTCGACGTCGACCAGAAAGACGGAGATCCCCTTGGTGGGCTTGTCCACCTCGTCGCGTGGGGTTGTGCGGGCGAGGAGCACCATTTTCTGCGAGTCCCCGGCCTTGGTGATCCAGATCTTGCGGCCGTCGATGACGTAGTGGTCGCCGTCGCGGCGGGCGAAGGTGGAGATGCTGGTGGTGTCGGTGCCGGCATCGGGTTCGGTGACACCGAAGCAGACGTGCAGGTCGCCGGAGGCGGCGTGCGGGAGGACCTCGCGGCGGAGTTGTTCGCTGCCGTGCCGGGCGAGGACGTTGAGGCCGAAGATGGTCAGGTGCATGGTGCTGCACCCGTTCATGCCGGCCCCTGAGGCGGCCACCTCTTCGAGCAGCAGCGATGCCTCCAGCACGCCCAGTCCCCCGCCGCCGTACTCCTCGGGGACGGCGATGCCGAGCCAGCCGGCCTTGGCGAAGGCGTCGTAGAAACTCCAGGGGAACTCGGCGCGTTCGTCCCGGTCCGCCCAGTACTCGGGGCCGAAGGAGACTGCCAGTTCGCGGACGCCCTCGCGGATGTCCTCCTGCTGCTCGGTCAACTCGAAATCCACGGCGACTCCCTGGAGAATGCGGTTTCCCTGTACGTAGAATAGCGTTTGCGCCTGCCGAGAGAGGAAGACCGTCTTGAACATCGCGACGCTGCTCGACATGGCCGTGGCCGGTGATCCCGACCGGGTGGCGATCGGCCGCCGAGGTTCCGGAACGACCTGCGCCCAACTGCGCCGGGCCGCTGCCGGTGTCGCGGCCGTCGTCCACACAGCCGGTGCACGGGAGTTGGTGTTCGCTGGACTCAACGGGCCAGCCTTTCCCGTGATGTTGTTCGGTGCGGCACTGGCCGGTGTACCGCTGGTGCCGGTCAACTACCGGCTGTCGGCGAAGGCGTTGACGGATCTGCTCGGTCATGTCGAGAGGCCGCTGGTGGTCGCAGACGATGCCTTCGCCGGAGCCTTCACGGAAGCGCGGACCACTGAGGCACTGCTGAAGGAGGCCCTGTCCGTCGAACCGGCGACCGGCCTGGAGGGCTCCGCGGACGATCCGGCGGTGCTGCTCTTCACCAGCGGGACGACGGCGGCGCCCAAGGCGGCCGTGCTGAGGCATCGGCACCTGACCAGTTATGTCCTCCAGACCGTCGAGTTCGCCTCGGCGGGACCGGAGGACGCGGTGCTCACCAGCGTGCCGCCGTATCACGTGGCGGGCGTCGGGTCGGTGCTCAGCAACCTGTACGCCGGGCGCCGGATGGTGCATCTGGGGGCCTTCGAGCCTGGTGCGTGGCTGGAGTTGGTGCGGGCCGAGCGGATCACGTCCGCCATGGTCGTGCCGACCATGCTGGCCCGGATCGTGGAGCACCTGGAGGGCCGCCCGGCCGAGGTGCCGACGCTGCGGGCGTTGGCGTACGGCGGGGCCCGGATGCCGCACACGGTTCTGGAGGCGGCCCTGCGCGCCTTTCCCGACACCGGGTTCACCAATGCGTACGGCCTCACCGAGACCAGTTCCACGATCGCGCTCCTCGGCCCGGAGGACCACCGGGCGGCGTTCGCGTCGGACGACCCGGCGGTTCGGGCCCGGATGGGGTCGGCCGGACGTATGGTCCCCGGGGTGGAGGCGCAGATCCGGGGTGCCCGATCGCCGGGCGCGGTCGGTGAGTTGTGGGTGCGCGGGCCGCAGGTGTCCGGGGAGTACCAGGGGGCCGACGCCCTGTTGGACGCGGGTGGCTGGTTCCACACCCGCGATCTCGCCCACTTCGACGACGACGGCTATCTGTTCATCGTGGGGCGGGCGGACGACACGATCATCCGTGGCGGGGAGAACATCGCTCCCGCCGAGATCGAGGACGTCCTGCTGCGGCACACCGCCGTGCGCGAGGCGGCCGTCGTGGGGGTGCCCGACGAGGAGTGGGGCGAGCGGATCGCCGCGTTCGTCGTCGTGCACGAACGGGCCTCAGTGGACGGAGAGACCCTCCGTGCCTGGGTGCGCGCCCGGCTGCGGGGCTCCAGGACACCCGACACGGTCACCTTCCTCACCGAACTGCCGTACACCCCCACCGGAAAGCTGCTGCGCCGGCAGCTGCTCGACCTGACACGGAAAGGCTGACGCGGGTGACTTCCTTCGTTGAGCTGCATGATCTGACGGGCAGGGTGGCGGTGGTCACCGGCGGTTCGCGCGGGATCGGCCGGTCCATCGCGCAGACGCTGGCGGAGGCCGGGGCCGATGTGGTGGTGGCCTCGCGGAAGATCGAGGCGTGCGAGGCGGCGGCCGGGGAGATCCGGGCGTCGACCGGGCGGCGGGCCGTGGGGATCGCCTGCCATGTCGGCCGGTGGTCCGACTGCGAGCGGCTGGTCGCCGAGACGCTCCGCGAGTACGGGCGTCTCGACGTCCTGGTCAACAACGCGGGGATGTCCCCGATGTACGAGAGCCTCGACACGGTCAGCGAGGAGCTCTACGACAAGACGCTCGCCGTGAACCTCAAGGGGCCGTTCCGGCTGGCCGTACTCGCCGCGAAGCACATGACGGATCATGGGGGCGGCTCGATCATCAACATAGGAACCGCGGGCTCGTTGCTCGCCAGCGTCCACGAACTCCCGTACGCCTGCGCGAAGGCGGGCCTCAACGCCCTGACCGTCGGCCTGGCGGAGGCCTACGCCCCGAAGGTCCGCGTGAACGCGATCCTCCCGGGCCCGGTCCTGACGGACGCTCACCAGGCCTGGGCCGCCGCGGACTTCGACGCCTCCTTCGTCCCACTGGGCCGCCTCGGCCAACCGACCGACGTGGCCCCCCTCGCCCTGCACTTCGCGAGCGCGGCGTCGAGCTTCACGACCGGGGCGATCGTGCGGGTGGACGGGGGGATTACCCGGAAGGTCTGAACGCATGAGAAAGGGGCTCTCCGTGACGGAGGGCCCCTTTGAGTGTTCAGCGCTCGGCCTGCTCGTGCCGGTACACCTGTCCGCCCTTCATCACGAACCGCACGTCCTCCGTCACCCCGATGTCCGTGAGGGGGTCACCGGGGACCGCGATGATGTCGGCCAGCAGGCCTGGTTCGAGGCGGCCTCGGTCGTCGGTGTCGATCAGGTCGGCGGCTATCGTCGTGGCGGCTCGGATCGCGGCCAGGGGGGTCATGCCCCGGTCGACCAGGGCGATCAGCTCGCGGGCGTTGCGGCCGTGCGGGATGGCCGGGGCGTCCGTGCCGCAGGCGACTCGGACTCCTCGTTCGATCGCGCGCCGGATCGTCGCCTTGGCCTGGGGGAACACCTCCGCCGCCTTGGCCTGGAGTTCGGGGGCCGCCTTGGAGACGTCCATGCCGTCGGCGATGTAGGTCGTGGCCACCAGGAACGTGCCCCGTTCCACCATCAGGTCCAGGGTCTCGTCGCTCGCGAGGAAACCGTGCTCGATGCAGTCGATGCCCGCGGCGAGGGCGGCGCGGATCGTACGGTCGCCCATGCAGTGGGCAGCGACCTTGAGGCCGGCGCGGTGGGCCTCGTCGACGATGGCCCGCAGTTCCTCGTCGGAGTACTGCTGGGCGCCGGCCGGCCCGGTGTGGGACATGATGCCGTTCGACGCGCAGACCTTGATGACCCGGGCCCCGTGCTTGATCTGGTAGCGGACGGCCTTGCGGACCTCGTCGACCCCGTTGGCGATCCCCTCCTCCACGGTGAGGGGCATGATGTGCGGCGCGAACGCCTGGAACATGGTGGGGTCGAGATGACCGCCGGTCGGGGTGATCGCGTGGCCGGCGGGAACCACCCGCGGTCCGTCGATCCAGCCCAGGTCGATGGCCTTGCGCAGCGCCACGTCCAACAGCAGCCCGCCCGTCTGCACGAACAGACCCAGGTTGCGTACGGTCGTGAAGCCCGCGCGCAGCGTCCGGCGGGCGTTGGCGACCGCGCGCAGGGTCCGCACGGCCGGGTCGTCCTGGACCGGGTTGAGGGGGCTGCGGTGGTCGGGGCCGCCGAGCAGCAGGTTGACCTCCATGTCCATCAGCCCGGGCAGGAGGGTCAGGTCGCCGAGGTCGACGACCACCGCGTCGGACGGGACCGACGCGGGGGCGACCTCGACGATGCGCTCGTCCTGGATCAACAGGTCGCCGGGCTCGACCAGTTCACCCTTTGCCACGTCGAGCATGCGGGCGGCGCGCAGATGGACGGGCGGACGGGGCTCGCGGGGCCGTGGCATCAGATCGCCGGTTCCAGGACCGCGTCGATGGCGGCCGCGCCCGTGTCGGGGACCTTGGGCTGGCGCCAGGCCTCCACGGGGAAGGCGACGGTCACCAGGGCGCAGAACAGCCACAGCAGGTGTTTGTCCTCGTCGGAGATGCCCTCCATGGAGACCTGCTGGAGGTATTCGGTGCCGTTCGCCAGCAGCGGGAACGCCGTGTTGTAGAAGGTGTCGAGCTCGTCCATGGTGGAGGCGATCCGCTTGGCGTAGCGGGCCTTCTCGGTCGGGACGGCCCAGTCGGCGAACGGCTCCAGGGCCGCGAACTCGGGTGGGAACACAGTGGCCATGGGTCCTCCTCGGATCAGGACGTGCGCTGCGCGTGGTCGCGGACGTACTGGCGTGCGGTGCTGTGCAGATGCCGTAGGAGCACTTCCTGGTCGTTGAGCGGGAACTCCGTGACCGCGCGCGACTCCAGCATGGTCTGCGTCGCCTCCAGGGTGTTGCCGTCCTGGAGGCCGTACTCCTTGAAGGAGACGACGGCCAGCTCCTGCTGCAGGCGCTGGAAGGCGTTCTCCGGCGGGACGAAGTAGCAGGTTGCCTCGAAGATGTGGGAGTTGTAGGCGGTCGGCCAGTAGTGGTAGGTCAGCACCCAGTTCGGCCGCCAGATCAGCAGCATGAAGTTGGGGAAGAAGACGAAGGAGTCCATGCCCCAGCGCGGGTCGCGGGTCGGATTGACGGCCGGGGGCAGGTCCTCGGTGGCCACGCCGATGTCGGGGAACTCCCACGGGCCGAACAGGCCGCTGCGCAGGGCGCCTTCGATGGGCTTGACCATCTTGCGGTCGTGCGGCGGGGCGATGCCTCCCCAGGAGGACACCATGCTGTGCGGGCCGTCGATGTCGTAGTGCAGGGCCTCGTAGCCGTACTTCTGGATCTTGCGGGCCTCGTCGGCCATGTACTGGCCGGCGTGCAGGATCGGCGCGTGGTAGAACTCGGCGAACGCGTCGATGAAGAGCTTCCAGTTGGCGCCGATCTCGGCCCGGTACTTGTGCGCCTGGGTCATCTTGTGGAAGGGGTAGCCCTCGATACCCTTCGCGAACTCGCCGAGGAACTCCCTGAGCGGAGTGGTGTTGTTGGAGTCGAGGTTCACGAAGATGAACCCCTCCCAGACCTCCGTCTGGACGTGACTGAGGCCGTACTTCGACTTGTCGAGGTCGAAGAACTCCTGCTCCTGCTGGACGAAGGTGAGCTTGCCCTCCAGGTCGTAGCGCCAGGCGTGGTACTTGCAGGTGAACTGGCGGCACACCCCGCTGGTCTCCTGGCGCGGGAAGTCGTTCCACACCAGCTTGTTGCCGCGGTGCCGGCACACGTTGTGGAAGGCCCGCACCTCGTCGTCCGTGCCCCGCGCCACGATCACCGAGGTACCCGCCGCGTCCAGCTCCTTGGTGAAGAAGCTGCCCCGCTTGGGGAGTTGCTCGACGCGGCCCACGTTCAGCCAGGTCCGCCGGAAGATGGCGTCCCGCTCCAGCTCGTAGTGCGCGGGCGAGATGGAGTCCTCGTAGGACACCGGCTCGGTGTCGATCTTGAGGTGTTCGGTCCAGCTGCCCTCATCGGGCTTCTTGAAGTGCGCCATGGGGTCTGGTCCTCCAGTCGGCTGTACGGAGGATGCGATAATCTCAGTCTCTCCGTATGAGAATGCTATTCTCGCTCGCGATCGGCCGTCAAGAACCCTCCGTGAAGGGGAAGATCCGGGTGAAGTCCGCACCGGGCTCGGCGGTCGCGAAGTCCTCCCAGACGGCCGCCGCCGAACGGCCCACGACCGCGGGTCCGCCCTGCTCCTCCACCTCGTCCAGATAGAGCCGAACGTCCTTCGCCATCAGGGAGTTGGTGAAACCGGCGGCATAGCGGCCGGTGAGGACATGGCGCGGGAACTTGTCCTCGGTGGCGGCGCTGCGGCCGCTGGAGGTGTTCAGGACGTCGAGCATGGTGGCCAGGTCGAGGCCCGCGGCCAGCCCGAAGGCGACGGCCTCGCTGGTGGCGGCGAGGGTGGTGGCGGACAGGAAGTTGTTGGCGAGCTTGAGGGCCTGGGCCATGCCGGGACGGTCGCCGACCCGGTGACGGCGGTCACTCAGGCCCGCGAGGACGGGCTCCGCCCGGGCACAGGCCTCGTCGGTGCCCGCGTACATCACGGTGAGGGTGCGGGCGCGGGCTCCGGCGACCCCTCCGGAGACCGGGGCGTCGACATAGCCGATGCCGTCCTTCGCCAGCAGTTCGGCGATCGTCCGCGCCGCCGACGGGCCGATCGTCGAGGCGTCGACGACACAGCCGACACCGCGGTTCTCGGTGGCGAGGATCTCACGGGCGACCTGTTCGGAGGCGGTGCCGTCCGGCAGGCTGAGCACCAACACCTCGGCACGGCGGGCGACTTCGGCCACGTCGTCGACGTGGACCGCCGGGGCGGGAGACCTCGCCGGGCCCAGGGCGTCGTGGGTCACCACGGGGTGGCCCGCCGCCACGAGGTTCGCGGCCAGGACGGCGCCCATGTTGCCCAGTCCGACGAAACCGATCACCGTTCGTCCTCCCGCTGCACCCGTACGGCCTTCACCGAGCGGCGGGCCGCGCTGCCGGCCGGTGCGCCGCAGTACGCGGCGATCTGGAAGAGCAGTTCGTCGACCTCGGCGTCGGTGACGCCGATGCGCGGGGCGCCGTCCAGGTGGAGGCGGAACTCCTCCATGCGCCCGAGTGCGGCAGTCATGGCGAGCACCAGCAGACTGCGGTCGCGCGGGCTGAGGGCGCCGCCGCGGGCCCAGACGCCCCAGGCCGTGGTGGTGAGGTAGTCCTGGAACTCGGCGGCGACGGGGTCGGGTTCGGCGCTCTGGCCGTCGACGTAGGTGTCGCCGAGCACGGCCCGGCGCATGCCGCGCGCGGCGCGCAGCTCCTCGGTCTCTTTCATGGATCTCCCAGTGGGATCGGGTGGAAGGCCTCGCGAGACCTCCACTCCAAGCAGCGAGAATGCCGCTCTCATAAACGTCCATCCAAGATTCCAGAGAACGGAGAATTGTGCTACCGTCGCACCCCGTCAGGGCGCCGGCGGAGGGAGCTCAGCAGATCGTGGACGACTTCGAGAGCATCGACTTCTTCCGGGACGAACGGCTCGTCGCGGACCCGTATCCGTACTTCGACGCCCTGCGCGGGCAGTGCCCCGTGCAACGGGAGAACCACCACGACGTGATGATGGTGACCGGGTACGACGAGGCGGTGCAGGTCTACAACGACACCGACGCCTTTTCCTCCTGTCTGTCGGTCAGCGGACCCTTCCCGGGCTTCCCGGTCCCCCTTGAGGGCGACGACGTGAGCGCGCTCATCGAGGAGCACCGGGACGGGCTCCCGATGAGCGACCAACTCCCCACGCTGGACCCGCCGAAGCACACGGATCACCGTGCCCTGCTGATGCGGCTGATCACGCCGAAGCGCCTCAAGGAGAACGAGGCGTCGATGTGGCATCTCGCCGACGGCCTCCTGGACACGTATCTCCCGCCGGGCGAGGGGGAGTTCATCGGCGGGTTCGCCGGTCCGTTCACCCTGCTCGTCATCGCCGACCTGCTCGGCGTGCCCGAGGAGGACCGCGCGGAGTTCATGGACCGGCTCCAGAACCGACCCCGCACCGAGGCCGGGGTCGGAAGCACCGGCGACGACAGCATGCACCACTCGCCGCTGGAGTTCCTCTACGGCCGTTTCGCCGAGTACATCGAGGAACGCCGCGGGGAACCGCGCGCCGACGTCCTCACGGGCCTCGCGACCGCGACCTTCCCCGACGGTTCCACGCCCGAGGTCGCCGATGTCGTACGGGTCGCCGCCAACCTCTTCGCGGCCGGGCAGGAGACCACGGTCCGGCTGCTGAGCACCGCACTGCGGATCATCGCCGAACAGCCCGACGTGCAGCGGCTGTTGCGTGCCGAGCGGGACCGCATACCGAACTTCATCGAGGAGGCGCTGCGCGCGGAGAGCCCGGTCAAGGGCGACTTCCGGCTGTCGAAGGTGCCGACCACGGTGGGCGGGGTGGACATCCCCGCCGGGACCACGCTGATGGTGCTGAACGGCGCCGCCAACCGAGATCCGCGCCAGTTCGAGGACCCGGGCACCTTCGACGTGCGCCGCGCGAACGTCCGCCGCCATCTCGCCTTCGGCCGAGGGGTGCACACCTGCCCGGGGGCGCCGCTGGCCCGCGCCGAGGCCCGCGTGAGCATCGAGCGCATTCTGGACCGTACGACGGACATCCGGATCTCCGAGTCCGCGCACGGGCCCGCCGACGCCCGCCGGTTCCAGTACGTCCCGACGTTCATCCTGCGCGGTCTGACCCACCTCGACCTGGAGTGGAGCACTGCCGGATGAAGGTGAGCGTGGACGACGAGCGCTGCCGGGGGCACGGTGTGTGCTGCACCTACTGCCCGGAGGTCTTCGACCTGGGCGACGACGGCTACGCCGTGGTCGACACGCCCGACATACCGTCCGAGCACGAGAACGCGGTGCGCACCGCCGCCGCGATGTGCCCCGAGCGGGCCATCACCGTCAGCTGACCAGGAGAGTCATGCCCAAGGGTTACGTCATCATCACCGAGACCATCAAGGACCCCGCCGGCATGGCGGCCTACGGAAAGGCCGCCGCGGCCTCGATGGCCGAGAGCGGCGCGAAGATACTCGTCGTCGACCCCGGGCCCGAGGTCCTGGAGGGCGAGTGGCACGGGACCCAGACGGTGGTCCTTGAGTTCGAGTCCGTGGCGGCGGCGAAGGCCTGGTACGAGTCCGAGTCGTATCAGAAGGCCAAGCCGCTGCGGCTGGCGGCGGCCGAGTCGAACGGCGTGATCGTCGCCGGCTTCGAGATGCCCACCGCCGGCTGATGGGCACGGTCGAGCTGTCCTGCGGGCTGCCGCCGGGCCCGGACTTCGCGGAACTGGCCGTACTCGCCGAGGAGTTGGGATACAGCCGGGTCTGGATCTACGACTCGGCGCCACTCTGGGAGGACCCCTTCGTCCATCTCGCCCTGGCCGCCCGGCGCACCACCCGTATCGGCCTGGCGACCGCCGTGCTGATCCCCCAGCAGCGGTCGGTGATGGCGATGGCGTCCGCCGTCGCCACGATCGCCCGCCTGTCCGACGGCCGCTTCCGGGCCTGCTTCGGTACGGGCTTCACGGCCCGGCTGGCGATGGGGCAGCGGCCCATGAGGCTGGACGCGCTCGGCACGTATGTGACCGCTCTGCGGGGGCTGCTCGCCGGACGGACCGTGACGGTCGACGGCAGGCCGGCGCGCATGCTGCACGCGGACGGACTGACGGCCGCCCGACCCGTCCAGGTTCCGTTGTGGCTCAGCGCGTTCGGGCCCCGCGGTGCCGCACTGGCCGAGTCGATGGCCGACGGGATCGTCGGGCCACCGCACGCCACGCTGCCGACGGCGACCATCGTCTCCGGCACGGTCCTCGACTCCGGTGAGGACCCGGGGTCCCCGCGGGTGCGGGAGGCGGTCGGGCCGTGGCGGGTGGTGGACTGGCACAACGCGTACGCCATGGGCGGCACCGAAGCCGTCGACGCGCTGCCCGGTGGCAAGGAGTGGCGGGCGGCGGTGGAGGAGCTGGCCCCGGAGGACGAACGGCATCTGCTCGCCTTCGAGGGCCATGTCACTCATCTGCCCGAAAGGGACCGCCGGCTGCTCGACCACATCGACGTCACGACGATGGTCGGCGATGCGAAGTGTGTCGGCGATCAACTCGATCGGCTCGGCGACCTCGGCTTCCGGGAGGTCGTGTACACGCCGAGCGGGCCGGATGTACGGCGTGAACTGCGGGCGTTCGTGTCGGCGCACCGCACCTGAGCACAGGCCTCATGAGCGTGCCGCGAGCGCCGCTCGTGTCCCGCCGTCCACCAGGATGTCGACCCCGGTGAGGAAGGACGCCTCGTCCGACAGCAGGAAGGCCACCACGGCCGCCAGTTCCTCGGGGCGTCCTTCCCTCCCCAGCGCCGACGACTCCACGAGGCTCTTCATCGACGGGTGATGCTCCGCCTCCTGCCGCCCCTGCGGGGTCCCGACGATCCCGGGCGACACCGAGCACACCCGCGCACCCACCGGTCCGACCCGCACCGCCTCCCGCTGGACGAGCCGCTGGACCCCGCGTTTGGCCCAGGTGTACGCCACGCCCGGGTCCTCGATGCCCGGCCCGACGGCCTCCCGCATACGGTCCAGGAAGTGCGCGTCGAGCGGCTCGGCCAACGCCGCCTCGACCGCGGGCTGCGGCGCGGAGTCCCCGAACATCGCCGCCATCGAGGCGAAGCACACCATGGCCGTGCCCCGTGTGGCGAGCGGCCGCAGCGCCTCTGCCAGCAGGGCCGTACCGACGAGGTCGACGGACAGGATCCGCCGCCAGTCGGCCATGGTCGGCGAGATGCCCGCCGCGTGGGCGACGGCCCGCAGTGATCCCAACTCCCCCGCGCGGGCGGCGAGTCGGGTCAGTCCGTCGGCATCGGTGATGTCGGAGACGAACGGTTCCACGACCGCCCGGTGTCCGGCGCCGGACAGTTGGGCCGCCGTCGCGAGCACCGTCACCTCGTCGAGATCGACCAGCAGCAGCCGTTCCACGTCGTCGGCCAGCCGCCGCGCGCACTCCAGTCCCATCCCCCGGCCCGCCCCGGTGACGATCCCCACGGTGCTCATCCGTTCCTCCTGCCGGTCGTCCAGTACGGCTCCAGCAGCGGCTGGAGTTCACGGGTCACGAGCTCGATGCGCGGGCCGCCGACCGTCTGGTGGAAGGCCCAGTAGGGAGTGCCGTCGGGGCGTCTGCCCTGGGCCTCCAACGGGTGGCCGCGACCGGCGAGTTCGGCGGAGTCGGCGGCCACGTCGTCCGACCAGTAGCCGAGGTGGTGGACGCCCGAGTCGGCGGGCTGCCAGAGGGTGCCCGGGACACTCCGGACGAGTTCCACTCGCGGGATGGACATCGAGTACACCGACAGCAGGTCGAGAACGGTCTCGCCCTCGGGCAGCAGCACCCGGGCCGGTGCGCCGATCCCCTCGCACCACTGGTAGCCGAAGAGGTCCGTCAGCTCGGCGGCGGCCGCCGCGAGGTCGTCGACGACGATCCCCACATGGAACTGATCACTTGGCTTCACTCGTACGCTCCCTCGGTCAGGACCGTGCGCAGACAGAAACGGGTGATGTGGTCGACGTCGGCCGCCGTGGGCCGCTCCCGACGCCACAGATGGTCCGCGAGCCGGCCCACGGTGGCGTGGGCGGCCAGGGACGCGTCCAACTCCGGGTCGGCGCTGCCGAGTTCGGCGTACGACTCGTGCAGCAGCCGTGCCAGCATGCCCGTGGCCGACGGGGGTCCCGCGAGGAAACCCTCGGTGACGCTGCCGGCGTTCCACATCACGGCGAGGGTGGTCGCCGCGGTCTCCTCGTCCATGGCCTGGGACAGCACGCCCTCGACCCAGCGGCGCACCTTGTCCTGCGGCGCGGGCTCCTTGGCCATCTGGTGGGTGAGGTAGCCGCACAGCTGCCCGGCGCCGTCCTCCATGATCGCGGCGACCAGGGCGTCCTTGGACCTGAAGTGCCGGTAGAACGCCTCGTTGGACAGTCCGGCCACCGCCACGATGTCGGCGACGCGCGGCCGTGACGTGGTGCCGCAGCGCCGCATCACCTCACGCGCGGCGTCGAGAAGAGCCCGTACCTCGGTCGTGTACTGGGCTTCCCGGCTCGCCAGCGCGCGTTGCGCGATCCGGTCGGCAACGTCACTCCGCGACATGGGAATTGTGTTCTCGTTCATGAGAACGCTATTCTGGCAGTCGCCGGAAGGAGACACAATGCCGTGGGACTTCGAAACAGACCCGGACTACCAGGCACAGCTGGACTGGGCGGCCCGGTTCGTCCGCGAGGAGATCGAGCCTCTCGACCTGCTGTGGGACGGCCTTCAGTTCACCCCGCCCGACGAGAACCTCCGTCGTGTCCTCGACCCCCTGAAGAAGGAGGTCCGCTCCCATGGCCTGTGGGCCACCCACCTCGGCCCCGAGCTCGGCGGTGAGGGCCACGGGCAGGTCAAGTTGTGCCTGCTCAACGAGATCCTGGGGCGCTCCTCCTGGGCCCCGATCGTGTTCGGCTGCCAGGCCCCGGACACGGGCAACGCCGAGATCCTCGCCCACTACGGCACCCAGGGGCAGAAGGACCGCTATCTGCGCCCGCTGCTCGACGGCGAGATCTTCTCCTGCTACTCGATGACCGAGCCCCAGGCGGGCGCCGACCCCAAGGAGTTCACGACCCGGGCCGTGCGGGACGGGGACCACTGGGTGCTCAACGGCTGGAAGTACTTCTCCTCCAACGCCAGGACCGCCGCCTTCTTCATCGTCATGGCGGTGACCGACCCGGACGGCGACCCGTACAAGAGCATGTCGATGTTCCTGGTCCCCGCCGACGCGCCCGGCATCGTCATCGAGCGCAATGTGGCCCTGGCCGGTGAGCCGGAGGAGCGGGGTTCGCACGCGCTCGTCCACTACGACGACGTACGGGTCCCGGCGGACGCGCTGCTCGGCGGCGAGGGCCAGGCCTTCGTGATCGCCCAGACGCGGCTCGGGGGCGGCCGGATCCACCACGCCATGCGGACCATCGGCCTGGCGGGCAAGGCCTTCGACATGATGTGCGAGCGGGCGCTGAGCCGGCGGACACAGGGCGAGCGCCTCGCCGACAAGCAGTTCGTGCAGGGGCACATAGCCGACTCGTACGCGCAGCTCACCCAGTTCCGACTGGCCGTTCTGCACACCGCCTGGAAGATCGACAAGTACAACGACTACCGCAAGGTCCGCAAGGACATCGCGATGATCAAGACCCAACTGCCCACGGTGCTGCACGACATCGCCCACCGGGCCATCCAGGTCCACGGGGCACTCGGCGTGAGCGGCGACATGCCGCTGTTCCGGATGCTGCTCGGCGCGAGCGTCCTGGGGATCGCCGACGGCCCCACCGAGGTCCACAAGGTGACGGTCGCCCGCCAGGTGCTGCGCGACCACAAGCCGAGCGAGGACCTGTGGCCCAGCGCCTATCTGCCGAAACGGGTCGCGGCGGCGCGCGCCAAGTACGCCGAGTTCCTGGAGTCCGGGACGGAGGCCCGATGATCGACATCGAGCGACTGGCCAGGTGGCTGGACCAGTCCGGACTGCCCGGCAAGGGCGAGCCGATCGAGCACCGGTATGTCTCCGGCGGGGCGCAGAACGAGATCTACGAGATCCGTCGCGGCGACCTCCACTGCGCCCTGCGCATCCCGCCGGCCGCCGCTCCGGCCGCCCGGGACGAGGGGATCCTGCGGGAGTGGCGGATCATCGAGGCGCTGAACGGCACGGATGTCCCGCACACCGAGGCGGTCGCCGTCTGCACGGACCCCGCCGTTCTGGGCCGGACCTTCTATCTGATGGAGTTCGTCGACGGCTGGTCACCGATGGGTGTACGGGGCTGGGCGGCCCCCTTCGACACGGACCTGTCGGCGCGGGCGGGGCTCGGGTACCGGCTCGCGGAGGGCATCGCGCTGCTGTCCAAGGTGGACTGGCGGGCGAAGGGCCTCGACGACCTGGGCCGCCCCGACGGCTTCCACGAGCGCCAAGTGGACCGCTGGACGCGGTACTTGGAGCGGGTGAAGGGCCGCGAGCTGCCCGGATTCGACGAAGCCGCCGCGTGGCTGCGCGCCCACAAGCCGCTCGACTACGTTCCCGGCCTGATGCACGGCGACTACCAGTTCGCCAACGTCATGTTCCGCAACGGCGCCCCGGCCCGGCTCGCCGCGATCGTCGACTGGGAGATGGGCACGGTCGGCGACCCCAAGCTGGACCTCGCCTGGATGCTCCGCGGCTGGCCCGAGGACACCAGCGCCCCCGAGGCGGCGACCGCCCTGTACGTCGACCTGACCGGCATGCCCTCGCGGTCCGAACTGATCCAGCACTACGCCTCGGTGTCGGGCCGCCAGGTCGACGACATGGACTACTACGACGTCCTCGCCCAGTGGAAGCTGGGTGTCGTCCTCGAACAGGGCTTCCAACGGGCCGGTGACAACGAGAAGTTGCAGGCCTTCGGCCCGATGGTGCTCGACCTCATGAAGAGCGCGGCGGAGCTGGCGGCGACGACGCGGTACGGGGCGTAGGTCTCAGGGCCTCACAGCCCCAGCGACTTCGCGATGATGACCTTCATGACCTCGCTCGTGCCGGCGTAGATGCGGGTGATACGGGCGTCGGTGTAGAGGCGGGAGATCGGATACTCCGTCATATAGCCGTATCCACCGAAGAGTTGCAGGCACCGGTCGACGGCCCGTGCCTGCATCTCCGTGCAGAACAGCTTCACCTTCGCGGCGTCGGTGCCGGACAGTTCGCCGTCGACCAGGGAGAGGACCGCCCGGTCGAGCATGGCCTGGGCGGCCTCGATCTCCACGGCGACGGCGGCGAGTTCGAACTTGGTGTTCTGGAACGAGGCGACCGACTTCCCGAAGACCTGGCGCTCCTTCACATAGGCGACGGTCGTGTCGAGCGCGGCCCTCGCCTGCGCCACCGAGCCGACGGCGACCGTCATCCGCTCCTGCGGGAGGTTGTGGCCGAGGTAGCGGAAGGCGGCGCCCTCCTCCCCCAGCCGGTTGGTCACCGGCACACGTACGTCGTCGAAGGCCAGCTCGACGGTGTCCTGGACCTTGATGCCCATCTTGTCGAGGACGCGCCCACGGGTGAACCCGGGCATGCCGTCCTCGACCACCAGCAGGGTCAGGCCCGCGCGCCGGTCGTCGGGGTCGGTGGCGGTGCGGGCGACCACGATCACCAGGTCGGCGAGGAGGCCGCCGGTGATGAAGGTCTTGGCACCGTTCAGGACGTAGCTGTCCCCGTCGCGGACGGCGGTGGTGCGGATGCCGGCGAGGTCGGAGCCGGTGCCGGGCTCTGTCATGGCGATCGCGGTCAGCAGCGTGCCGGCGGCGAGTCCGGGGAACCAGCGCCGACGCTGTGCCGGGTCGGCGTAGGCGAGGAAGTAGGGCAGCACCACGTCGAGTTGGGTGCGGACCGTGCCGAGGGTGACCAGGGCGCGGGCGGACTCCTCCTGGAGGACGACGTTGTAGCGGTAGTCGTCGAGGCCCGTGCCTCCGTACTCCTCGGGGATCGACATGCCCAACAGGCCCAGGGAGCCCAGCTGTTCGAAGAGGGATCTGGGCAGTCGGCCCGCCTTCTCCCAGTCGGCGTAGTGCGGGACGACCTCCTTCGCCACGAACTCCCGGACCAGTTTGCGGAATTCCTCATGGTCGGACGCGAAGACCTCTCGGCGCACGGTGAGCCCCTTCAGTAGGCGAGTTCGACGAGCGTGGCGTTGGCCGTGCCGCCGCCTTCGCGGTACCGGACCAGCGGTGTGAGCTCCAGCTGCTGTGCTGGCGCGGGAGTCGTGACCAGCAGGGCGGCCGCGCCGTCGGAGATCTGGGGGGCGATGCCCGCGCTGCACCTCGAAGGCGCCGGCGTCCTGCGCCGCGGCCGCCCGCTCGTGGGAGAGGGCCGCGTACTCGTCCAGCCGGGTGCGTGAGAGCCCCCACTTCTGCACGATCCTCTCGGCGGAGTGACGATCACCGCTTCACGCATGAGGGTCCTCCGGGGACGGGGATCGGTACCAGCGGCCGGTGAAGTGGGGCTCGCGCTTCTCGGCGAAGGCCGCATAGGCCTCCTGGGCGTCGGTGGTGGCGAAGTTGGCCGCCTGGGCGCGAGCCTCCGAGGCGAGTGCGGCGTACAGGCTGCTGCTCGTGGCCTCGTTGAGGAGCGCCTTGGTCTGGGCGAGGGCGACGGGCGGACCGGATGCCAGCCGCTCCCCCAGGTCCGTGACGAAGTCGTCGATCCGCTCGGCCGCCACCACCCAGGTGACCAGGTTCAGGGACCGCGCCTCCTCGGCGTCGATCATCTCGGCCAACAGGGCGAGTCGCTTGGCCTGTTGGAGTCCGACGAGCCTCGGCAGCAGCCAGGTGCCGCCGCAGTCCGGGGAGAGCCCTCGGCGCGCGAAGATCTGCGAGAAGCGGGCCTCGGGGGTGGCCACGACCAGGTCGCAGCCGAGGGCCAGGTTCCAGCCCGCGCCGACGGCCACGCCGGTCACCTTGGCGACGGTGGGCAGTGGGAGTTCGTGCAGGAGGACGGCGACCTCGTTCAGGTCGCGCACCTTGTCCAGGGGGTGCCGCCGGTCTCCCGCCCTGAGGTCGGCGCCCGAGCAGAAGGCTCCTCCCGCGCCGGTCAGGACGAGCGCCCGGACGGCACGGTCACGGGCCGCCGCCGCGAGGGCCTCGCGCAGCGCCTCCCAGAGCTCGGGGTCGACCGCGTTCCTGCGGTGCGGGCGGTTCAGCGTCAGGGTCCGTACGCCACCGGCGTCACTCGACAGCAGGACGGTCACACGTCCCTCCGCAGTGCGCGCAACTCCTCGTCGGTCAGGCCCAGTTCAGCCAGCACCCGGTCGGTGTGCGCACCGAGCGCGGGGACCGCGCCCATCGGTGGGTCGTATCCGGAGATGACCGGGGGCGGCAGCAGCGCCGGGACCGGTCCCGCGGGTGTGTCGATGTCGCGCCAGCGGTCGCGGGCCGCGAGGTGCGGGTGGGCGAGGACGTCGCTGGGGGTGTTGTAGCGGGCGTTGCCGATGCCTGCCTCGTCCGCGCGCCTTTGGATGTACGCCAGTTCGTGCCGCGCGCACCAGGCGGCGAGCTCCGTGTCCAGCAGGTCGCGGTGCTCGACCCGGCCGGGGTTGGTGCGCAGGCGTTGGTCGTCCGCGAGGTCCGGACGCCCCAGCAACTCCCGTGCCAGGCGCTGCCATTCGCGGTCGTTGGTGGTGCCGAGCACGACGGTCCGGCGGTCGGCGGTGCGGTAGGCGCCGTACGGGGCCACGGCCGGGGAGCCCATGCCGCGTGGCTGTTGGTCGACTCCGGTGTGCCGGGTGTAGTTGAGGGCGTAGCCCATCAGCTCGGTCATCGTGTCGAAGAGGCTGACCGTGACAGACCGTCGCTCACCGGAGTACAGCAGGGCCACGATCGACAGCGCCGCGTACAGTCCGGTGCTCGCGTCGGCCATCGGCGGCCCGGGCTTGGCGGGCGCGCCCGGCGTTCCGGTGATCGCGCAGGCGCCGGACTCGGCCTGGACGAGAAGGTCGTAGGCCCGTTTGTGGGAGAGCGGGCCGCCCTGCCCGTAGCCGTCGATCTCCACCGCGATGAGGTCGGGGTGGCTGGTGGCCAGGTCGTCGGGGGCGATGCCGAGCTTGGCGGTGGTGCCGGGGGTGAGGTTGGAGACGAGGACGTCGGCACGGTCGAGGAGGCGGTGCAGGGTGCGCAGACCCGCCTCGGTCTTGAGGTCGAGGGTGACGGATTCCTTGCCGCGGTTCACCCACACGAAGTGGGCGGAGACCCCGCCGACCACGTCGTCGATGTAGCGAGCGGAGTCGCCGCCGGCCGGGTTCTCCACCTTGATGACCCTGGCGCCCAGGTCGGACAGGGCCCGGGTGCACAGGGGGGCGGAGACGGCCTGCTCCAGGGCGACGACGGTGACGCCGTCCAGTGGTCCCATCAGATCACCAGGCCGCCGTCGACCGGCAGCACCTGGCCGGTGACGAAGGATGCCGCGTCGGAGGCGAGGAACACGAAGGCGCCGGCGACCTCCTCGGGCTCGGCCCAGCGGCCTAGGGGGATGCGGGCGAGCATGGTCGCGGCGAACTTCTCGTTCGTGCGGATGGTCTCGGTCATCGGGGTGGCGGCCAGCGGGGCGAGGGCGTTGACCTTGATCTGCCTGCGGGCGAGTTCGCGGGCCAGGGACTTCGTCATGCCGATGACGGCGGCCTTGGCGGCGGAGTAGTTGACCTGGCCGAGGGTGCCGGTGAGCCCGGCGGACGAGGTGACGTTGATGATGCGTCCCGTGCCGTCGGTGGGCAGGAGCGGGAGCGCGGCCTGGGAGCAGGTGAAGGTGCCCAGGACGTGGATGTCGAGCAGTTTGCGGAAGGTGTCCTCGTCGAGGTCCGGGAACATGGCCGGTGCGGTGACTCCGGCGTTGTTCACCAGGATGTGCAGGGTGCCGTCGGCGAGTGCGGCGGCCTTCGCCACGGCGGCGTCCGCGGCCGACCGGTCCCGTACGTCCAGCGGTGCGCTGTCCGCCGTACCGCCGGACGCCGCGATCTTCTCGGCGACGGCCTCGGCTGCCGTGCCGTCCACGTCCGTGACCAGGACGGCCGCGCCGGAGTCGGCGAGTGCGTGGGCGACGGCGGCCCCGATGCCGCCCGCGGCTCCGGTGACCAGCGCCGAGCGGCCGGTCAGGTCGAACAACCCGTTGATCATGTCGTCCTTCACCGTCGTTCAGTCGGAGGCGGGCAGCGGCCTGGCCGCCTTGAGCGTCATCGGGACGCCGTCGCAGGCGAGTTCGCCCGCCCCGGCGCTGGTGCACAGCACTTCGAGGGTGTCGGCGGCGTCGACGTACCGCTTGCCGAGGAGGGTGACCGGTTCGGCTCCCGTGGCGGGTACCGCGGGGGCGCCGGTCGCGGGGATCATCGGGCTGCCGCAGCAGGTCAGGGCAGGGGTGCGGTCGGCGGGGGCCCGGACGACGACCACGCGGGTGGTGCAGACGGTGCCGGCGAGCTGGTCACCGGGTCGCAGGGTCGGTGCTGGCGAGGTCATGGTTCAGGTCCTTTCCGGCAGGGGGTCCGGGGGTGGTCCCCCGGGAAGGCACAGCGCTCAGGCGGTCGGCGAGCACGGCGAGGTCGTAGGACTGGCGGGCCATCCAGAACCGCAGGAATCCGGTGAGCGAATAGCGCAGGAAGAGCGCCGCGCCGACGACGGTCGCGGCGATCCCGCCGAGGCCGAGGGCGAGTCCGTCGCGCTGGTCGAGGGGGTTCTGGGTGGTGTGGGTGACGAGGTAGGCCGAGGCGGCGAGGGCCAGGCCGAGGACCATCAGGGTGGCGCCGAGGCGCAGCCAGAGGGTCGTGCGGGCGGCGGCCGGGTCGGGGATCCTGAGCTCGGACAGCTCTCGGACGAAGCGGTCGGCCCGCGTCTCACCGGACATGGATGTCATGCGGAACTCCCCAGATAGAGGGCGGACAGTTCATCGCGCAGGCCGCCGTCGGGGTGGCCCTGCCGCTCGACCCTGCCCCGGACGAGGACGGCCGCGTGGTCGGCGATGCCGAGGACGGCGGCCGCGAACTGCTCCACGACAAGGACGGCCACGCCCTGCCGAGCGATCTCGGCGACCTGCTCGTACAGCTTCGCGACGACCAACGGGGCGAGGCCCATGGACAGTTCGTCGAGGAGCAGTACGGCGGGGTCGGTGGCCAGTCCGCGGGCGAGGGCCAGCATCTGCTGCTCGCCGCCGGAGAGGGTTCCGGCCGCCTGCAAGGAGCGCTGGGCCAGTACGGGGAAGCGGGTGTAGGCGATCTCCTCGATCTCCGCGCGGCTGCGGCCCGTGAAGGTCATCATCAGGAGGTTGTCCCGGACCGACAGGTTGGGGAACACCCCGCGTCCCTCGGGGATCAGGCAGACTCCGGCGCGGGCGAGGTCGCTCGGGTCGGCGCCGGTCACGTCCCGGCCGCCGAGGAGCAGCCGTCCGGACTGTGCGGGGTGGAGGCCGGCCGCGACCCTCAACACCGTGGTCTTTCCCGCGCCGTTCGGGCCGAGCAGCGCGACGACCCGGCCCGCGCGGACATCGAGGTCGACGCCGTGCACGACGGTGATCCCGTCGTGGGCGGCCCGTATGTCGCGCAGTGCGAGCAGTGGGTTCACGCGTCCCCCAGGTAGGCGGCCAGGACCGTCTCGTCGGCGCGGATCACGTCGGGCGGGCCCACGGCTATGACCTTGCCGAGGTCGAGGACGTACACCTCGTCGCACACGCTCATCACCAGGCCCATGTCGTGTTCGACGAGGACGACGGCCGTCCCGTCGTCGGCGAGCGAGCGCAGCAGGGCCGCGAACCGCTCGGTCTCCTCGCCGTCCTGTCCGGCCGCGGGTTCGTCGAGGAGCAGCAGACCGGGGCGTACGGCGAGGGCGCGGCCGACCTCGACGAGGCGGGCGACTCCGGTGGGCAGCGTGTCGGCGCTCGACTCGGCGATGCCGGTCAGGCCGAGCCTTCCGAGCAGTTCATCGGTGACGTCGGCGGCCCGGCGCCGCTCGGGGCCGAGTTCGGCGGCGACGAGCAGGTTGTCGCGGACGCTCAACCGGCCGAAGAGTTCCAGGCGTTGGAAGGTTCGGGCCAGCCCGTGCCGTGAGCGGCGGGCCGGGCCGAACCGGGTGACGTCTCTGCCGCCGAGGACGACGCGTCCGGCCGAGGGCCTGCGCAGCCCGGACACCACATCGAACAGTGTTGATTTTCCCGCCCCGTTGGGCCCGATGAGCCCGGTGACCCGGCCGCGCTCGGCGCTCAGTCCGACCCCGTCGAGGGCACGGTTGCCGCCGAAGGCGACAGTCACTCCGCTAACCTCCAGCAGTGCCACGGGCCAGCACCTCCCCGTCCTGGGGGCGCCAGGGACGCCGTATGCCCCACCACTCCACCGGTACGTCCGGCTCGTCCTGAGGCCGGGACGCGTAGGCACGGAGGGCGTACGCGACGACCAGGGAACCCAGCAGCAGCGTCCAGCCGTTGATCACGTCGGTCAGTCGCAGGACCCAGCCCAGCGCGAGGACGCCGAGCAGGGCGGGCAGGGCGATCCGGTCGCGGCCGAGAGGCTCCCACTGGCTCCGGAACCGGGAGATGAGGCCCTGCGGGCTGTGGCCCAGGCCCATCCCGGCCAGCGCGGGCAGGACGCTGACGATGTTCTGGGTCCAGGACGCGAGCCCGATGAGGATGTTGGGGCCGACGAAGGCCGTGCCGGCGAACAGCCCGTTGCCGACCGCTCCCAGGCCGCCGATCACCGCGACGAGGAAGATCGGCAGCCCGGCGACGAGGCTGAACTGCTCAGCGGTGACGGCCTGTTGCTGCATCCCGTAGAGGGCTCCGCCGAGCCCCGCGATCCCGGCCGACAGGGCGAAGACCAGCACCTTGGCCACCAGGAGGTTGCCGCCGAGGGTGGCGTACGCCGCCTCGCTGTCCCTGAGCGCGATCAGCCGCCGGCCGAATCCGCTGCGCCGCAGCCACGCGACGGCGAGGGAGGAGAGTCCGAGGAGGACCGCGGCGAGGACGGTCAACTCGGCCGCGGCGTCCAGCCGTAGACCGAACACGTCGGGTCCGGCCATGTCCACCGAGCCCTGGTCGAAGAGCGCGATCCGCACACCCAGGACGTCGAACGACGGCAGGGTGAAGATCCACCGGTCGAGGACGACCGCGAACGCGGCCGTGCCGAGGGCCAGATAGACGCCCGAGAAACGCAGCGCGGGTACGGCGACCAGGGCGCCGGCGGCGGCCGAGACGGCGATCGCGGCGGCCAGCGCCCAGAGTTGGCCGTGTGCGCCCAGGTGTCCCCACACGACCGCGCCGATGCCCGCCATGCTCAGCTGGCACAGCGAGATCTGTCCGGCGTACCCGGCGAGCGGGACGTACGACAGGGCGACGATGCCGAGGGAGAAGATCGGGCCGTAGGTGACGAGGTCGGCCTCGCCGAGGACGGTGGCCAGGACGAGCGCGAAACCGACGGTGGCGGCCGCGAACACGGCCGTTCCCCTGAGCGAGGGAGCCGGGACGCGGACCAACCGCCGTTCCCTGCCCCGCAGTCGAGGGTGGCGGAAGACCAGCAGGGTCAGGAAGAGCAGCAGGGCGGGGGCGGCGAGACGCAGCCCGGGGAGGTAGTCGTTCTGCGGGAGGTAGCCGGTGAGGTAGCTCTCCACGCAGCCGACGACGACCGCGCCCAGGAAGGTGAGGGGCAGGCTGCGCAGTCGGCCGAAGACGGCCGCGGTGTAGGCGCTGACGATCAGGAGGGAGAGCTGGGAGGCGTCCAGGGCGACGGTCGGGGCGATCAGGATGCCGCCGATCGCGGCGAGTTGGGTGCCGAGGATCCACGCGGTGCGTCCGGCCCGGGCGGGGTCGGCGCCGGTGAGCCGGGCGAGTGCGGGGTCGTCGACGGTGGCCCGCATCTCGGTGCCGGTGCGGGTACGGTTCAGCAGGAACCACAGCGCGGCGGCGACCGCGAGGGCCACGGTCATGGTGAGGGCCTGGTGCCAGGTGACGGTGGCCGGGCCCAGGTGGAAGGGCCGCCGGTCGGCGAAGAAGGTGTCCAGCGGGCGGGGGACGTTGGGGTCCCAGATCCAGCGGGCGGCGGCGATTGCGCCACTGAGCAGCGCCACCGTCATCACCAGCCGTTCGGCCTCGCCGAGGTGCTGCACGGGCCGCATCAGGACCCGTTCCACGGCGAGCCCGAAGCCCGGTGCGAGCACCAGCAGCACCAGCGCGAGGGCCACCGGGACCGGCCAGCCCCAGCCGACGGTGAACTGCCAGTAGCAGAACGCCGCCAGCATGCCCGCCGCCCCGTGCGCGAAGTTGAACACGCCGGTGGTGACGTAGGTGAGCACCAGTCCGCTGCCGATCACCGCGTAGATGGCTGCGGTGCTCAGGCCGACGATCCCGAAGGTGAGGAACTGCTCCATCTATTTCACATCGCTCAGGGATTTGCCCACGTCGGCGAGGGTGAGCGGCTTGCCGTAGTTCCCCTTGAACTCGTACGCGGGCTCGTCGCACCGGTAAGCGCCGTCGTTGGGCGCGAAGTCGGCCGGGACCCACCCCTTGGATGTGGCCTTCTCCACGTTGAAGCAGCTCAGGGGGGCGTCCGAGGTGGACAGGTCGACGGGGGCGAGCAGACCGCCGCCGGTCCACCCGCTCTCCTTGCGGGCGGTCTCGTAGACGCACTTGCGGGTGAGGTCGTCGCCGCAGGCCGTGGCCGACTTGGCGAACAGCAGCCAGGCCGCGAAGCCGCGGACCGCGGGGAGGGTGACCTGGGCCTTCGGGGCGTACTTCTTGAACAGGTCGACGAGTTGCCGGGTCGCCGGGTTGTCGGCGGCCTTCTCCAGCGGGTACACCCCGCTGAGGTCGGCGAGGTTGTTCTGGAAGTCCAGGGACCTGCCCGCGAGTTGGAGGAAGGCAGGACCGTAGGCGTTGTTGTTGGCGTCGATCCAGTCGAGCTTGTAGTCCATGCCGGTCAGCACCTGTTCCAGCTTGGACAGCTGGACGAAGTCGCCGTTGAAGACGAGGCCCTTGACGCCCTTGCTCTTGATGGACTGGGCGTACGGTGTCCAGTCGGAGACGCCCTGGGCCGGATACAGATCCTTGTAGACGATCTTCGCTCCGGCGGCCTTGAGGCCCTCCTGCGACTCGGCGTTGATGACCTTGGTGACCGGGACGTCGCCGCCGATGGTGCCGATGGCGCTCGCCGAGTCCGGGTAGGCCTGCTTGAGCAGCCAGTCGTAGTACCCCGCGTAGCGGTTGTAGGACGCGCCGCCCGTGGCGTTGAGCTGGAGGTCCGAGCCGTTGTTCTGGATCTGGCTCACCTGTGCCGGGAAGTCGGGCAGCAGACAGTTCAGGCGGTCCTTGACGCCGAGTGCGTCGAGGGCCGCGCCGCCGCCGACGAGGGCGAAGTCCTCCTTGCAGGCCTCCAGCATCCGCTGGCGGACCTCCATCAGCTTGGTGTCATGGGTGGTGGCGGTGAGCTTGCGGCCGTTGATGCCGCCGGCCGCGTTGCACCAGGAGGTGAACACCTCGGCGGCGTCCACGAATTCGGACTTCTTGGTGAAGCCGACGTCGGAGAACACCCCGAGCTCGATGGAGTCGGCGGTGACGCCCTGCGCGGACGCCGTCTTGGCGGTGCCGGGGCCGCAGACCTTCTTCAGGTCGCCGAAGTCGGCGGTCGCGGCCTGCTGGGCGGCCGCGGTGGGCGACCCGTCGTCGGACGCCGTACCGGTGTCGTCGTGGCCGCCGCATCCGGCGACGGCGAACAGCGCGGCCGCCGCGAGGGCGGCGGGAATTGCCTGGACTCTCACGGGAGTTCCCTTCCTGAGGGCGGTCACTGCTGCTCCGGTACGGCGAAGGTCTTGAGCTCAAGGAACTCCTCAAGACCCGCCACACCCATCTCCCGGCCGATGCCGGACTGCTTGAACCCGCCGAACGGGGCGTCGGCCGCGAAGAAGTTGCCCCCGTTGATGCTGAAGGTGCCGCTGCGGACGCGGCGGGCCACGGCGACGGCCCGTTCGTCGGTGGCGGCCATCACGGTGCCGGACAGCCCGTACATCGAGTCGTTGGCGATCCGGACGGCGTCGTCCTCGTCGTCGTAGGGGATGACCGCGAGGACGGGTCCGAAGACCTCCTCCTGCGCGATCTCGGCGCCGGGATCGACGTCGGTGAGCAGGGTCGGCTCGTAGAAGAAGCCCTCGCGTTCGGCGGGCCTGCCGCCGGTCACCAGGCGGGCCCCGTCGGCGACCGCGCGCTCGACCATGCCGTGCACCTTGGTGCGCTGCTTCTCGCTGATCAGGGGGCCCATGTGGGTGCCCGGATCGGTGGGGTCGCCGTAGCTGACCTTGCCGAGCATGGCGGCGACGAGGGTGACGAGCTCGTCGTGCTGGTCGCGCCGGACGAGGAGCCGGGAGGTGAGGGCGCAGCCCTGGCCTGAGTGGGAGCAGATGGTGAACGCGGCGAACATCGCGGCGTTCCTGAGGTCGGCGTCGTCCAGGACGATCATCGCGGACTTGCCGCCGAGCTCCAGGAACACCCGCTTCAGGGTGGCCGAGGCGGCCGCCATGATGGCCCGGCCGACCGGGGTGGACCCGGTGAAGGTCACCATGTCGACATCGGGGTGGGTGGTGAGCAGTTCGCCCGTCTCCGGTCCCGAGGAGGTGAGGACGTTCACCACGCCCGCGGGGATGTCGGTCTCCTCGGCGATGATCCGGCCGAGCGCGAGCGTCGTCCACGGGGTGTCCGGGGCGCCTTTGAGCACCACGGTGCAGCCGGCGGCGAGCGCGGGGACGAGCTTGGCGAGGGCCAGTTGGTTGGGGAAGTTGTACGCCACGATCGCGGCGACGACTCCGGCGGCCTCCTTCTCCACCCAGCGGCGGTGGCTCCGGCCCCGGCTCTCGACGGTGCCGAGGTCCTCGCGGAACTCGTGGCGTTCGAGCAGGTCAGCGTAGTACTTGACCATCTCGACCGGCTCGTCGAGCTGTGCGCCATGGGTGAGTTGGCGCGGGGCGCCGACCTCGGCGATGGTCAGGTCCCGCAGCTCCTCGCGGTGCCGGTGCAGTCCGTCGTACAGCTGGCGCAGGCATCGCAGTCGCAGCGCGCGGTCGCGCATCCAGTCGGTCGTGTCGAAGGCCCTACGGGCCGCCGCCACGGCGGCCCCGACATGCCCGGTGTCCGCGTCGGAGGCCGTGCCCAGCACCTTTCCGGTGGCCGGATCGATCGTTTCGAAGCTGCGGTCGGCGTGGACGAGCTCGCCGTCGATCAACAGCCGTTCCTCATGGAAAAGACTCACGGCTCCCCATCTCTCCCGGGTGCTTGCGTGCCACGGTCCTGCCTGCGGTGGAAAGTAGCTTCTCGCCAGATGAGAAGCAACCATTCGCGCAGGAGAATTACGCATTCACACAGCAGCGGGAGGAATCGTGCCCGGTCAGCGCAGGGGTACCGCGATCGCCATGCCGGACAGGGGACTTCGGCAAGCCGCGCGTCTGATGGTTGACGCCCGGGAGACCGCGTGAAAACCTTCCACCCGTATAACGAGAACGCCATTCTCGGCCTTGCCGTGACTCGCCCTCGTCGTGAGGAGTTCCGCATGCCGCCGCGTCTGCCTCCGCTGCCGGACGACCAGTGGGACGACCGGACCCGTCAGGCGCTGTCCTCGCTGCTCCCCCGGCGGCTGCGCAACGAACAGGGCGCGGGACCCGCCATCGCCACCCTGGCCCGGCACCCGGACCTCGCCGAGCTCTTCCTGCCCTTCAGCACCTTCATGCTGTTCCGGTCCTCGCTGCCGCCCCGGATCCGCGAGCAGGTGACCCTGCGGGTGGCGAGACGCCGCGACTGCGCCTACGAGTGGGCCCACCATGTGAAGCTCGCACGGGAGGCGGGGCTGTCGGACGCCGAGATCGAGGCGGCGGCCGGGGGCAAGGCGGCCGATCCCGTGGAGAGCCTGGTCCTGTCGGCGGTCGACGAACTGGAGGACCACTCCACCCTCTCGGACGCCACATGGAACGCGCTGGCCGAACACCTCGACGAACGCCAGCGGATGGACCTGGTGTTCACGGTCGGGACGTACGCCCTGCTGGCCATGGTCTTCAACGCGTTCGGCGTGCCGGGCGCACCGGAAGGAAACGGCGATGACCACTGACGACCTCGTGGAGATCCAGCAGCTCCTGGCCCGTTACGCGGTGACCATCACCCAGGGCGACATCGGCGGACTGCTCGCGGTGTTCACCCCGGACGGCACCTACAGCGCCTTCGGCGACACCTATCCGCTCGCGGAGTTCCCGTCGCTGGTCGCGGCGGCGCCCAAGGGGCTGTTCATGACCGGCACACCCGCCATCGAGCACGCGGACGGCGACACGGCGACGGGCACCCAACCCCTCTGCTTCGTCGACCACGCCACGCACGAGATGCGCATCGGCTACTACAACGACACCTACCTGCGCACCGACGACGGCTGGCGACTGCGGACCCGGGCGATGACCTTCATCCGCCGCAACGGGACGCACGACTCGGGACGCCCGCACGCCTTCGAGCGTCCCACAGCATGAAGTCCCAGGACTTCGGGTCGGTCCCCGAGTTCCGGTCCGCGCTGCGGGCCTGGCTCGCGGAGCACGACCTCTCCCCCGGCCCGGACCACTCGCTCGACGCCCAGGTCGCCCAACTCGCCCGGGTGCGCCGGGCGTTGTTCGAGGCCGGATGGATGCGACACGGCTGGCCCGCCGGGGTGGGGGGCCTCGGCGGGCCGGCCGTGTTCCGGGCGGTGCTCGGCGAGGAGATCGCCACCCGTGGCCTGGCCGAGCCCGGCATCTGGTCGATGGTCGAGGTCCTCGTCCCGACCCTGATCTCCTACGCCCCACCCGAACTGGCCGCCGAAATGGTGCCGTTGCTGCTCGGCGGCCGGGAGCAGTGGTGCCAGGGCTTCTCCGAACCGGGCTCCGGCAGCGACCTGGCGTCCCTGACCACCCGGGCGGTCCCGCGCGAGGACGGCACCTGGGTGGTCACAGGACAGAAGGTGTGGACGAGCCTCGCCCAGTACGCGGCCCGCTGTGTGCTGCTGACCCGCACCGCACCGGGTCACGACGGCATCACCGCCTTCTTCGTCGACATGGACACCCCGGGCGTCACCGTCCGGCCGCTGCGCACCCTGCACGGCGTCGACGAGTTCGCCGAGGTGTTCTTCGACGACGTCGTGGTCCCCGCCGAGCGGATGCTGGGCCGCCCCGGCGACGGCTGGCGGCTCGCGATGGACCTGCTCCCGCACGAGCGCTCCACCTGCTTCTGGCATCGCATCGCCCATCTCTACACGCGGCTCGACAGATTGCTCGACGAGACGTCGGCCGCCGTCCCGGACGACGCGGCCCTCGGCTCCGCCTACCTGGCCCTGCACACGGCCCGCTGCCGCTCCCACGGGACCCAGCGGCGGCTGGCGGAAGGGGCCCGGCTCGGCCCGGAGACCTCGGTGGACAAGGTGCTGCTCGCCACCGCCGAGCAACAACTCTTCGAGACCGTACGGGACTTGCTGCCCGGAGTGCTGGAGCTCACCGAGTCGCCGTGGCGCTCGGAGTACCTGTACGCGAAGGCGGCCACGATCTACGGGGGCACCGCCGAGATCCAGCGGAACATCATCGCCCGCCGGCTGCTCGATCTGGGAAGGGAGTGAGCATGGACGCGGGCGAGATGGAGCTGCTCTCCGAGACCCTGCGCAAGACGATGACGGCCGCGTCGGGGCCCGCGCTGGACGCGGCGCTGGCCGAGCTGGGGTGGGCGGAGTTGCTGGCGGAGTTCCCGGGGGTGGCGATCCCTGTCGTGTTCCGGCTGCTGGGCGAGACCGGGGCGCACGCTCCCGTGCTCAATGACGTGGTGCTGGGCGCGGCGGGGCTGCCCGCGGGTGGGGCGCCGGCATTGCCGTACACGGGCGGGAGGTGGGTCGTGTGGGAGCGCGGCCCCGAGGACCCGGGGCGCTCCGGCGGGATGCTGGACACCGAGCTGCCCCTGCGGCTCGCTCCGCCGGGCGACGACGGGGACGCCGTACTGCTGGACGCGGGCCGACGTGCCCTCGGCTGGTGGCTGCTCGGGAGCGGGCGGGCCATGGTGTCGCTGGCCCGGACCCATGTGCTCGACCGGGTGCAGTTCGGCCGTCCGCTCGCCTCCTTCCAGGCCGTACGGCATCGGCTCGCCGAGACTTTCGTGGCACTGGAGGGCGCGGAGGCCGCCCTCGTCGCGGCCGAGGACTCCTTCAGCTGTCTGCTGGCCAAGGCCGCCGCCGGACAGGCCGCGCTCACGGCGGCCCGGCACTGCCAACAGGTGCTCGGCGGAATCGGGTTCACCGCGGAGCACCCGCTGCACCGGCATGTCCGTCGTGCCCTGGTGCTGGACGGGCTGCTCGGCAGCGCGCGGGAGCTGACCAGGGAGGCCGGGGCTCGAATCCGTACGGAGGGATCGGCACCCCGGCTGGTTCAGCTGTGAGTCACCACTGCATCGGCCCGTTGACGTCGAAGTAACCGCCGGTCGGGCCGTCCGGGGCGACCTGCGCCATGCGCACGATGATCTCGGCGCCCTCCGCAACGGTCTGTGTGCCGGTGTTGCCGTTCAGGTCGGTCTTGGTGAAGCCGGGCTCCACGGAGTTGATCCGCATGGCCGGGAACGCCTTCGCGTACTGCACGGTGAGCATGTTGACCGCCGTCTTGGATGTCGGGTAGGCGACGCCCGGATAGAAGTGCGCGGGGTGGTCGGGGTCGGAGACATGGCTCAGCGAGGCCAGACCGCTGCTGACGTTGACCACGACCGGCGCGGCCGAGCGCTGGAGCAGCGGCAGGAAGGCGTGCAGGACGCGGACCACGCCGAAGACGTTCGTCTCGAAGGTGTTGCGCATCTGGTCGGCGGTCACGGTCGCGGCGACGGGCACGCTGTTGTCCTCCGTCCTGGTCTCGATCCCCGCGTTGTTGATCAGGACGTCCAGTCCGCCGTCGGCCTCGACCGCCTTCGCCGCGGCCTCTACGGAGGCGTCGTCGGTGACATCGAGCTGGACGAACCGGGCACCGAGCTCGTCGGCGGCGCGCCGGCCTCGCTGGACGTCACGGGCGCCGACGTAGACGGTGTGACCCGCGGCGATGAGCCGGCGGGCGGTCTCGAAGCCGATGCCCTTGTTCGCTCCGGTGATGAGTGTTGTCGTCATGCCGTTCAGGTTGCTGCGCGGCGGCGAGGACAGCCAGAAGACCCTTCTTCCTGGGACTGGCGGTACCAGGCACATCCACGCCCGACGGTGTTCACTGAGGAGCATGGCGGCGACAGAACTGGGACAGGCGCTGCGGCGCTGGCGCGACCGGGTCCCCCCGGACGCGGCCGGCCTGCCCTCCGGAGGTCAGCGGCGCGCGGCGGGGCTGCGGCGCGAGGAGCTGGCCCTGCTGGCCGGCATCTCGGTCGACTACGTCACGCGTCTCGAACAGGGGCGGGCGGCCAACCCGTCCGCCCAGGTCGTCGAGGCGCTGGCGCGGGCGCTGCGGCTGTCGGGGGACGAGCGGGCCTACCTCTTCGGACTCGCGGGGCTGGTGCCGCCGGGCCCCGACGTCGTGCCGGGCCACATCACGCCGAGCGTGCAGCGCCTGCTGGACCGGCTGGTCGACACGCCGGTCGCGGTCTCCGACGCGGCCATGACGCTGCTGCTGGCCAACCCGATGTACGCGGCGCTGATGGGTGATCCGTCCGCCCTGCACGGCTTCGAACGCAACGGCGTGTGGCGCAACTTCACGGGCATGCCGAGCCGGGTACGGCACACCCCGGAGGAAAGGCGCGTCTTTGAGGCCGGCATGGTCGCCGAACTGCGCGCGACCGCCGCCCGCTACCCCGCGGACCGGCAACTACCGCGTCTGATCTCCGAGTTGCGCACCAGGAGCGCGCGGTTCGCCGAACTCTGGGACGCCGGCCTGGTGGGCCGTCTCGCCGCCTCGCACAAGACGATCGAGCACCCGCAGGTCGGCACGATCACCCTCGACTGCGACCTGCTCCGGGTGGAGGGGAACGACCTCCACATCCTGGTCTACTCGGCCGAGCCCGGCACCGAGGCCGCCGAGAAGCTGCGGCTGATCTCGGTGCTGGGCACCCAGAGCCTGGTCGGGAAGGGCTAGCGGAGTTCCGGAGAGCTATCGGAGCGTCTCCTTCATCTCGTCCAGCTTGGCCAGGATCGGATAGCCGCTGACGCTGAGCGCGTTGCCGTGTCCGGTCTGGTGGATGTCGAAGACGGACTGGATCGCGGCGTAGAAGCCCTGTACGTCGAGGGTCTGGTTGACGGCCCGTTTGGCCTGGCGGAGCCCGAACGCGGGCATCCTGGCGATCTGCTCGGCGAGTTCACGGGTCTCGGAGTCCAACTCGTCCAGCGGGACGACCCGGTTGACCATGCCGACCTTCTCGGCCTCCTCAGCGGTGAGGGGACGCCCGGTGAAGAGGATCTCCTTGGCCTTGCGGGTTCCCAACTCCCAGGTGTGACCGTGGTATTCGACACCGCCGATGCCCATCTGGACGACGGGGTCGGAGAACAGGGCGTCCTCGGCGGCCACGATCAGGTCGCAGGGCCAGCAGAGCATCAACCCGCCCGCGATACAGCGCCCCTGGACGGCGGCGATCGACGGTTTGGGGGTGTTACGCCAGCGCAGGGTGTACTCCAGGTACCGGCGGTTCTCGGCGCGGTAGATCCACTCCAGGGTGATCTCGTCGGGGGCGGGCCAGCGGTCCTTGAGGTCATGGCCGGCGGAGAAGTGCCTGCCCTCCGCCCGCAGCACGATCACCTTCACCTCCTCGTCCTCGGCGGCCCGGGTCCAGGCCGAGTCGAGTTCGTCGAGCAGGGCCATGTTCTGGGCGTTGGCGACCTCGGGACGGTTCAGGGTGAGTGTCGCTATACGGTCCTCGACCTCGTACAGGATGTGCACGGACCTCTCCTCAACGTCGCGGCAGACCGAGCACCCGCTCGGCGATGATCGTGCGCTGGATCTCGGACGTACCGCCGGCGATGGTGCCGCCGAAACTGCGGGCGAAGCGGTTGAACCAGCCCGCGAAGTCGTCGTCGTAGCTCATGTGGGAGTACGGCGCCGTCGTCGACGGATGGTCCAGGGCGGCAGGGCCCGACGCCTCCAGGATTCGCTCCAGTGCGCGTTGCGCGGCCTCCGAGCCGAACACCTTCAGTACGGACAGCGCGGGCACGTCCTGCTCGCCGCGCGCGGCGCGGGCCAGGGCGGCCGAGCCGAGCAGGCGCAGTGCCTGGAGGTCCATGACGAGGGTGGCGTACCAGTCCTTCTCCAGGGCGTTCGTCGGCCGGAAGTCCCGCAGGGCGGCGTCCATCCGCTCGGCCTCGCCCAGCCACATCAGGGTCCGCTCGTGTCCCAGGGAGCCGTTGGCTACCCGCCAGCCCTGATTGAGGGGGCCGACGAGGTTCTCGGCGGGGACGCGGACGTTCTCGAAGAAGACCTCGTTGAAGTCCCTGTCGTCGGGCCGGGTGTACGAGGCGAAGGGGCGGCGGGTCAGCCCGGGGGTGTCGGTGGGGATCAGCAGCACACTGATCCCCTTGTGCTTGGGGGCCTCGGGGTCGGTGCGGACGAAGGTGAGCAGGACGTCGGCGTCGTGGGCGCCGGAGGTCCACACCTTCTGGCCGTTCACCGTGAAGTGGTCACCGTCGAGCTCGGCGCGGGTGCGCAGGGAGGCGAGGTCGGAGCCCGCGCCGGGCTCGCTCATCCCGAGGGCGGCGGTGATCTCGGCGCGCAGGATGGGCACGGCCCAGCGGTGCTTCTGCTCCTCGGTGCCGAAGGAGAGAAGGGAGGCGGCGATGATGCCGACGCCCTGGGGGTTGAAGCTGTGGTAGATCCGGCGGCGGGACAGTTCCTCACGGTGGACGTACTGCTGGAGAACCGTGGCGCCCCGGCCCCCGAACTCGGGAGGGTTGCCCGGCAGCAGCCAGCCCTCGTCGAACTGGAGCCGCTGCCAGCGCCTGGCCCACTCGGGGATGTGGGCGGTGGAGCGGGAGCGCTCCGTGGCCTCGGCCTCCGTCGGGAGGTTCGCGTCCAGGAAGGCCGCGAAGTCGGCGCGGAAGGCCTCCACGTCGGCGTCAAACGTGAGTCGCATGGCTCTCCTCAGGCATCGGTCGCACGGCTCTCCTCCGCTATCCGCGCCCGGTGCTCGGCCGCGCCCCCCAGCAGCAGCTCCCCCGCCTTGGCCCGCTTGACCGCGAACTGCAGGTCGTTCTCCCAGGTGTGCCCCATGGCGCCGAACAGCTGGACGGCGTTGCGGAACACCACGGCCTGGCACTCGCCGGCCCCCGCCTTGGCCATGGCGGCGGCGAGGGCGCGGCGCGGGTCGTCGGCGGCGATGGTCAGGGCCGCGTAGTAGGCGAGGGCGCGGGCCCGCTCGACCGCCACATGCATGTCGGCCGCCTTGTGCTGCACGGCCTGGAAGGAACCGATCGGGGCGCCGAACTGATGGCGGGTGCGGACGTGGTCCAGGACCAGGTCGAGGGCGCGGCGGCACGCGCCGACCATCGTCAGGGCCAGCCCCGTCAGGGCGATGTGGCGGGCCCGCTCGGGGTCGGCGTCGCTGCGTGCGTCGGCGCCGACCCGCACCCCGTCGAGGGTGACGTCGGCGAAGTGCAGGACGGGATCGAAGGCGGGCGTGCGGACGGCGGTCACCTCGGCGGCGGGCACCACGAACACACCCGCCTCCGTGACAACGGCCAGCCGGTCGGCCCGGTCGCCGTCGAGGACGTGGCGGGCGGTGCCCTCCAGGACCCAGCCGCCGTCGGCCGGGCGGGCGCTCACCCCGTCGTGGACGGCGGCACCGGCCTGGCCGGGCTCGCCCAGCCCCTCCGCCAGCGGGGCGAACTGGGTGAGCGTCGCCAGATACGGCGTCGGATCGGTGGCGCGGCCCAACTCCTCCAGGACGATCGCCAGCTCGACCGCGTCGGCGGGGTCGGTCAGCCCGGTCCAGCCCAGATCGCCGTAGACCCGCCACAGCGGAGCCGGATCGGCGCCGTCGTCGACGACCGCCCGCACCAGCGTCGGCGGGCACTCCTTGGACACGGCCTTGTGGACGGTGTCCTGCCACAGGCGCTGCTCCGCGTCGAACTCAAACAGCATCACGGCTCCCCAGGTCCCGCTCCCGGCCCGGCTGCTGCCGCTCCAGGGTGTCGACGGGTGTCGAGAATATAATTCTCCCTATCTGAAATCGACAGTCTCCTTCATGTCATCCGATGTGTCCAGGCTGGAGGCGAGTGCTTGCCGCTGCGCTACAGTAATGTTCTCCCCATGACACAGAAGGCGGACCAGCCCGTGAGCAGCCCGAGCGAGGAGCCGGCCTGGAAGCAGCGCGCCGTCGAGCGCTCCACCCAGGCCGCGAAACGCCGGGCCGAGCAGAGGGTCGAGCGGTTCCTCGACGCGGCGCAGGCGATCATGGCGGAGAAGGGCACCACGGACTTCACCGTCCAGGAGGTCGTCGACCGTTCCCGCCAGTCGCTGCGCAGCTTCTACCAGCACTTCGACGGCAAGCACGAACTGCTCCTCGCCCTGTTCGAGGACGCCATGAGCAAGTCCGCGGACGAGCTGCGCACCATCGCCGCCGAGCAGTCCGGCCCGCTGGACCGGCTCAGGGTCGTCATCCAGACCCTGTTCGACAGCTCGCGCCCCAACCCCACCGGCAAGCAGGCCCCGCTGTTCACCGATTTCGCGCTGCGTCTGCTGGTCTCGCACCCGGCCGAGATGCGGGTGGCGAACGCACCGCTGCTCGCCCTGTTCAGCGAGCTGATGACGGAGCTGGAGGAGGCCGGGCTGCTGCGCCAGGGCTTCAAGGCCCGCCGGGTGGCCGCGCTGACCATGCAGACCGTCATGTTCAACGCCCAGTCCAGCGGCCAGGAGGGGTCCCACCCGCTCACCGCGGAGGAGATCTGGGACTTCTGCGCGAAGGGCTTCACGCTCAGCTGACGCCCATGGGAGCGGGGCGAGCCAGTTGAGAACTCCATTCTCACAGTCGTAAATTTGGCTTACGATCAAGGGTATGCCGCTTGCCTTGAGTGAACTCTGGGACGATCTGCTCGCCTGTCTCGACCTGCGCGCACACCCCGCGGACGCGCCCTTCGGTTATGAGGGCCGCAACCAACGCCTGGGCTATCACCGGCTGTTCGGCGGTCAGCTGCTGGCCCAGTTCGCCAGGGCGGCGCAGCTCTCCTGCCCGGACAAGACCGTGAAGTCCCTGCACGCCCTGTTCGCGCGTGCCGGCCGCCCCGAGGAGCCCGTCCACTACGAGGTGGAGCGGCATCACGACGGGGGCTCCTTCGCGACGCTGACGATCACGGCCCGGCAGTCCAAGGGCGTGGTGGCCACCGCCTCGGTGTCCCTGCACACCCCGGAGGACGGACCGGCCCACCAGACGGTCGCCGCCGTCCCCGCCCTGCCGGGCCCCGAGCACCGCAGGGACCTGCATCCGCTGCCCTGGGAGACCCGGACCACCGCCGAGCTCGACGTCGCCGGCTCCGAGCCGCCCGAGTTCGACCTGTGGATGCGCACACCGACGTCCGCGGCGGATCTGGCCCCCGCCCTCACGGCGTACGCCACCGACCTGACCCTCATCGGGACCGCGCTGCGTCCCCTCGCGGGGCTCACCCAGCACGACTCGGGGACGGCGTTCACCTCCGCGGTCACCTCGCACACGGTCTGGTTCCACCGCCCCTTCGACGCCGGCGACTGGCTGCTGCTGCGCCAGCACAGCCCGGTCCTGGCCCACGGCCGCTGCTTCGGACGCGGAGACGTACTCACCGAGGGCGGCTCCCTGGTCGCGTCATACGCCCAGGAGGCCCTGCTGCGCCTCACTCCGGGGGCGGCGGGATGACGGCGCTCCGGGTCGTCCAGTGGGCCACCGGCACGATCGGATCCCGGTCGCTGCGGGCCGTCGTCGAGCATCCCGGGCTCGATCTGGCCGGCGTGTACGTGCATTCGCCGGACAAGGCGGGGCGGGACGCGGGTGAGCTGTACGGGCCAGGTACGGGTGTCGTGACCGGCGTGACTGTCACTCAGGACATCGAGGACGTCGTCGAGTTGGGCGCGGACTGCGTACTGTACATGCCGCTGCTGTGCGACCTGGACGAGGTGTGCCGACTCCTGGAGTCTGGCGCCAACGTCGTGACCACGCGCGGGGAGTTCCATCATCCGCCGAGCATGGATCCCGTGGTGCGCGAGCGGGTCGAGGTCGCGTGCGAGCGGGGCGGGACGTCGATCCACAGCACCGGGAGCAGTCCGGGGTTCATCACGGAGGCGGTGCCGCTCGTGCTGACGTCGATCGCGCGGCGGGTCGATCGGCTGACCATCGACGAGTACGCGAACCTCTCCCAACGCCCTTCTCCTGAGCTGCTGTTCGAGGTGATGGGGTTCGGGTCGGCGCCCGCCGCGTTCGACCAGGGGCGGCTCTCCCATGCCCGGGAGAGCTTCGGTCCGTCCCTGCGGCTCGTCGCCGACGCGCTGTCGCTGCCGCTCGACTCCCTTGAGGCGGACGGGGAGTTGGCGACCGCACGGCGCCGGGTGCGGATCGCCGCGGGTGAGCTGGCCGCCGGGACGGTCGCCGCACAAAGGCTCACGGTCACCGGTCTGCACGCCGGGCGCCCGCTGCTGCGGTTCCGAGCCACCTGGTACTGCACGACCGACCTCGACCCGGCCTGGGACCTGCACGACACCGGCTGGCACGTCTCCGTCGAGGGCGACGCCCCGCTGGAGGTCGGCCTGCGGCTGCCGGTGCCGCTCGACCGGATGGCGGCGGTGTCACCCTCGTACACGGCGAACCGTGCGGTGAACGCGGTGCCGTTCGTGTGCGCGGCGGAACCAGGCATTCGTACGACGCTGGATCTGCCGCAGATCACGGCGGTGCTGGGGCGCGGTGGAGGTTCGGGCAAGGGCTGAGGCGAGGGTTCGCGACCAGACTACCTCGGCACCTCGATCACCATCGCCGAACCCATTCCGCCCCCCGCGCACATCGAGGCCACGCCGATCCCCCCGCCCCTGCGGCGCAGTTCATGCACGAGAGTGACCAGCATGCGGGCGCCGGTCGCCGCGACGGGGTGGCCGAGGGAGCAGCCGCTGCCGTTGACGTTGACCCGGTCCGGGTCGAGGTCGAGCAGGCGTACGGCGGCGACGGCCACGGAGGCGAAGGCCTCGTTGATCTCGAACAGGTCGACGTCGGCCGTGCTGAGCCCGGCGCGGGAGAGCGCCTTGGGAACGGCCTTAACGGGCGAGAGGCCGGTCTCGGCGGGGTCGACACCGACATTCGCCCAGGACCGTACGACGGCCAGGACGGGCAGACCGTCCGCGGTGGCCGCGGAGTCGCTCGCCACCGCCAGTGCGGCGGCGCCGTCGTTGCCGCCGCAGGCGTTGCCCGCGGTGATGCTGAAGCCCTCGATCTCGGGGTGCAGCGGCTTGAGCGCGGCCAGTTTCTCCAACGAGGTGTCCCGACGCGGGTGTTCGTCGACACAGAAGAGCCCGTGCGCGGTCCGGATCGGCACGATCTCGGCGTCGAAGCGGCCCTCGTCGATGGCCCGGACGGCACCTCGGTGCGAGCGCAGCGCCCAGGCGTCCATCTCCTGGCGGCTGACGTCCGCCCGCTGGGCGACGTTCCAGCCGATGGTGATCGACATGTCGGTGTTGGGGGCGTCCGGCCGGTCGGGGTGGGTGGGCGGCATCCAGGGCTCGACCCACTCGCCGTCGACCCGGAAGCTCGACTTCGGCGCGGTGGAGGCGGAGTTGACGCCACCCGCGATCACGAGGTCGTCCATGCCGGAGCGGATGGTGGCGGCCGCGGCCGCGACGGCGGACAGTCCTGCCGCGCAGTGCCGGTTGACGGCCTGTCCGGGTACCGCGGTCAGCCCTGCGGTCAGGGCCGCGTGCCGGGCCAGCACTCCGCCGCCGTACAGGCCCTCTCCGAGGACCACGTCGTCCACCCGCTCCGGGTCGAGGCCGCGCGCCACGGCGCCGACGACGTGTTCGGCGAGGTCGTAGGCCGTGGTGTCGCGCAGGGTGCCCTTGCGGGCGGTGCCGACGGGGGTGCGCAGGGCGGACACGATGACTGCCTCGGGCATGGGCGTCTCCAACCAACTGGGCGGGCCGGACGGGGATCACAGCCCCTGATGAGAATACTACTCTCGCAAAATCAGAACGTGACTCGCAAGGGGGCTGTCATGGAGATAGCGGGGTCGTCCGCGCTCGTGGTCGGCGGGGCCGGAGGTCTGGGCGAGGCGACGGTCCGCCGGCTCCACGGGGCGGGTGCGTCGGTGGTCGTGGCCGACCTGGCCGACGAGAAGGGCAGGGCCCTGGAGAAGGAGCTGGGCGTCCGCTACGTCCGTACGGACGCCACCGACGAGGACGACGTGCGCGCGGCCGTCGGCGAGGCCGAGTCCCTCGGCCCGCTGCGGATCTCGGTCGACACCCACGGTGGCCCCGCGAGCGGGGGACGGCTGGTCGGCCGGGGCGGTGAGCCCCTGGAACTGGCGGGATTCCGGCGGACGATTGACATCTACCTCACCGGTGTCTTCAACGTGATGCGTCTCGCCGCGGCCGCCATGGCCCGCCAGGAGCCGTTGGACGACGGTCAGGGGCGGGGCGTGCTCGTCAACACCGCGTCGATCGCGGCGTACGAGGGGCAGACCGGCCAGCTCCCCTACGCGGCCGCGAAAGGCGGCGTCACCGCCATGACCCTCGTCGCCGCCCGCGACCTGTCCCCGCTCGGCATCCGGGTGGTCACCATCGCCCCCGGCACGTTCCTCACCCCCGCGTACGGCAGGGCCGGCGACGAATTGGAGGCGTACTGGGGGCCGCAGGTCCCGTATCCCCGCCGCATGGGCCGCTCCCCCGAATACGCCGCGCTCGTCCAGCACATCTGCGAGAACGGCTATCTCAACGGCGAGGTGATCCGGCTGGACGGGGCGCTGCGGTTTCCGCCGAATTGACATGCTCCTCGCCCTGGCGAGGATTCCGGCCTTCTTGACCGGTTGCTGTGCCGCTACGCGGCACGGTTTCCGGTCTCGAATCCATGGCTTCCTGTTTCTTCGCGCTGTGCCAGAACGGGTTCTGGTCTTACCGGCGCTCCGCAGGCCGTTACCGCCAGTCCGGCGGCCTGTTTGATGTTGAGTGCGACGTTGTGGTCCCGGTCGGGACGGCGCCGCAGGCGGTGCAGGTCCATTCCCGCACGTTCAGGGGTTTGGGTCCGTCCTTGGCGCCGCAGGTGGAGCAGGTCTGGGAGGTCGGTGTGAACCGGCCGATCTTGACCAGGGTGCGGCCGTACCGTTCCGCTTTGTACGTGAGCATGCTGAGGAACTGTGCCCAGCCCGCGTCGTGTACGGACTTGGCCAGCCTGGTGCGTGCCAGTCCTGCCACCGACAGATCCTCCACGGCGATCCCTTGGTTCTCGGAGATCAGCCTGGTCGAGAGCTGGTGGTGGAACTCACGGCGTGCGTCGGCAACCTGGGCGTGGGCGCGGGCGACCTTGAGGCGGCCCTTGGCCCGGTTCTTCGATCCCTTCTGCTTACGGGACAGCTCCTTTTGGGCCTTCTTCAGCTTCTTCTCCGCGCGCCGAAGGAAGCGCGGGGAGTCGATCTTCGTGCCGTCGGACAGGACCGCGAAGTGAGTCAGGCCGAGGTCGATGCCGATGGTGTGGCCGGTCCCGGGCATCCGTGCCCGGTCAGCGGCGGGGTCGGTGTCGATGACGAAGGAGGCGAAGAACCGCCCGGCCGCGTCCTTGATGACGCTGACGGAGGTGGCAGTGGTGGGCAGGGTGCGGGACCATTTCACCTTCACCGCACCGATCTTCGGCAGGTTCAGACGGCCGCTGTCGGTGATGCTCCATCAGGCATTGGCGGTGAACCGGATCGACTGCCGGGTGTCCTTGCGGGACTTGAAGCGGGGCGCGCCCAGTTTCGGGCCCTTGCGTTGGCCGGTGAGGGAGGCGAAGAAGTTGCGGTACGCCCTCTCGGCGTCCCGCAGGGACTGCTGGAGCACCACCGCGGAGACCTCGCCCAGCCAGGACCGCTCCTTCGTCTGCTTCGCCTCGGTGATCAGCTTCCGGGACAGGTCACCGGCCGTCGGGAACGGCCGCTCGGACGCGCGGGCGTCCTCGCGGGCGCGCACCGCGTCGTTGAACACGACGCGGGCGCACCCGAACGCCCTGGCCAGCGCGGCCTGCTGAGCGGCGTCGGGGTACAACCTGAAGGCGTACCGGAGCTGCATGACGATCACACTAGGCACGTCGAACCCGCGTCGTCACCGGGAACATACAAGCGACCCGTCACCGATACGAAGCCCCGTCCGGCTCCGCCGGAACGCCACCGCAACGCTCCGCGTCGCCGCCACGAGATTCGCTTCACCCCAGGCCTGAAGGCCGGAGCACTGCGAATGAATCCCGGTAGCGGCGGCGTTGTACGCCGAGGCCGCTCAGACGTGCAGTTCGCGGGGAAAGCCCGTCCAGCGCAGCTCGCTCGGCAGGTGCCGCATGTCGTTGGTGACGAGGACGGAGGCCGGTCTGCTGGGCGCGTAGCGGATGACCGTCAGCGCGGCGTTGCAGTGGTCGAGCCCGAGCCAGCTCCACTTCGGTGCCCGCATGGCGTCCCGGAGGAGCCAGGCGACCAGGAAGTTGTGGGTGACAACCAGTTCATGCCGGTCCTCCGGGCCCGGTACCGGCCCGGTGAACAGCTCCAGCGCCCGCTGTGCCAGGACCGGCCCGCGTTCCCGCTCCTCCACGCTCGTGTCGGCGAGGAAGCGGAGAAAGAAGTCCGCGGACTCCGCCGGGAGTTCGGCCCTCTCCGGCATATGGGGGACGTAGTCGCTGGCGATGTCCGACCGATGCAGCGTGACGCTCTTCAACTGGTCACTGACCAGCTGTGCGGTCTGCTCCGCCCGGGGCAGCGGGCCGTGGTGGAGGGCGGCGAGTGGCACACCCCGCAGGCGTTGGCCGAGCAGCGTCGCCTGTCGGCGACCGGCCTCGGTCAGCCCGCTCTCGTCCGGCGTCGCCTCGGCGTGCCGGACGAGATACAGTTGACGCCCTCGCCTGCGTGACGCAGGTTTTTCAGGTCAGCACCGCTACGCGGTGCTCCCTCGGGTTCCTGCTTCACGGGCCGCTGCCACCCGGAGGTGGTCTTACAAGGCCTCCACAGGCCTGACTTCCCGCCCGTCCGGCGGTAGGTCCGCCAACTACGTTGTCGGACAAGGCGACTTTAGCAATGGTGCTGCGCCCCTACGGGCCGCCGGGGCGAGGATGCCCTACACCTCCACCCTGAAGGGTGGAGCACTGGGCAAGTGTTCGGTAGCGGGTGGCTGTGCTCGTCATCTCGGACTCCCCTGCGTCCACTCGCGATCTTGCACAGGGAGAGACGCCGGGCCGTCGAGAACCGGTTCCCCGGAGGACGCGCTCAGGAGTCGCCGCCGGTCAACCGGGCGAGGGTGGTGCGGAAGTCGTCCGTCGTGAAGGACTGTTCCTCGGCCGTCGTCGCGTAGTCGAGGGTGGCCAGGACCGCCCGTTCCAGGTGCATGTTGAGGAGCCTCTTGGTGCTCTCCACCGCCTGCCGGGGCAGGCCCGCGATCCGTTTGGCGCAGGCCGTCGCCGCTGCGAGGGGGTCGGCCACCACATGGTTGGCCAGCCCCATGGCCACGGCCCGGTCGGCGGGGATGCGGGCGCCGGTCAGGGCGTACTCCTTGGCCAGCAGCAGGCTGGTGTGCAGGGGCCAGGTGAGCGGACCGCCGTCGGCGGCGACGAGGCCCACCTGGACGTGCGGGTCGGCCAGGTGGGCGGACTCGGCGATGTAGACCGTGTCGCTGAGGGCCACGAGGCTGCATCCCAGTCCCACGGCGGGGCCGTTGACGGCCGCGACGACAGGCAGGCGGCAGCGCACCATACCGAGGACGATGTCCCTGCCGTCCGCGATCGTCCGGGCCCGCAGGTCCGCGTCGCGCCGGATCTCGTCGAGGTAGCCGAAGTCGCCGCCCGCCGAGAACGCCTTGCCCGCGCCCGTGAGGACGGCGGCACGGGCGACCCGGTCCTCGCTCAGGCGGGGCCAGAGGCGGGCGAGGCCAGTGTGGAGGGCGTCGTTGACGGCGTTCAGGGCATCGGGCCGGTTGAGGGTGATGATCCGCAGGGGGCCGTCGGCCTCGACCTGGATCTCCTCCGGCATGCCGTACAGGTTCCGCGTCATCTCAAGCTCCCCGTCCAAAGGTCGGCCATGTCACGCTCCCAGTCCGAGGATCCGCGAGGCGATGATGTTCTTCTGGATCTGCGAGGTCCCGCCCATCACGCTCTGCGCACGGCTGTAGAGGTAGGCGTTCAGCAGCTCGGTGTCCTCGGTGCCGCCGACGGCCAACGCCGCGTGTCCCACGGCCTGTTCGGCCCAGGTCATGAGCAGCTTGTCGAGTGAACCCTCGGGCCCGTGCGAGACGCCGTCGAGCTGTTCGGAGAGCCGTCGGCGTACATGCAGCCGCAGCATCTCGGCCTCCACGGCGGCCCAGACGAGCTCCGGCGGCGATCCCGATCGCCGGGTGCGGGCGGCGAGTTGGCGGACGAGCTTGCCGTAGCGGGCGGAGAAGCCCAGCGTCGCGGGCTCGCGTTCATGACCCACGACCGTCATCGCCAGCGCCCAGCCCTCCCCCGGCGCCCCCACCATCTGGTCGGCCGGGACCCTCGCGCCGTCGAGGAGGACCTGGCCGAACTCCTTGGTCACCCCGCTCATCATCTTCAACGGCCGCTGCTCGACGCCCGGTTGGTGCATGTCGACGATGAACGCGGAGATCCCCTTGTGCCGGGGTGCGTCCGGGTTCGTGCGCGCCAGCAGCAGACACCAGTCGGCCACGTCGGAGTAGCTGGTCCAGATCTTGTGGCCGTGCAGGACATAGGCATCCCCGTCGCGGGTGGCCTTCGTGGTCAGGGCGGCGAGGTCGGAGCCGGCTCCGGGCTCGCTGAAACCCTGGCACCAGCGTTCGGTGCCGTCGATCATGCCGGGCAGGAAGCGGCGGCGCAGTTCCTCGCTGCCGTGCCGGCCCAGGCCTTGAACCAGGTAGCCGAGGCTGGGCCGGGGCGGGGCTCCGGCTCGGGCGAGTTCCTCGTCGAGGATGACGTCGTAAACGGGCGGCAGTTCGTGGCCGCCGTAGGCCTTGGGCCAGGACAGGCCGAAGAAGCCCGCCGCGTGCAGGGCCCGGTGCCATTCGCCCTGCCGGGCCCAGTACTCGTCGCCCGAGGCCGGGAACGTCCCCGACCGTTCGGCCAGCCAGCTGCGCAACCGGTCCCGGAAGGCGGCCTCTTCGGGTGCGTCACGAAAGTCCAAGGTCGATCTCCTCCAGCCGGACGGGGAACAGTGCGGTGGACGTCAGAGCACGGCGCAGATGGACGTGGGCGAGGCACTCCCAGGTGTTGCCGATGCCGCCGTGCACCTGGACCGCCGTCTCGCAGACGGTGCGGGCGGCGCGAGCGCTGTAGAGCTTGGCGACCCGGGCGGCCTGGATCGCCTCGACCGCGGGGAGCTCGTCCACGGCCCAGGCCGCGTGCCGCAGTACGCTCACCGATCCCTCGATCAGGGCCAGCCCTTCGGCCAGGAGGTGGGCGACGGCCTGGTACGAGCCGATCGTCCTGCCGTACTGCTCTCGGACCTTGGCGTGGTCACAGGCGAGCGCGTGCGTGCCGCGGGCCGTTCCGACGAGGTCGGCGCAGGTGGCGACGAGGGCCAACGCCTGCCAGCGGTCGGCGAGTTCGGGGGGTATCTCGGCGATCTGCTCCAGCGCGCCCGTCAATGCGGCCTGGTGCCGGGTCGGATCGGCACCGGGTCCGGGGGGCCCGAAGGCGGCGGACAGGACCCGGTTCCCGTCGAGGGCGATTGCCCGTCGCTGCCCGCGCGCGTCCCGCGCCAGCGTCCCGACCGCGACCGTGGTCGCCGAGGTGTCGTACGAGAGGTGACGCCCGAGGTCGTCGGCGAGCAGCGGGCCCAGGAGCGGTACGTCGACAAGACCTCGGCCGAACTCCTCGACCACCAGCGCCACTTCGACACCGGAGGCGCCGTCCGAGCGCAGGGTGCGCCAGCCGGTCGACTCCACCGCCTTCTCCAGGCGGGTGACCCGGTCCCGGTCGTCCAGGTCGAGGACGGAGCCAGGTCCGAGGTCGTCTGCCAACTTGGCCGCGGCGCTGCGCAGTTGACGTTGTTCAGCTGTCAGTCGTACGTCCATGACGCTCCTTCAGGACCCGGCGCAGCACCTTGCCGGACGGCAGACGGGGGATCTCGGTCACGAACTCCACACGGCTGGGCCGCTTGTAGGAGGCGAGTCGCGCGCCGACCAGGTCGATCAGTTCCCCCGCCGCCACCGGACGCGCCGTCGACACCGCCGCGACGATCGCCTCCCCGTCCGCCGCGTCGGGAACCCCGAAGACGGCGCAGTCCACGACCGCCGGATGGCCGTGCAGCACGGTCTCGATCTCGGCGGGGGCGACCTGGAAGGCCCGTACCTTGATCATGTCCTTGGAGCGGTCGGTGAGCCGGATCCAGCCCTCGGCGTCGACGCTGCCGACGTCACCGGTGCGGTACCAGCCGTCGTGGAAGGCGTCCGCCGTCGCGTCGGCCGGCAGATAGCCCGCCATCAGGGACTCCGCACGCACCTCGATCTCCCCGGCCTCGTCCGGTCCGACCGGCTTCCCGGTCTCCAGGGACACCACACGCAGGCTCACCCCCGGCACGGCCCGCCCGGGTGTGTCCAGCCGGGCTCCGGCGAGCGGGTTGCAGGCGATGACGGGGAGTTCGCTGGCCCCGTACGCGGGCACCCAGCCGACCCCGGTGCGACGGGTGACGGTCTCGGCGACGCTCGGGGTCACCGGGGTCGCGCCCCACATGATGTAGCGCAGCGACGACAGGTCGTACGACTCCAGCTTCGGGTGGGAGGCGAGGGCGAGCGCGATCGGCGCGACCGCCATCTCGACGGTGACGCGGTCGAGTTGGATGTGGTGCAGCATCCGGTCGAGGTCGAAGCGGTGGTGCAGCCGCAGCCAGGCGCCCGCTTCGAGGGCCGTGACGATGTTGAGCAGTCCGAGGATGTGCGAGGGCGGGGTGGTGATCTGGATCCGGTCGTCGGCGGTCAGCTCCAGCGCGTCGCGCCAGTGGTGCACGGCGGCGGCGAGCGAGGCGTGGGTGTGGCGGACCGCCTTGGGCATGCCGGTGGTGCCCGAGCTGAAGACCAGGACGGCGTCGGACCGGGGATCGGGGGGCGCGTACGACACCCCGGTGGCGGCCGGGATCGGCTCGTCGAGGTGCAGCATCGGCATCAGGCCGGCCAGCACCGGGTGATCGCCGACGGCGTGGGCCGGTTTCGTGATGTCCAGGGCGTGTTCGACCTCGCCGCGCTTCCAGGCGGGGCTGAGCAGGACGACCGCCGCGCCGAGCCGCCACAGGGCCTGTACGGCGATCACGAACTCCGGCCGGTTGGACGACATGAGGGCGACCCGCTCCCCCGCCCGTACGCCTCGCCGCTCCAGCCGGCCGGCCAACCCGTCGGCGAGGGCGTCCAGTTCGGCCACGGTGTACTGCTGGTCCTCGAAAACCAACACCCCACGCATTGAGAGGGTCCCATCTTCCAGGTGAGAATAGTATTCTCGCAGAGACAGAACCTTGATACCAGAGCCTGAGGAGGGCGTCCATGGCGATCCCGGCCCTGTTCCAGCGCGCGACGGTCGTGAAGATCGTCGAGGAGACCGAGGACGCCAGGACGTTCGTGCTCGATCCTCATGAGGGACCGTTCGTCTACGAGGCGGGCCAGTTCTGCGTGTTCCGGGTCCGGGTGGACGGGCGGGACCTGCTGAGGTCGTACTCGATGTCGAGCGCCCCGGAGACCGACGCGGAGCTGATGACGACCGTCAAGCGGGTGCCCGGCGGCAGGGTCTCCAACTGGCTGCACGACCATGTGTCCGAGGGCGACGAACTCGAACTCACCCTGCCCAGGGGCCGGTTCTGTCTGCGCCCGGCCACGACACCGCTGCTCGGCTTCAGCGGCGGCAGCGGGCTCACCCCGATCCTCTCCCTGGCCAAGAGTGCTCTGGCGACGACCGACCGGAGCGTACGGCTGCTGTGCGCCGACCGCGACCGGCCCTCGGCGATCTTCGAGTCAGTGCTGGAGGAGCTGGCCGAGCGCTATCGGGGCCGGCTGACGGTGGTACGGCATCTCGACGTGGAGAAGGGCTTCGTCGATGCCGCCGCGGTGAAGGACTTCGCCGAAGGGGGCGGCGACGCGTATGTGTGCGGACCCGAGCCCTTCATGGAGCTCGTGGAGAACGCGCTGCCGGGACCGGGGCGCCTGTTCAGCGAGAGGTTCGGTGGCGCGGTGGCCCCAACTGCGGCTGCCGAGGCGGCCCCCGCCGAGGGCACCGTCACGATCCTGCTCGGCACCCGGCGCGTCTCTGTGCCCAAGCGCCCGGGCGAGACCCTGCTCCAGAGCGCCCGCCGGGCCGGGCTCACGCCGCCGTTCTCCTGCGAGGCGGGCAACTGCGCCACCTGCATGGCGAAACTGACGGAGGGCAGCGCGACCATGCGCGTGAACGACGTCCTCACGGACGACGAGGTGGCGGAAGGGTACGTCCTCACCTGCCAGGGAATACCCGACGAGGGATCGGTGACGGTCCACTACGAGTGACCGTGCTCCCCCAGCCGCGGCGCCGGACGATACGACGGCTCGTACCCGGCCACCCGGATCGGGCCGCCGACCAGCCGGTGCTCACCGGCCCTGACGATCATCTCCGGGGCCGCCTCCAGCGCCTCCGGCAGCGTGCGTACGGCCGCCGCGGGAACGCCGAGCGGCCGTAGCCGTGCCTCCCACCCCCGGGCCGTGTCGACGGCGAGCGCCCGCGTGACGACGGCGAGCACCTCCTCGCGCCGCGCCGCTCGCTCCGCCATGGTGGGAAAGCCGTCGATCCCGGCCTCGCCCGCGAACGCCTTCCAGAATCCGTCGTGGGTGACGAACAGCGCCAAGTGCCCCTCGGCCGTGGGGAAGAGCTGAGCAGGCACATAGTAGGAGTGCGCCCCGTTCGGCAGCCGGCGCGGCTCGGTCCCCTCGTTGAGGTAGGCGGACGCCCGGTAGTTGAGCTGCGCCAGCATCACGTCCCGCAGCGCCACCTCGACCTGGCCGCCCCGCCCGGACACGATCTGTGCGAGCAGCCCCAACGCGGCGGTGAGGGCAGCCGAGTTGTCGACCGAGGAGTAGCCCGGCAGCATGGGTGGCCCGTCGGGGTCACCGGTCAGCGCGGCCACGCCGGTCGCGGCCTGGATGACGTAGTCGAAGGCGGGATCGTCGCCCGCGTCGAGGCCGTATCCGGTGACGGCGACGCAGACGATCCGCTCGTTCCAGCGGCGCAGACCGTCGTACGTCAGCCCGAGCCGCCGTATCACCGACGGCTTGAGGTTGACCAGCAACGCGTCAGCCCCCGCGACGAGTTCACCGAGTCGCACCTGTCCCGCCTCCGTCGTGAGGTCGAGGCGGACGCTGCGCTTGTTGCGGTTGAGGCTGGCGAAGTAGGCGTCGGAGACCTGGCGGGAGAGGTCGCCGCCGGGTGGCTCGACCTTGGTGACGTCGGCGCCCAGGTCGGCGAGGAGCATGGTGGCGAAGGGGCCCGCGAGGATGTGGCCGACTTCGAGGATCCGGATGCCCGTGAGCGGCCCCGGGGTCACCGGAAGCTCGCCGCGAGCGAGGCGATCATGTCCCTCGTACGGCGCTTGGAGGCGACCAGTTCGTCGCGTCCCTCGCCGATCGGGAGCAGCCGTACGGACAGGTCGGTGACGCCGGCGTCGGCGAAGCGCTGGAAGCGGGCCGCGATGGCCCTCTCGTCGCCCGCCGCGCACAGGTCGCCGACGTCCCGCGCGTCGCCGTAGTCCAGCAGGCGTTGGTAGTTGGGCGAGATCTCCGCCTCGCCGAGGATGCGGTTGGCGCGGGCGCGGGCCGCGTCGACCTCCGACGGGCGGCACAGGCAGACCGGGATGCCGGCGACGATCCGGGGTGCGGGGCGTCCCGCGGCCTCGGCGGCCTTGGTGATGCGCGGGACGACGTGGTCGGCTACGGCCCGCTCGTCGGCCATCCACAGCACGGTTCCGTCGGCCCGCTCCCCGGCGAGGGCCAGCATGACCGGGCCGAGGGCGGCGAGCAGGATCGGCAGCGGGGCGACGGGGGCGAGGTCTAGGGGGTTGTGCACGGTGTAGGTGCGGTTCTCGACCTCGATGGGGCCGGGGCCGTTGCGGGCCGCGTCCAGGACGTCGAGGTAGTCGCGGGTGAGGCCGGCCGGGCGTTCGTAGGGCAGGCCGAGCATGTCCTGGACGATCCAGTGGTGCGAGGGGCCGACGCCGAGCGCGAGCCGTCCGCCGGTGGCGGCCTGGGTGGACAGGGCCTGCCGGGCGAGGGCGATCGGGTGCTGGGCCTGGAGCGGTACGACGGCGGTGCCCAGTTCGATGCGGCCGGTCGCGGCGCCCATCAGTGCGACGGCGGTCAACGCGTCGAAGTCGGTGGGGACTTGGGGTATCCAGGCGGTGTCCATGCCCGCGGACTCGGCCCATTCGACGTCCGCGATCATCCGTGAGGCCTTGCGCGCGGAGTCTCCGCGCTCGGGCCCGATCATCACACCGATCCGCACATTCCCTCCAAGGGTGAGGTGAGGGCGCGTACCTCCGCCACCACGACGTCGAGCGGCGTTCCGGTGGGGAACACCGCCGCCGCGCCCGCGGCCTTCAGCCGGGGCACGTCGGCCGGGGGGATGGTGCCGCCGACGACGACCGTGATGTCGCCGGCGTCGGCGGCCCTGAGGCCCTCCACCGTCCGGGCCGTGAGGGCGAGGTGCGCGCCGGAGAGCATGCTCAGGCCGACGACCGCGACGTCCTCCTGGACGGCCGTCGCCACGATGTCCTCGACGCGCTGCCGGATGCCGGTGAAGACGACCTCGAAGCCCGCGTCGCGCAGCGCCCGCGCGACGATCTTGGCGCCCCGGTCATGGCCGTCGAGACCGGGCTTGGCGATCAGGATCCGTGTGCCCATCAGAACACCACCGGCTGCCGGAACTCGCCCCAGACGTCCTTCAGGGCGCTGGCCATCTCGCCCACCGTGCAGTAGGCGTTGGCGCAGTCGACGAGCGGTCCCATGAGGTTGTCGTCCCCCTCCGCCGCACGGGCCAGGTCCGCCAGACGCGCCCGGACCGCAGCCGGGTCGCGTTCGGCCTTGACGCGGGCGAGCCGTTTCAGCTGGACCTCTCGGCCCTTGGCGTCGAGTTCGTAGGTGGCGATGTCCGGGGGCGGCTCGTCCTCGTCGACGAAGCGGTTGACGCCGACGACCGGTCGGGTGCCCGCCTCGACCTCCTGGTGCGACCGGTAGGCCTCGTCGGCGATCAGCCCCTGCAGATAGCCGTCCTCGATGGCCCGGACCATGCCACCGTGCGCCTCCAGATCCGCCATGATCTCGACGATCCGTTCCTCGGTGGCGTCGGTGAGCGCCTCGACGAAGTACGAGCCGCCGAGCGGGTCCGCGACCCGGGCCACGCCGGTCTCGTGGGCGAGGATCTGCTGGGTGCGCAGGGCGAGGGTCGCCGACTCCTCGCTGGGCAGGGCGAAGGGCTCGTCCCAGGCGGCCGTGAACATCGACTGGACTCCGCCGAGTACGGAGGCCAGGGCCTCGTAGGCGATCCGGACGGTGTTGTTGCGGGCCTGCGGGGCGTACAAGGAGGCGCCGCCGGCCACGCACCCGAAGCGGAACATCGCCGCCTTGTCGGAGCCGGCCCCGTACCGCTCGCGCACGATCGTCGCCCAACGCCTGCGCCCCGCCCGGTACTTGGCTATCTCCTCGAAGAAATCGCCGTGCGTGTAGAAGAAGAAGGAGACCTGCGGGGCGAACTGATCGATCGTCATACGGCCGCGTGCCAGCACGGTGTCGACGTACGTGACCCCGTCGGCGAGCGTGAACGCCATCTCCTGCACGGCGTTGGCGCCCGCGTCCCGGAAGTGAGCGCCGGCGACGGAGATGGCGTTGAAGCGGGGCACCTCGGCCGCGCAGAACTCGATGGTGTCGGCGATCAGCCTGAGCGACGGCTCGGGCGGCCAGATCCAGGTGCCGCGGGAGGCGTACTCCTTGAGGATGTCGTTCTGGATGGTGCCGGTGAGCTTCGCCCTCGGCACTCCGCGCTTCTCGGCGGCGGCCACGTAGAAGGCGAGCAGGATCGCCGCCGTGCCGTTGATGGTGAAGCTGGTGCTGATCCGGTCCAGCGGGATGCCGTCGAACAGCACCTCCGCGTCGGCGAGGGTGTCGACCGCCACGCCCACCCGGCCGACCTCCTCGCTCACCTCCGGGTCGTCGGAGTCGTAGCCGCACTGCGTGGGCAGGTCGAGGGCGACCGAGAGGCCGGTTCCGCCCTGGTCCAGCAGATAGCGGTATCGGCGGTTGGAGTCCTCCGCGGTGCCGAAACCGGAGTACTGCCGCAGCGTCCACAGCCGCCCCCGGTAGCCGGAGGCGTAGTTGCCGCGTGTGAACGGGAACACGCCCGGCGCGGGCGGCTCGACAGCCCGGTCCTGCGGTCCGTAGACCGGCTTGAGCGGGATGCCGGACGAGGTCTGGGCGTAGTCATTCATCGTTCGGATACGGTACTTGCAGAAAATGAGAATGCCAATACCAGTCGAGCGCGAGGATGTTCTCAAACGGCTCCTTTGCGGACCCGCGGTTTCCTCCGCGAGGACCTTGGCGTCCGGTACTGGCGTCGCGACCTCGGTGATGCCGCCGCACTGAAGGGGCGGTCGGAAACACCGACCGCCCGCGAGCTCAGTAGCCGTACCGGCTCTTCAGGTGGCGCCAGAAGTCACGCAGCATCCACTTGTCGAACTCGGTGATCTGGGTCGCGCTGCCCGCGTTCATCAGGAAGCAGCACTGGCCGGTCGGGGTCCAGTCGTAGAAGTCGTCGAGGCCGAAGGTGTGGCCGACCTCGTGGAGATAGATGTGGATGTTCTCCTGGGCGAGGGCCCCGGTGAAGTACTCCTGGCCGACGCGCTGGCCCCAGTCGCCGCCGGCGCCGCCCTGGAAGCCCTTGGTCAGCCAGAGCGACTGGTCGTAGTGGCGGGCCACTCCGCCGGGGCACTTCGAGTAGTTGCCGTCCTGATGGAAGAAGCGGCCGCAGTCGGGGGCGCACTGCGGGGCGCCGCCGGAGTCGAGGTTTCCGGCGTAGATGTCGACCGAGTTGTCGGTCCACTGGAGGGTCGAGCGGTTCTTCACCGCCCAGCCGACGATGTTGACGGGCACGGCGGTGTACGGCCAGGCGTTGGTTCCGGCGCCGTTGTCGAGCATGGCCGCCATCCACTTGCCGAACTGCTTCTTCAGCGCCGCGTGGACCTGGTCCCGGAGGGCGGCGCTGACCGGGGCGTCGGACTCCCAGCGGACGCAGTAGTTGACGCTTCCCTTGTTGGCCGCGATCTGGTCCCAGCCGTAGTTGCGGAAGCCGTAGAGGTCGGGGTAGGTCGACTCGACGTGGTTCCACACCTCGTTGAGGGGCTGTACGAGATTGGCCGGCGGGTTCCAGTTGTCCGCCGCTTGCGCCGGGGTCGCCGTGACGGCGGGTGTGGCGAACACCGCGAGCAGGGCGGCGAGGACGGTGACGAGACGCACGATACGGGTGCGCATGGAGTGAACTCCCTTCGTGGGGGCCGGGATTTCACTGTTGGGTCGCCGCCGCTCGCGAGCGGGTTGCCCCCTGCCGCGCACGGCATTCGCCGTGTTGTCATGGAAGCGGTCGGGAGGTGAACACACATGCGGATAGGGGGCCGCTACCGCCTGACGGAGAGTGTCGGACAGGGCGGCATGGGGCGGGTGTGGCGCGCGCGTGACGAGGTGCTGGAACGCCCGGTCGCGGTCAAGGAGTTGTACCTGGAGGGGCCCGGCACGGACGCCGACGAGCGGACCCGTCGTGAGCGCGCGTTGCGTGAGGCGCGGGCCGGTGCGCGCATCGATCATCCGGGCGTGGTCCGCGTCTACGACGTGGCCGAGGAGGACGACCGGCTCTGGATCGTGATGGAGCTGATCGAGGCACCCTCGCTGGAGCGGACCGTCGCCGACCTGGGGCCGCTGGCCGTGCGCGAGACGGCCCGCGTCGGACTGGCGCTGACCCAGGCATTGCGCCGGGTGCACGCGGCCGGGGTGCTGCACCGTGACGTCAAGCCCGGCAACGTCCTGCTCGGCCCCGGAAACCGGGTCGTGCTCACCGACTTCGGGATCGCCGCACTCCAGGACGCCCAGGGGCTGACCAGGGACGGCATGCTGATCGGCTCACCGGAGTACATGCCCCCGGAGCGGGCCACGGGCGCCGCCCCTGGTCCGGCCTCGGACTGGTGGTCCCTGGGCGCCACCCTCTGCACAGCCTTGACCGGCCGCTCCCCGTTCGCCCGCCCCTCGATGCCGGCGACACTGCTGGCCGTGGTCTACGAGGAGCCCGAACTGCCGGGTGGGGACTGCCCGTTGACACCGTTACTGCGCAGGCTTCTGAGCAAGGAACCGGCACGGCGGCCCGGGGCGGACGAGATCGTGGCGTATCTGGCTCCGCTGGCCTCGGCACCCGAGCCGACGGGCCCGACCGGACGACGCGCCCGCGACCCGCGCTCCCGTCTCCTGACCGCGCTGGTACTGATCGTCGCCGCGGCGGTGGCCGCCGTCATGATCGTGACCGCGATCCCACCCGGCGGCGAGACCCGGCTGCCGGAGACCACCCCGCCCCCGACGGTGGCGGGCACCTCCCGGCCACCCTCCTCACCGGCCACGGCGACTCCCTGAGAAGCGAAACACCAACGGAATGTGACCCACCCCACAATCGAAACGCTCACGTTTCGATACCTCCGGAGCTACTCTGAATCTCACAAGAACGAAACCGTTTCGTTCAGCAGATTGTCCGCTGGGCGAGGATGGAGCACACGCCATGACCAGCATCCTCATCGCCACCGGCCAGGCACTTCAGCGTGTCGGCCTCCGCATGCTCCTGGAGTCCCAGCCCGACCTGACCGTCGTCGGCGAGGCGACGCACGGGCCGGACGCGGTCCGGCTGAGCAGCCTGCTGGGACCGGACGTCGTCCTGCTGGACGGCCGCAGCACCGACCCGGACACCGTCGAGACCGTCCGCCGTATCACCCAGGCTCCGGACGGGCCCGCCCCACACGTCCTGCTCCTCACCACGGGCGCCGACACCTATCCCTACGGCGCCCTGCGCGCCGGAGCCGCCGGACACCTTCCCGAGGACGCCACCGCCGAGGAACTGGTCGCCGCCGTCCGGGTCGTGGCCGCCGGTGACGTCGTGGTCTCCCCCGGACTGACCCGCGCGCTCATCGACGCCGTCCGCACCCAACGCGCCCTGGAGAGCCACGCTCCGGGCGAACGGCTGGACACCCTCACCGGACGCGAGCGCGACGTGCTCACCGCGGTGGCCTCCGGCGACTCCAACTCCGAGATCGCCGACCGTCTCTCCATCGCCCCGACCACCGTGAAGTCCCACATCAGCAACATCCTCACCAAGATCGGCGCCCGCGGCCGGGTCCAGGCTGTGGTCTTCGCCTACGAGTCGGGGCTGGTCCGACCGACCCAGCACGTCCTGCACGCCTGAGCCCTCTGATAGGTATCGGCCGAGACCCGCGAGGAAGGAGAGCCGATGCCCCCTGCTCCCCCGCCGCTCAGCTCCTACGTGGAGTCCTGGCACCCCTCCCCCGTCACGGACACGGACCCCCTTCCGCCCGGCCCGGCCGCGGCCGTCTCGGCCCTTCTCGACCTGCCGGAACCCGCCGCCCAGGCCGGAGACCCCCTGCCCCCGCTGTGGCAGTGGTTCCACTTCCTGCACTGGCCCGCCCAGCACTCGCTCGGCCCCGACGGGCACCTGCGTGACGCCCGCTTCCTGCCACCGATTCCCGACCGGCAGCGCATGTTCGCCGGCGGCCGCTGCGAGATCGTCGAGCCGTTGCGTGTCGGTGAGCCCGCCGAGCGCGTCAGCAGCCTCGGCGCCGTGACTGCAAAGCAGGGCCGCACCGGCGAACTGCTGTTCGTCACCGAGCGCCAGGAGTTCCGTCAGCACGGACGCCTGTGCCTGGTCGAGGAGCAGGACATCGTCTACCGGTCCGGCCATGCCGCCGGGCGGCACCCGGCCACGGTCGACGACCGGAGGGTGCCGGAAGGCGGCCGGAGCCCGTGGCGACTGCGGCTCCGGCCGGACCCGACCCTGCTCTTCCGGTTCAGCGCCCTGACGGCCAACGCCCATCGCATTCACTACGACGCCCCGTACTGCCGTGGCACCGAGGGCTACCCGGATCTCGTCGTGCACGGCCCGCTGCTGGCCCTGCTGATGCTGGAGCCGGTGCGCCGCAACTTCCCGGGACGGCGGGTGAGTTCGCTGGCGTACCGGCTGCACCGACCCGCGTTCGTCGGCGAACACCTGCTTGCCGAGGGCACGTTCACCGACGGGCGGGCGCGGCTTCACCTCGCCACCCATCGGGAGTCCGAGCACGCCACCGCCGAGGTCGCGTTCGTCGATCAGGCGGCCGTGTAGCCGAGTTGGCGTCGCATGTAGGGCGTCATGAGGGTCTTCGCCTTGGCCAGGGTGGTGGTGCGACCGCCCAGGACCGCGGTCTCGCCGCCCGGCACGGGCAGCATGGTCATCCCGTCGGCCGGGCCGAAGGGCACGATGAGCGGGGTGCGGTGGACGGGCCGGTAGAAGCGCGGCTCCTTGCGGTGCCGGCCCGAACTGTTCAGATGGGCGCGGATGTTCCAGGCGGCGAGGTCGGCCTGAGCGAGTGCGGCCGGGGTGATCTTGAGCTCGGTGGCGTCGTTGACGTCGCCGACCGCGAAGACGTCCAGCTGCCCCTCGGCCCGGAGCGCGCGGTCGACCTTCACATGCCCGGAGGGGTTCAGCCAGTCACCGTGCCCGCCGAGGCGCAGCCAGAGCGTGTTGGGGGTGGTGCCGGTGGCCCAGAAGGAGAGGTCGGCGGCGAGAACCCCGCCGTGGGCATCGCGGTAGGTGCCGAAGTCGTTGCCCGGGGACATGAAGGAGTCGAGCCGTACCTCCACGTCTTGAGCCTCCAGCCAGGCCCGCGCCCTGCGTCCGGCCCGCTCGCTGCCCGTGTTGCCGAGCAGCGCGGAACCGGAGTGCGCGAGCGTCACCCGGGCCTGAGGCCGGGCCAGCCGGATCTCGGCGCTGAGCTCGACACCGGAGGGCCCGCCACCGACGACGAGGATGTGCTCGGCCGAGGCGATCTTGTGCTGGTGCTCGTTGAAGGCCTTCATCGCCTCCTCGGTGGTACTCCCCGCGAACCGGGCCGGTGCCGGGTAGTCGGCGCCGGTGGCGATCACCACGACGTCGTACGGCAGCCTCGTCCCGTCGGCCAGCAGCACCCGGCGCTCGGCGGTGTCGATGGTGACCGCCTTGCCCAGGACGACCCGGCCGTGGCGCAGCAGCCGGTCGTAGGGGATGAAGGGGGTCACGGTCCACTCCTTGCGCACACCCGCGCGCAGGGAGGCAATACGGTGGAAGAAGACCTCCTTGCGGTCCACCAGCGTGACCCGTGCGGTCGCGTCCAGCCGTTTCGCCAGCCGCACACCCGCATAGCCGCCGCCGATCACCACTACGTCGCCGTCACTCACGCCGAGTCTCCTGAAACCGGGGGGGGGAGGGAGTGCCATGGCGGACGAGCCGCTCCCCCGTGCACTCGGATGCCGGTGAGCGTAACCCTTGAAACCTCAAGTGCCAGTCGGGTCTCGTGTGGTTTTAGTGAAGCTTTCAGAGACCACGATGTGTGATGTCCCTTCCGGTGACCGCGAGTTGGACCGACGCGCCGGCGAGGGCGGCGTGGGAGGTGCCGCCCTCCATGACCTGGAGACCGGTCGGCCCCGCGCGTCCGGCGGCCGCTCCGTGCGGGGCCTGTGCGGTGGCCGACGGCATCGTGGAGCTGCCGCGCGCGCGGGTTGCGGCGGCGATCCACATCATCGCCCTCGCATCCGTCCCTGGGGCGCGGCCGTGGAGCGTGGGCCCGCCTGCCGCGCCGCATGCGCCGCGTACCCGCGCGCCGTCCCGCTCCTGATGAGCAATCCGGCGCGGGCACCGCGCGTGCCGGCGCAGTACGAACCGGCGGTCGCACCGCTGCGGGTCGCGGGCTTCCCGCTGCCCGGCGTCATGCTGGTGATCGTCGTCCCGGGCTCCTTCCCCGACCGTCGCCGACACCCCGCGCCTGGCCGCGGCCCTGGCGAGGGTGGGCGAGAAACGCGCGGACCGCTCCTTCGGCCTCGCGCTGGAGGCGTTCCCGGAGCACGCTCGGCGCGGGCCGACGGTGCACGACGGCGAAGGTGTCAGCTGAGCTCGTAGTCGAACCGGATGCGGTGGGTGCCGTCCGCGTCGACCGCGAGGCTGCCGGTGCCGGAGATGCCCGCCAGGTCCCCGGTGCCGCTGGAGGGGACGACGGTGAAGAACTCCGCGGTGCGGTCGCTGCCCGAAGTCGTCGCCGAGTGGACGAAGTTGAAGGCGCCGGACCTGCCGTGCAGCGAGCCCTCGAAGGACTCCATTTCATGGGGCCCGACCATAGCGACCGGGTCTGACAATGCGTGCCTGGACGGCCCTGCCCTACTCCGGCGGGGTCGGCGTGTCGTGGGTCCGGTACATCGCCTGGACGTCCAGTTCCAGCTGAACCGTGGGACCGACGACCGCGATGCCCCGGGCCAGCATCGTGCGCCAGTTGAGGGTGTAGTCCTCGCGGTGCAGCTCAGCCGTGGCCAGGGCCGCGCAGCGCAGCTCCTCGCCGTAGCCGCCGTTCACCGTGCCCAGGTATGTCGTGTCCAGGGCCATGGAGCGGCTCACGCCGTGCATGGTCAGGGTGCCCTGGAGGGTCCACTTGCTGCCGCCTCGGTAGGCGAAGCGGGTGCTGACGAAATCGATGTGGGGAAAGCGCTTGACGTCGAGGAAGTCACCGGAGCGCAGATGGTTGTCGCGGGTGGTGTTGCCGGTCGTGATGCTTGAGGCGTCGATACGGACCTGGACGCGGGACTGCGCCATGTCCTGCGCGATCTGGACGCCGCCCTCGAAGCGCTCGAAGCGGCCGTGGACGTGGGCCATGCCGACGTGCTTGGCGATGAAGCGGATCGCGGTGTGCGGTGGGTCGAACAACCAGACGCCGGGCGAGGGCAGTTGGAGCGCCTGGGCCGGCTGCAGCCAGACCTGCTCGGTGGGCGTCACGACGTTCGGCGCGACGTCGACCGTCTCACGGTGCGGCTGGAGACCCTCGGCCGCGGCCATCAGGCTGTAGCGGCCGGGCGGCAGTACGGCGAGGAAGTAGCCGTAGGGGTCGGTCGTCCCGCGCGCCGCCACCCGGTGGGTGTCCAGGGCGGTGACGGTGACGTCCGCGCCCGCCATCGGCGAGCCCATGGGGTCGACGATCTCACGGGCAACGGCGCCCGCGCCGGGCGGGAGGGGGACGGAGAGGCCCGCCGCCTCGGCAAGGGCAGCCTTGGACCGCCGGCGCCGGAGGAGTGCGAGGGCCATGGTGTTCACCTTTCTTCAGGGGATTGCTGGTGAGGGACTCACGGTTGCCGTCCCTCGAACGCGGCCTGCAGGAGAGCCTGCACGCCGTCCGCCGTGACAGAACGCGGGTTGGCGTACGGCTGTTCCGCCACCTGTACGGCCGCCTCCGCCACGTCGGTCTCCTGGAGACCGAGTTCGGCAAGGGAGCGCGGTGCGCCGAGGCGTCCGGTCAGCTCCCACAGGGCATGTAACGGCTCGTCGGTGCCAAGTGCCCGTCTCAGCACGGTCAACGCCCCCGGGATCTCGGGAGCGTTGTAGGCGAGGGCGTACGGCAGGACGACGGTGTGGGTCTCGGCGTGCGGGAGTCCGAAGGTGCCGCCGAGGGCGTGGCACAGCTTGTGGTGCAGTCCCATGGTGGTGGAGCCGAGACAGGCCCCACAGAGCCATGCCGCGTAGAGCGCCTGTCCGCGCGCCTCCAGGTCTGCCGGTTCGGCGGCCAGTCGGGGCAGCGCCTCGGTCATCGCCCGGACGCCTTCCTCCGCCATCAGCGCGATCAGCGGGGAGGTGTCCGGGGCGTAGAGCGCCTCGACCGCGTGCGCGAGGGCGTTGATGCCGCTGGTCACGGTGAGGGGTACCGGCAGGGACAGGGTCAGTTCGGGGTCGTAGACGACACTGCGGGGCTGGACCTTCGGGTCACGGCCGGTGCGCTTGGCCCCACCCTCGGTCAGACCCCACACGGGGGTCATCTCGGAGCCCGAGTAGGTCGACGGCACAGCGATCAGCGGCAGTCCGGTGCGCAGGGCGATGGCCTTGCCCAGGCCGATCGAGGAACCGCCGCCGACCGCGACGATCCCGTCGGCCCCGGCCGCGCGTGCCGCCTCGACGGCCCGGTCGGCGTCCTCGACGGGTACGTGCATGCGGGCCTCGGGGTGCAGCCCCGCGCAGGAGTCGCCGAGCGCGTCCGCCACCGCCCGGGCGACCTCCTCGCCCCGGCTGCCGCACACCACCAACAGCCGTGACAGGCCCAGGTGTTCGGCCTCGCCCGGGGTCGCGGTCACAGCGGCGCCGGGCCGGAAGACGACCCGGCCGGGTCGGCTCTCGTAGGTGAAGTCGCCCGAGAACGTCATGCGGTGGGCTCCAGTACCAGGTCGAAGCGGGCGTGCCGGAAGGGGTTCGGCATGCCGAACTCCGCGGCCAGGGACGGGTCGTCGGTCGTGGCGAAGTCCTGCACCAGGCTCTTCTTCACGGCGAAGACGGCGTCGGAGTCGAGGTAGTCACCGCCCGCGACGAAGATGTGCGTGGTGACAGGGGTGTGTCCTTCGGCCCCGGCGATGAAGTGGATGTGCGCGGGCCGGTAGGGATGCCGTCCGGTGGCGCGGAGCAGGTCGCCGACCGGTCCGTCGGTGGGGATCGGGTAGGGCGCCGGGACGCAGGTGCGGAACCAGAAGCGGCCCTCGGCGTCGGCGGTGAACAGTCCGCGCCCGTTGCCCGCGGGCTGTACGTCGGGCTGCTGGACATCGTAGAAGCCCTGGTCGTCGGCCTGCCAGACATCGAGGACGGCACCGGGCAGCGCAGTGCCGTCGGCGGACAGGACCCGCCCGCTGACCACGCACGGCTCGGTGCCGCCCACCAGGTCGATGTCCTCGCCGAGTTCACGGACGGGCGACTCGGTCATGTGGAAGGGCCCGAGCACGGTGGACTCGGTGGCGCCCTGCACGCGGTCGCCGTTGACCGTCTCGACGAGCATGGAGACGCCGAGGACGTCCGAGAGGAGGATGAACTCCTGCCGGGTGGCGGTGCACTGCTGCCCGGTCGCCGTCAGGAAGGCGATCGCCTTCTCCCACTCCTGCTGGGTGAGCCGGGTCTCGCGCACGAAGTCGTGCAGATGGCCGATGAGACCGGCGAGCAGCTCACGCAGGCGTGGGTCGGCGGTCGTATGGAGGCTGGCGACGGCCTCCTCGGTGACGCTGGCTCCGATCGCGTCGGTGGTCATCCCGGCTCCTCGTCCTCGACGGCGTTCCGCTTCTGCCATGGTCGCGCGTCTTCAGCCGTGACCGAGGATTCGCCGCAGCGCGTCCGTGAGCAGCGTTTCGGCGTCCGGGGCCGCGGTCGCGTGGCGGAAGGCGACGAAGCCGTCGGGCCGTACGAGCAGGGCGCCCGCGTCGGAGATTCCGCTCAGCCGCGCCCAGTCGCCGTACGGGTCGTCGTACTCCTGTCCGGGCCCGACGACCACGGTGGCGATCTCGACGTCCTGCGCCTCGGCGGCCCGGATCCAGCCCTCGCCGCCGATGCCGGTGAGGAGGGTGAAGCGGCCCTTGCCGACCGTGTCCAGGGTGGACACGGTGCGGGTGCCCGAGGTGAGCCAGGCGTGCGGGATACGGGCGCCGGGGCGGGAGGTGGGCTGGTGGTGGAGTTCGGGGTCGCGGGCGAAGGTCTCCTCGCCGGAGCCGTCGGGGACGATCGCCTCCGAGGCGTAGCGCTGGTTGAGGTCGACGCCGTGCGCGTTGAACTCGTACACCTTGAAGGCGATGGCCTCGCGCAGCTTCGCCCGCTGCTTCTCGGCGGCCTCGGTGGCGTCCTTGCGGGCGGCGATGTTGGCCCACAGCTGCTCAGGGGTCTGCGGGGAGAGTCCGTCGAGGGCCTCGAAGATGGGCGCGGTCTCGCCGATGGACTGGTTGGCGCGGGTGACGACCTGCTTGCCGATCGGGGCGCGTTCGGCGGTGTAGGTGTCGAGGAGCTTCGGGGCGGCGGTGCCGTCGAGGACGAGCTTCAGCTTCCAGGCGAGGTTGTAGGAGTCCTGGATGGAGGTGTTGGAGCCGAGGCCGTTGGACGGCGGGTGGCGGTGGGTGGCGTCCCCGGCGCAGAAGACCCGGCCGTTGGAGTAGGTCTCGGCGTACATCTCGTTGACGGTCCAGGCCCCGGACGACTTGACGGTCACCGGGATCTCGTCGTCGCCGACCAGCTGCCGCACGACGGCCTCGGCGTACTCGGTGGTCAGGTCGGGGGCGCCCGCCGTGACGTCGTACCCCCACACGATCAGCCACTCGTTCCACGGCCGCACACAGCGCACCAGGCCGGCACCGATGCCGCCGACGGTGGCGCCCGGGGCGAGCACCCAGTAGAGGGTGGAGGGCCGATGGGCGGTGTACTTCGCCAGGTCCGCCTCGAAGACGATGTTGATGCTGCCGGCCACGCCCATCTGGCCGCCCATCGGCAGCCCGGCGTCCTCGGCGACCCTGGAGCGGCCGCCGTCCGCGCCGATCAGGTACTTGGCGCGGATCTGGTACGTGTCCCCCCGCAGCCGGTCCCGGACGGTGGCCGTCACGCCGTCGGCGTCCTGGATGTGGGAGAGGTACTCGGTCTGGAAGCGCAGGCTGGTACCGCGGGCGACGGCCGCGTCGACGAGGACCGGTTCCATGAGGTGCTGCGGCATGTCGCACATACGGGTGGGGCTGGCGAGGTCGTGGGCGGCCTGGACGAGCGGGTCGTTGCCCCAGGAGCGCACCCGGCCCAGTTCCTCGCCGGCCAGGCTGGTGCAGAAGGTGGTGTTGCCCATCAGGTGCTGCGGGGTCGCCTGCGCGACGACGTCCTGTTCGACGCCGAGATCGCGCAGGACCTCCATCGTGCGCTGGTTGGTGATGTGCGCGCGGGGTGTGTCGGCGAGGCTCGCGTAGCGGGTGACGACGATGTTGGGCACGTCGTAGGTGCTCAGGGCGAGCGCGGCCGAGGCTCCGGCCGGGCCGCTGCCTACGATCAGGACGTCGGTCTCGACGGCGGTTGGCACGGGGAGGCTCCTGGCGGGGGTAACACGGACACCGGACAATAGTGATCATGGTGCGGTGTGCCGCGGTCCGGGTGTCTCATTACGAGACACCCGGGCCAGGGGTCACGCTCGGACGAGCAGGTCCGTGATCCTGCCGCCGGGTACGTGGCCGCGGCGGTGACGGAGGTCGCGTGTCGCCGTCAGAGGTCCCGTCGGTCACGCGATACCCAAAACGCACTCCGCAGGGCACTCCACCCCTGCGGCAGTCGTTGCCTGTTCAACCGAACCCGCTACGGTGGGTACGTCGTGACCACCACAGAGCCCTCCCCCGCAGTCCACGCCCTCCCGCCGCTGAGAGTGGCGCGCGAGCGCTTCCTGTCCGGGTGCCCGCTGCCCGACGGTGTGCCGGAGGAGGTGCTCGCGGCCTGGCGGCGGGCACGCTTCTTCGGCGTACCGCACGACTTGAAGGAGCAGGTCGTGGAGCCGCCCCGGCCGATCGAGTCACCGCTGCTCGGCGCCGCCCGTCCAGTGCTCGAACGGATCGCCCCCGCCCTGGGACCCGGAAGCTCCATCCTGGTCCTCACCGACGCGCGACTGCGCGTCCTGTGGACGTCCGGGAGCCCGCCCGGGCTCGTCCTGTGCCCCGGGCTTTCGGAGCAGGAGGTCGGCCACAACAGCGCGGCCCTCGCACTGCGCAGCCGGCGCCGGGCCGAGGTGCACGGGCCCGAGCACTTCCTCGACGTCTGGCAGGACGTGTCCGCGGTCAGCGTCCCGGTGCTCGCGCCGAAGAGCGGACAGGCACTCGGCACCCTCACCGTCGCCTCGCATCTGTGCGGCGGATACCCGCCCCACCCGCAGGCGGCGCTCGCCGAGGCAGCCGCCGCCGCGGTGGAGGCCGAACTGCTCGCCCGGGCCGGACGGCCCGAACAGGTCCTCATGGACGCCTACTTGCGAGCAGCCCGCGGTGAAGACCGCGCGGCGGCCGTACTGGACGGTCGCAACCGCCTGATCAGTGCGGCGGCCGAGCGGCTGGCAACTCCGGAGGTGCTCAGGGTTCTTGAACGTACGGCGGTGGCGGCACGGCAGGCGGACATGGACGTGCCGACCGTCGCCGAACTGCCCGAGGGGTCCGGGTGCACCGCCCGGATCGACATGGTGCGGCAGGACGGGGTGGTCCTGGGGATCGTGGCCGTCCTGGAGCCGCAGGACGAGAGCGCGCCCCGGCCCCGGCCGCGCCGCCCGCTCCCCTTCCTGACCGGCTCCTCCCTTCCGTGGCGGTACGCCGTCGAGCGCGCCGCCGAGCTGGCCCGATCTCCCGAACCCCTGCTCCTGACCGGTGAACGCGGCACGGGGAAGACCGTGCTGGCCCGCGAGTTGCTGGGTCCGGTCCCTGTCCAGGTCGTCGACGCGGCCGAGGACGGCGCACTCGAAGCGGACCTGGCCGAGCGGGGCGCGGAGAACCCTCTTCTCATCCGGCACGCCGAGCGGCTGACACAGCCCGCCGTGGCCACGCTCAACTCCCTGCTCGACGCGCACCCGGACACCCCGCTGCTGCTCACCCACACCCCCGGCACACCACCCGGCCCATGCCTGCAACGGCTCCTCGACAAGCTGGCGGCGCGCACCGTCACTCTGCCGCCACTGCGTGAACGCACCGAGGACCTACGGGAGTTGCTGTCGGCCCTCACTCCGCGTCCGGCGCCGGGAAGGCCCCCGCTGACCTGGACCCTGGACGCCCTGCGCGCGCTCGAACAGCATCCGTGGCCCGGGAACGTCACCGAACTCGCCCACGTCGTGCAGGCGTTGGCGGAACACCGACGCGCCTCAGGGCCGGTCCGCCGGGCCGAACTGCCGGACGTCGTGCGGGAAGGCCCTGCCGTCCGCCCGCTCAGCCCGATGGAACACGCCGAGCGCGCAACGATCCTCGACACCCTGCACCGCCACGGGGGCAACAAGTCCCGCGCGGCCGCGGCACTGGGCATCGGCCGGGCGACGCTGTACCGCAAGCTGCGGGGCTACGAGGGGTGAGGACGGACCCCGTGGCGGAAGGTCGCGGGGAGTGCTCAGGACGCCCTCCGCGGCTCCGGTGGCGGATGCTCCAGGCGCTCCAGGGCGAACCGCATCGCGTGCTCGGCGCCATCAGCACCGCGGCCGCAGCGGACCGGCGACACGGTCACGCCCACCCGCCGAGGGCATCGAGACGCCGGCGGCCCAGGGCACGGCCGTGAACCGAAGGGGCCAGGATCGGCGGGGCGCTGCTCCGGGCCGAAGGGGGCCTGCATACCGTAGAGGGAGATCACCACCTGCCCGGGAGCACGCATGACCGGTAGCCGCCGCAAGAGACCCGGCGACAGCTTCGACACCATCGAGCCTCCGGGCGATGTCGAGCTGGTCGCCGCGGTGCTGACGGTGACCGGTCTGGTGGAGTTTCTCGGCGTGCTGTCCGGGTCCGAGGTGTGGCTGCTCGGACTCCTGGTGTTCCTGCCGGGTGCCGCCTCCGCGCTGGGCACGGTCCGGCAGACGACCTTCGTCGCCGTGTGGACGACCTTCGTCGTCACCGCCAGTGTGCTGCTGCGGGACCGCGACTCGGGGCACTGGTTCGACCGGCTGCTGCTGATCCTCTTCACCCTCGCCCTGGCCTCGACCTCCGTCTACGGATGTCACCGGCGGATCAGACGCGAGCACGCGATGCTGCGCCTGCGCTCCACGGCGGCGGCCATGCAGCGGCACATCCTGCACCCGCTCCCCCTGCTCACCGACGACGTCCTGGTCAACGGCGTCTACGAGCCGTTGCAGGAGGACCGGCTCGTCGGCGGCGACATCTACGACGTCGTCGACTCGCCCTTCGGGACCCGGGTGCTGATCGGGGACGTGCAGGGCAAGGGTCTGGCGGCCGTGGGCGCCGCGTTCGCCGTCATCGGCGCCTTCCGGGAGGCGGCCCACCGCGAGCCCACTCTCACCGCGCTCGTGGACGTCCTGGACGCGGCGGTCGTGCGGCACAACTCGTATGCCGCGCACACCGGCGACGACGAGCGCTTCGTCACCGCCCTGATCGTCTGCGTCGATGTGGAGACCGAGGTGCAGGCGGTCAACTGCGGACACGTCCTGCCACATGTGCTGTACGACGGAAGGGTCAGCACGCCCGACCTGGAGCCCGGCGTCCCCCTGGGCCTGGCCGAGCTCGCCCACGAGCCCACCACCGTGGGCTGGTTCGAGTTCCCCGAGGGCGCGACGCTGCTGCTGAGCACCGACGGTCTGACGGAGACGCGGTCCGCGGACGGCGCGTTCTACCCGGTCGACGAGCGGCTGTCGGAATACATCGGCATCTCCCCCACCGAGCTGCCGCAGGCCCTGCACGACGACGCCCGCGTGTTCGCCGACCGCGGCGGCCCGCACGACGACGTGGCCGTCCTGACGGTCCGCCGCTCCCGGCACCTCTGAGACGAGGTCCGGTCGCCGTAGCATCGGCGTCATGGACAAGCTTCCGCCGCTGACCGACGGCTCTCTGGACGAGGAGGCGGACGGGTTCCAGCAGTTCCGGCACAGGCACGAACCCGGGTGCCGCGGCCCAGGGCCTGTCCCGCGGATCATGCCGGCGTCGCGGGGCCTGGCACGCACTCCCCCACTGCCTCAAAAGCGTGGGAGGACCGCCATGGCCCCGCTCGACTCGGCCCACCAGCGTGGCTTCTTGCAGCCGGCCTGATCCGCCGGACGGGCACTAGCCTCCGAACTGGTGCTTGAGGAAGGCCCCCGACCACGCCATCAGGTCGGCGGGGACGTAGTAGCCCTTCTCGTCGTTCACGGCGTCCCAGTTCCCGGCGATGTCCTCGATGGAGGCGGGTCCGCCCTCGTGGGTGTAGCCCTCGGTGGAGGCGATGAACAGCCGCGCGAAGCGGCCCGCCCCGGCCGTGTAGATCTCCCCGCTGACCGGGCAGCTCTCGTGCGCGAGGTAGGCGACCATGGGCGCGACCGCCTCGGACGGCATGTACGGCTGTCCTTCCGCGGGCTGCTCGGGCTCCTCCTCCGGGCCGCCGCCCATCCGGGTCATCGCGGCCGGCGCGATCAGGTTGACCTTGATGTTGTGCGGCTCGCCGGCCAGTTTCGCGCTGCGGGCCAGGCCGATCGTGCCGCCCTTGGCCGCCGCGTACGACAGGTTGTTCGGCAGCCCGAGAACCCCGCTGGACGTGGTCAGGACGACACGGCCGTAGCTCTGCTCCACGAAGTGCGGCCAGGCGGCCCGCAGGGTGTTGAAGGAGCCGATCAGGTGGACGGCGAGGTGCCGTTCGAGGTTGTCGAGGTCGATGTCGGGCAGCCCCGCCCACCGGATGATCCCGGCGTTGTTGACGAGGATGTCGATCCGCCCGAAGTTCTCGATCGCGGAGTCGACGATCGCCTTGCCGCCCGCCTCCGTGGACACGTCGTGGGTGTCGGCGACGGCCTCGCCACCGGCGGCCCTGATCTCGTCGACCACCTTCTGGGCGGGGCCGGTGTCGGTGCCCTCGCCCTCCATCGAGCCGCCGAGGTCGTTGACGACGACCTTGGCGCCCCGCGCCGCGAGCAGCCGGGCGTGGGCCCGGCCGATGCCCCGGCCGGCGCCGGTGACGACCGCCACGCGTCCGTCGAAGGTGAACTCGCTCATGAGTGACTCCGTACGTTCTCGGGCGGTGTCCGGCGGCTCCGGGCGCCCTGGACTGAAGGGACCTACCAGGTGACCGGCAGCTCGGCGACGCCGAAGGCGAGGGCGTCGGCCGGGCGGAACACCAGTTCGTCACGGTCGACCGCCAGGCGCAGGGTGGGGATGCGCCGGTAGAGGGTGCTGTAGACGACCTGGAGTTCGATACGGGCGAGCTGCTGGCCGAGGCACTGGTGGATGCCCCAGCCGAAGGCGTGGTGGTGGCGGGCGTCGCGGGTGAGGTCGAGCTTCTCCGGCTCGGGGAACGCGTCGGGGTCCCAGTTGCCCGCGGGCAGCGGAACGACGATGCCGTCCCCGGCCTTGATCTGCACGCCCTCGAACTCGAAGTCCTCACGGGCGATGCGGCGCTGCCCGAACATGGCGACGGTCAGATACCGCAGAAGCTCCTCGACGGCGGCGGCCGCGTCCTTCGAGTCCTCGATCTCACGCAGCCGTGCCAGCTCGTCCGGGTTGTCCAGCAGCAGACCGGTGCCCAGCGTGATCATGGTGGCGCTGGTCTCGTGACCGGCGATCAACAGGATCATGGACAGCAGGGTGGCCTCGGGGAGGGTGAGATCGCCGTCCCTGACCCGCGCGGCGAAGTCCGAGAGCACGTCCTCGGCCGGCTCCTCGATCTTCTTCTGGATCAGCCCGGCCAGGTACCCGCCCAACGCCTCGTTCGCCGCCGCCTGTTCCTCGTGGGTCTTGTCGCTCCTGGTGGCGAGGGAGGCGTGCTTCTGGAAGAAGGCGTGGTCGTCGTACGGCACCCCGAGCAGCGCGCAGATCATCAGCGAGGGGAGCGGCAGCGACAGCGCGTGGGCCAGGTCCACCGGCTTCGGGCCGGCGAGCATCTCGTCGATGAGCTGGTCGGTGAACTTCTGGATCTCCGGACGCAGCGCCTCCATCCGGGCGCGGGTGAAGGGGCGCGTCATCATGCGGCGGATCCGCGTGTGGTCGGCGCCGTCCGCGTTGAAGATGGTGAGCGGGTAGTGCGGGGCGGCCTCCGCCATGGACGCGTTCGGGTAGGGGAATCCGGGCTGTTTGTCGTCCGAGCTGACCCGGGGGTCGGACAGGATCGCGCGCTGCGCGGCATGCCCCGTGACGAGCCAGGGAGTGCTGCCGTCCCAGATCCGGGCCCGGGTGACGGGTGCCTCGTCGTTCAGGGCGCGCAGTCCAGGCGCCGGGGCGAAGGGGCACTTGGCGTCCCGGTCGTCCTGGTAGTAGTAGATCTGCTCGTCGGTGGTGGGGTGGATGGCTGCCTCGGCCATGGGTTCTTCCTCCTGCTGAACTGTGGGGGGCGGAGCGTCTATTCCTCGATGCGGATCGCCAGCGCGGGGCACACCGCGGCCGCGTTGCGGACGTCGTCGGCCAGCTCCGCTGGAGGGTTCTCGTCGAGGACGACGACGATGCCGTCGTCCTCACGCTGGTCGAACACGTCCATGGCGGCGGACACGCACTGTCCGGCGGCGACGCACTTCTCCTCGTCGACGACAACCTTCATGGGTCTCTCCTGGTGGTTCAGTGGGTGGGGACGGGCGCGGTCCGCAGGGCGTCGACGATCTCCTGACGGCGCAGGCGGGCCTGCTTCGGCATGTTCCAGCCGAGGACGCCGGTGACCCGGCCGTCGACGCGGTACCGCGCGACGAACCGCCGGGCCGCCAAGTCCCCCTCGACGACGTTCACTTCGGCGTCGGCGGGCAGGAAGCCGTGGACCTGGAGCTTGGCGTCGTACTGGTCGGTCCAGAAGTACGGCACCGGCAGGTAGGGCTGTTCGGCACCGAGGATGTTGGCGGCGACGGCCATGGCCTGATCCGTGGCGTTCGTACGGTTCTCCAGGCGGACCAGTCTGCCGAGTTGCTCGTGGTGGAAGCGGGCCACGTCGCCGACGGCGTAGATCCCCTCCTCCGCCCGGCACCACGCGTCGCACACCACGCCGTTGTCCAGTTCGAGCCCGCTGTCCATGAGCCAGTCCGTGGCCGGTACGGCGCCGATCGCGACGACCACCACATCGGCCGGCAGCACCTCTCCGGTGCCGAGTTCCACGCCGGTGACGCGGCCGTCCGTGCCGGTCAGGCCGGTGACGCCGGTGCCCAGCCGGAGCCGTACGCCCTGTTCGGTGTGCAGGTCGGCGAGCAGGCCCGACACCAGCGGACCGACCTGGAGGGCCATCGGCGCGGCCAGCGGGCCGGTGAGGGTCACGTCCAGGTCCAACTTGCGTGCGGTGGCGGCGATCTCGGACCCGAGGACGCCCTCGCCGACGACCACCAGCCGGGATCCGGCCAGCAGGTCCTCGCGCAGGGCCAGCGAGTCGTCGAGGGTGCGCAGCACATGGACGCCGGCGAGGCCCTCGTGGCCGGGAAGGGTCCGTGCCCGCACGCCGGTGGCGATGACGAGCGTGTCCGCCCGCAGTTCGCGCCCGGACTCGGTGCGTACGGTTCGGGTCGCCGTGTCCAGGTCGACCGCGCGGTCGCCGAGGACGAACTCGGCGTCCAGTCCCGCCAGGACGTCCCCGGTGCGCAGGGTGGCCCGGTCCGGCTCCCAGTCGCCCGACAGGACCTGCTTGGACAGCGGCGGGCGGTCGTAGGGTGCGTGCGGCTCGTCGCCGAGGACCGTGACCGTCCCCGTGTGCCCCTTGCGGCGGAGCGCCTCGACCGTGGTGAGGCCGGCCGCGGAGGCGCCGACCACCAGGATGTTCTCCGTGCTCATGCGAGGTAGCGCCCGCCGTTCGTGCTCAGGGTCTGGCCGGTGACGTAGCTCGCCTCCTCGGAGGCCAGGTAGGCCACGGCGTGGGCGACGTCCTCGGGGGTGCCGGCCCGCTTCATCGGCATGGTGGCGGCGATGGCCTCGACGTCGATGGGGCCCTGGCGCACCAGCGGGGTGTCGATGAAGCCGGGCGGGACGTGGTTGACGGTGATCCCCTTGTCGATGTACTCGACCGCGAGCGCCCGGGTCAGTCCGATGACCCCGCCCTTGGAGGCCGCGTAGTGCGCCATGGCGGGGGCGCCGGTCTGCGCGGACGACGAGGAGATGTTGACGATCCGGCCCCAGCCGGCGGCGAGCATGTCGGGCACCAGTTCCCTGGTGACCAGGAACGGTCCCTTGAGGTTGATCGCCATCATGCGGTCCCAGGCGTCCTCGGCGATGTCCGTGAACGGCTGGTAGGCGGTCGTGCCCGCGTTGTTGACGAGGATGGTGACCGGGCCGAGCTCGGCGCGGGTCCGTGCGGCGGACGCGGCCACCGCGGCGGCGTCGGCGGCGTCCCCGCCCACGGCGATCGCCCGGCCGCCCGCCTCGTTGATCGTGGCGGCGGTCTTCTCGGCGCCCTCGACGTTCAGGTCCCACACGGCGACCGCGGCGCCCTTGGCCGCCAGCACGGTCGCGATCCCCTGGCCGATGCCGCGGGCGGCACCCGTGACGACCGCGACCTTTCCCTTGAGTGACATGGTGTGCTCCTCGTGTGCCTGCGGCCCTAGCCGGCCAGTGCTGTGCGGGCCGCCGTACGGGCCGCGGTCGCGCGGGGGTAGCCGGCGTATCCGGCGGAGTGGTAGATGACCTCGGCCAGTTCGTCCTCGGTGAGGCCGTTGGTCAGGGCGATCCGGAAGTGGGTGGTCAGCTCGGACTCGGCACCGAGCGCGATCAGGATTCCGAGGGTGACCAGGCTGCGGTCGCGTTTGCTGAGCCCCTCCCGGGCCCACAGCGAGCCGAAGACCGTCGTCAGACCGATCTCGACGAGCTCCTCGCCCAACTTGCCGTCGCGCAGGTCGATGTCGCCCTCGGGGAACACGCCGGGCAGTATCGCGCGCAGGACCTTGAGGCCTTCGGCCCGCAGATCGGACCCGGTCCCGGGTTCCTTGACGTCCTTGTCGGTCATACGCGGCTCCTGCGTCGTGAGAAGGCGGCCATCGCCCCTAGCGAAAGTTAGTTCAACCGGTCGGTACAATCAATAGCTATTGATCGATGCCTACCCCTCATCTACGCTCACTGAATATTCGACCGACCGGTCGAACAAATCATAGCGGGAGCCTGGGCCGCCGGTGCAGCACAGCCCCTGTCACATGGGAGGGCAGATGAGCGGATCGACGAAGGTGCCGGACGTCGACGTCCTGGTCGTCGGAGCCGGCGTCACCGGCATCTACCAGCTGTACCGGGCCCGCGAGGCCGGTTTCTCGGTGCGGCTGATCGAGGCGGGCAGCAGCGTGGGCGGCACCTGGTACTGGAACCGCTACCCCGAGGCCCGCTTCGACTCCGAGAGCTACACCTACGGCTACCTGTTCTCCAAGGAGCTGTGGGAGGAGTGGGAGTGGTCGGAGCGGTTCGCCGGGCAGCCCGAGATCGAGCGCTACTTCAACCACGTCGTCGACCGCTTCGACCTGCGCCGCCACATGGTGTTCGAGGCCAAGGTGACCTCGGCCGTCTTCGACGAAACGTCCGGCACCTGGACCGTGACGACGGACGACGGCACCGAGCACCGCGCGCGCCATGTCATCGCGGCGACCGGCATCCTGTCCGTGCCGTTCATCCCGGAGATCCCCGGCCGGGCCGACTTCCGCGGCGACCAGCACCACACCGGCCGCTGGCCGAAGGAACCGGTCGACTTCACCGGCAAGCGGGTGGCCCAGATCGGCACCGGCTCCAGCGGGGTGCAGATCGTCCCGGCCATCGCGGACGACGTGGACCGGCTGACGGTGTTCCAGAAGGTGGCCGACTGGGCGACGCCGCTGAACAACGCGCCGATCACGCCCGAGGAACAGGCCACCCTCAAGGCCGACTTCGAGTCCATCCGGCACACGCTGAACACCTCGGTGAGTGGGTTCCTGCACCAGATCACCATGCGCTCGGGCCTGGACGACACCCCCGAGCAGCGCCAGGAGTTCTACGAGACGCGCTGGAACGGCCCCGGGTTCACCAAGCTGTCCGAGCACTACTACGACATGACGACCAACCCGACGGTGAACAAGGAGTGGTGCGAGTTCATCGCCGCCAAGATCCGCGACATCGTCAAGGACCCGGACACCGCCGAGAAGCTGATCCCGAAGGACCACGGCTACGGGGGTCGCCGCCCGCCCTTCGTGACCGGGTACTTCGAGGCGTTCAACAAGCCGAACGTCGAGCTCGTCGACATCAACGAGACGCCGATCAACCGCATCACCGAGACCGGCATCGAGACCAGCGACGGTGAGCGGGAGTTCGACGTCATCATCTGGGCGACCGGCTACGACTTCGGCACCGGCGCCCTCAACCGCCTCGGTGTACGGGGCCGTTCGGGCCTGCCGCTCAAGGAGTACTGGAAGGACGGTCCGTCCACGTACCTCGGGGTCGCGGTCGCCGGCTTCCCGAACTTCTTCTTCCCCGGCGGTCCGCACGGCGCGCTCGGCAACAACCCGCGCTACTCGGGCGACCAGGTCGACTTCGTCACCGACGTTCTCGTCCACGCCCGTGACCACGGCCACGACATCGTCGAGGTGACCGCGGACGCCGAGCGGGAATGGACGGACCTGGTCAACGACAGCGCGTCCCAGTCCTCGTTCCTGACGAGCAGTTACTTCTACGGTGCCAACATCCCCGGCAAGCCGGTCCGCCAGCTCCTCAACCCGACCGGTCGGTGGAAGCTCCAGGAGCTCATCAAGGAGGTCGGCGAGAACGGGTACAACACCTTCGCCTTCTCCAAGGCGGTGGCGAAGGACGCCTGAGCGGGACCGAGGGGCCTCGCCGGACGACGGATCGTCCGGCGAGGCCCCTCGGTTTTGGCACCGCTACGGCAGGAAGGTGGTCACCCTCTTCTGGAACCGCCATACGCCGTCGCGCCGGGTCAGCGTGTCGTCGTAGCGGCCGACCAGTTGGACGGCCCAGCCGGCCTCGCCGCGCTGGAGGAACGCCAGGTTGCTCACCGCGGCGGCCTCGTCGCCGGTCACCGAGGTGACCACCGTGTTGGCCGTCAGGTGGAGTTGGGGCTGGGTCGGCGCGAAGGCGGCGAACCCCTCCTTGATGGCCTCCCGGCCCTCGAAGGTGCCGATGCCGGCGATCTCGGCGACGCCGTCGGGCCAGAACAGACCGGCCAGAGCGTCGATGTCGCCGGCGTCCAGCGCCTGCGCGTAGGCGGCGACGGCGGCCTGTACGTCGGCGGTGACCGACGCCTCGATCGATGTGCTCATCTCGCTCCTCAACTTCGGTGGACCGGCTACTGGAAGGTGGTGCCGCGGCGGTGGATGCGCCAGACGCCGTCCTGCCGGCGCAGGGTGTCCTCGTAGTGCCCGACGAGCTGCACCGCCCAACCGGAGTCTCCGCGCTGGAGGAAGGCCACGTCACTGGCGGCGGTCGCCTCGTCGTCGCCCTTCGCGGTGACGACCGTGTTGGACACCAGGTGCAGCTGCGGCCGCGTCGGCTCCCAGGCCTTGAAGGCCGCGCGCAGGGCGTCGTGGCCCTCGATGGGGTCCATGCCGGGCAGTTCCAGCACCGCGTCCGGCGTGTAGAGCTCGACGATGTCGTCGGTACGGCCGGCGTCCTGGGCCTGGGTGTGGGCGCCGATCACGGCACGCACTCCTGCCGCGACCCACGCCACTGTGGATTCGCTCAATTCGTCCTCCAAGATCGAAGCGACTTTCGACCAGTCAGTCTATTGTCAAACAACAGATTTGTTGACCGTTCGGTCCAATCTCAATAGCATGCTGACGGCTGTCAACGGGGACCGTCGCACGAGGAGGCAACATCGTGACCAAGCGTTGGACGCAGCGTCCGCCCGGCTCCACCTGGGGCGACTTCGGCGAGAACGACGAGTTGGGGCGCGTCAACCTGCTGACCCCCGAGAAGGTGCTCCAGGGGGTGCGCGAGGTCGAGCACGGCGTCACCTTCAGTCTGAGCCTGCCGCTCGACTATCCGGGCGGCTCGGCCCTGAACCAGCGCCGCTACCCGCCGATCCTCCGGCCCACCGAGGACCTCCAGCACAAGCAGGACGTCTTCTACAACGTGGTGGCCCGCGAGCAGATCGACCCCTCGCTGATCGACGTGTGGTCCGACGACGTGGTCACGCTGTGGCTCCAGTACTCGACCCAGTGGGACTCCCTGGCCCACCAGGGCGCCGAGTTCGACGCCGACGGCGACGGCGAGGCCGAGCCGGTCTACTACAACGGCTACCGGCCCGACACCGACATCGTCGGACCGCGGGACGACGCCAAGGGCGACGGCAGCGGCAGTGTGAGCTTCGCCCGTCACCTCGGCCTTGAGCACATGGCCGAGCACGGCGTGCAGGGCCGGGGCGTGCTGATCGACATCGCCCACCACCTGGGCACCGACTACCAGCCGGTCAGCTTCAAGCAGCTCCAGGACATCATGGCCGCGGACCACGTGAGCGTGGAGCCCGGGGACATGCTCCTGCTGCACACCGGCTTCGCCACCCAGGTCCTCGCCTGGAACAAGAACCCCGACCCGGTCGCCATCCACCAGACCGCGGCCTATCTCGACGCGGACGACCCCGACCTGCTCCAGTGGATCGCCGACTCGCAGATCTCGGCGCTGATCGCCGACAACTACGCGGTCGAGGGCGTCGCCACCACCCAGGCCCAGGGCCGCCACACCCTGCTCCCGATCCACCATCTGTGCCTCTTCAAGCTGGGTGTCCCGCTCGGTGAGCTGTGGTACCTGCACGACCTCGCGGCCTGGCTGCGCGAGCACAACCGCAGTCGCTTCCTGCTGACGGCTCCCCCGCTGAACCTGCCCGGCACCCAGGGCAGCCCGCTGACACCGGTCGCGACCGTCTGACAGCCCACTTCGACCGCTGTGTCGAGGGCCCCCGGGATCCGTCCCGGGGGCCCTTCGTCGTCGTACGTCCGCTCACACGGCCGCGATCCGCCGTACCGTCTCGGCGATGGTGTCCGGCGAGGGCAGCCACAGCCGCTCCAGCGAGGGCGCGTAGGGCGCCGGGACCGGCGGCGGCGCGACCCGGGTGACCGGTGCGTCGAGATGCCAGAACCCCTCGTCGACGGCGAGGGCGGCCAGTTCGGCGCCGACACCGAAGTCCTTCACCGCCTCGTGCGCGATGACCAACCGGTTCGTCCTGGCAAGGGAGTTCAGGACGGTCTCGCGGTCCAGCGGAGCGATCGTGCGCAGGTCGATCACCTCGACGCTCACGCCCTCGGCGGCGAGCGTCTCGGCGGCGGCGAGGCAGTCCTGGACCATCCGGGACCAGGAGACGAGGGTGACGTCCGTGCCCTCGCGGACCACGCGTGCCCTGCCCAGCGGGACCAGGTGGTCCTCGGCGGGGCGGGGGCCCTTGAGGCCGTACTGGAGCCGGTTCTCGACGAAGATCACCGGGTTCGGGTCCTGGATGGCGGCGCGCAGCAGACCGTAGGTGTCGGCCGGGTCGGAGGGCATCACCACGGTCAGGCCGGGGATGTGGGCGAGCAGTGCCTCCAGGCTCTGGGAGTGCTGGCTGCCCGAGGAGCGGCCTGCGCCGAACTGGGTGCGCACGACCAGGGGCAGCGAGGCCCGGCCACCGGTCATGAAGCGGAGCTTGGCGGCCTGGTTGAGCAGCATGTCGAAGCAGACGCCGATGAAGTCCATGTACATGACCTCGACGACCGGCCTCATCCCGGCCATGGCCGCCCCCACCGCCGTACCGATGACGGCGCTCTCACTGATGGGGGTGTCGCGGACCCGGCCGGGGAAGGCCTCGGCGAGGCCTCGGGTCAGGCCGAAGACGTTGCCGCCGGCGCCGACGTCGATGCCGGCGACGAAGACGGACGGGTCCGCCTTCAACTCGTGTTCCAGGGCGAGGCGGACGGCGTCCATCGAGCGGAAGATCTCACCGGAGGCGGGGGCCGGGGCGGGTTCCGGTACGGCGGTGCGCGGGGCCGCGACGAAGTCGTGCAGGGTCTCCGGGGCGGGCTCGGGCTGGGCGCGCGCCCACTGCACGGCCGCCGCGATCTCCTTGTCGATCTCCTCGTCGACTGCGGCCACGAGAGCCGTGTCGACGCCGGCCACGTCCAGGTGGCGGCGGGCGATGATCAGAGGGTCGCGTTCCTTGGCGGCGGACACCTCCTCGGCGCTGCGGTAGCGCTCGGGGTCGCCCTCGTAGTGGCCGTGCCAGCGGTAGGTCTCGGCCTCGACCAGGACCGGGCCGCCGCCCTCGCGCAGCCGTTCCACCACGTCGGTCAGCATCCCGGCGACGGCCAGGACGTCATTGCCGTCGACGTGGGCGTAGCCGATGCCGTATCCGGCGGCGCGGGCGGAGAGCGGGGCGCGGTGCTGCTCGGAGGCGGGCGAGAACTCGGAGTAGTGGTTGTTCTCGCAGAGGAAGACGACGGGCAGGTCCCATACGGCCGCGAGGTTGACGGCCTCGTGGAACATGCCCTGGGCGACCGCGCCGTCGCCGAAGAAGGCCACGACGACGTCTCCCGCCGCGCGCAGCTTGGCGGCGGTGGCGACTCCGGCGGCGATGGGCAGGCCCGCGCCGACGATGCCGTTGGCGCCGTAGATGCCGAGGCGCGGGTCGGCGATGTGCATGGAGCCGCCGCGGCCGTGGTTGGTGCCCGCCTCCCTGCCCATCAGCTCGGCCATCATCGACGCGGAGTCCAGACCCTTGGCGAGGACATGGCCGTGACCGCGGTGGGTGGAGGTGATGCCGTCGCGTTCGCCGAGGGGCCAGCAGGCGCCGACCGCGGTGGCCTCCTGGCCGATCGACAGATGCAGGAAGCCGGGGATCTCCGTCGCCTTGTACAGCTCGGAGGCCCGCTCCTCGAACCGCCGGATTCGCCTCATCCGCCGGTACATTTCCAGGAGTTGCTCCGCGTGCGCGGACCGTGTTCCGACGCTCGCGCCGGGGAACTGCGGTGCCTGGGTCATGCGCGTCCTCGCAATGCTCGCGCAGATGGCGCGCCCCGCGCCGTCTGAGTCCGTCTTTTAATGTACCGTCTGGTCTAGCAAACAAAAGTGACGATGTCCCGGGACCCGCTGTCCCCCCGAAGCGCTCTCACGGCGCCCGGTGCGGGCCCGGGACGGGGTCGGTTCGACCCGTCGTCCTGTAAGGGGAGAGATGCGATGCCACGACCGCCTGGTCATGGGCCGGACTTCGAGGTCCGCCGTCAGAAGATCATCGACACGGCCGCCGAGCTGTTCGCCCGCCAGGGCTACGCGGCGACGTCCGTCAACGACTTGGGGCGTGCGGTGGGGCTCGCCAAGGGAGCGCTGTACTACTACATCGGCTCCAAGGAGAACCTGCTGATCGAGATCCAGGGGCGGGTGATGAGCCCACTGCTGTCCCGCGCGCGCCAGATCGCCGAGCTCGACGTGGATCCGCTGGTCCGGCTGCGGCTGCTGTCCGAGTCGCTGCTGACGATCATCTTCCACCGGCTCGACCACATCTGGGTGTACGAGCACGACTACCGCAGTCTGACCGGACCGGAGCTGCAGACCCTGCTGGGCCAGCGCTCCGACTTCGAGCATCTGATCACCGGGCTGCTGACGGACGCCGCCGAGCAGGGCAGCTTCCGCATGGTCGAACCGCGCCTGGCCACGCTCCAGTTCCTCAACCTGCACAACCACACCTACCAGTGGGTGAAGCCGGGCGGCCGCTGGGACCCGGCATATCTGTCCGGGGAGTACTGCGCGACCCTGTTCCGCGGTTTCGGCGCCACCGAGGACGACCTCAAGCACACCGAGGAACGGGCGGCGGAGTTCAAGCGGGACCGGCCGGAACTGCCGCTCGACCCCGAGGCGGCCTGGGAGCCGGCTGAGGTCGGAAGCTGATCCGGACCCGCGGTGCGCTACGGCGCACCGCGGGACGCTCGTCATACGCCCTTCACCAGCGCCCGCGCGATGACGTTGCGCTGGATCTCGTTGGTGCCCTCGCCGATCTCCAGGATCTTGGCGTCGGCGTAGAACCGGGAGATCTCCGACTCGCGCACATAGCCGTAGCCGCCGTGGATCTGCACCGCCTCGGAGGCGACACGGTTGGCGACCTCGGAGGCGTACAGCTTGGCCATCGCGGCCTCGGTGCTGTGCGGCCGTCCCTGGTCGGCGAGCCAGGCCGCGCGGTAGACCATCCAGCGGGCGGCCTCGACCTGGGTACCGATGTCGGCGAGTTTGTGGGCGACGGCCTGGAAGTCCGAGAGCGGGCGCCCGAACTGATGGCGTTCGGTGGCGTGCTTGAGGGCCAGCGCGAGAGCCGCCTTGGCCAGCGACAGGCCCAGCGCGGCCACGCTGATCCGGCCCTTGTCCAGCACCGCCAGGAACTGGCGCAGCCCACCGCCCTCCTCGCCGATCAGATGCTCCTCGGGGACCCAGCAGTCGGCGAAGACCAGTTCCCGGGTGTCCATGGCGTGCCAGCCGAGCTTCTTCAGCTTGGGGCCGCAGCTGTAGCCGGGGGTGCCGGTGGGGACGTAGAAGGTCGCGTACTCCTTGCGTCCGTCCGTCCCCTTGCCGGTGGTGGCGAGCAGGGTGACGCCCTGGCTGATGTCGGTGCCGGCATTGGTGATGAACATCTTGGTGCCGTTGAGCACCCAGCCGCCGTCCGCGCGGCGGGCGGTGGTGGCGATGCCGGCGGCGTCGGAGCCCGCGTCCGGTTCGGTCAGGCCGAAGGCGCCTATGGCCTCGCCGCGGGCCAGCGGGGCCAGCCAGCGCTGCTTCTGCGCCTCGGTGCCGTAGGCGAGGAGCGGGAGGGTGGCGATGGTGGAGTGGGCGTTCCAGGAGGAGGCGACCGACTGGTCGGCGGCGCCGAGTTCCTCCATCACCGCGACATAGGAGACCGTGTCGGAGCCCGCGCCGCCGTACTCCTCGGGCACGAGCATGCCCATCAGGCCGAGCTCGCCGAGCTTGGTGAAGACGTGCGTCGGGAAGTGCTCGTTCTCGGACCACTCGGCCGCGTGCGGGGAGATCTCCTTGGCCGCGAACTCGCGGACCATGTCCTGGAGGTCCCGGGTCTCCTCCGGCAGGTCGAAATCCATGTCACAGTCCCTTCGGAGTCAGCAGAACCTTGAGGTGGCGGGCCCGGTCGGCGGCCAGGTCCGCGAAGACCCCGGCTCCCTCCGCGAGCGCGAAACGTCCGGTGATCAGAGGTGCGGCGTCCAGGCGTCCGGTGCTCATGAGGTCGATCACGCGGGGGATGTCGTGGTGGTAGCCGAGCGTGCCGAGCACGGCACGCTCGTAGAAGACGAGCTGACCCATGTCGAACTCGACGTTTCCGTGGCCCACGCCGGCGAGGACGACCCGTCCGCCGCGGCGGACGGTGGCGACGGCCTGGGCGGCGAGCGCGGGCACACCGGTCGCGTCGACGACGACGTCGGGTCCGATGCGGCCGGTCTTCAGGAACAGCTCACGGCGTACGTCGGTCTCGCGCGGGTCGTAGGCGTCGGTGACGCCGAGTTCGAGGAGCCGTTCCCGTCGTTCTTTGAGCGGTTCGCTGACGTAGAGCCCGGCGGCGCCCGCAAGTTTCGCCGCGAGGACCACGGCGAAGCCGATGGGGCCGCCGCCGACGACCAGGACGTTGTCGCCCGGCCGCACTCCCCCACGCGTGACGGCGTGCAGGCCGACGGCGAGGGGTTCGGCGACGGCCGCCATCTCGTCGGAAACGTTGTCGGGCAGGCGGGCCAGGCCGGCGATCGGGACGGTGACACGGTCGGCGAAGGCGCCGGCGGAGGCGAGTCCGACCGAGCCGCTCCTCGGGCAGATGTGGTACTCGCCGCGGACGCACCAGTAGCAGACACCGCAGCGCCATACAGGGTCGGCGGTGACGCGGTCGCCGATCTCGATGCCGGGTACTTCGGCGCCCAACGCGAGGACTGTGCCGCTGAGTTCGTGGCCCAGGGCGAGGGGTGGGGCGGCGCCGGTGAGGGGGTGCGGGCCCTCGCGGATCATGTGGGGGCCTTCGAGGTATTCATGGAGGTCTGTGCCGCAGACTCCGCACCAGGAGACTTCCACGACTGCCTCGTGCGGCTGCGGCTCGGGCGGGTCGGGGAGTTCTTCCAGGCGTAGGTCCCGGGCTCCGTGCCAGCGCAGTGCCTTCACTTCTCCACCCCTTGCGTGTCATGCGACATCTGTGGTTGCCGCCATGTGTCGTCGGTCGGCTGCGGCGTCGTTGTGGCTGGTCGCGCCCACGCGGCGGAGCCGCAAATCGAAACAGCCCCGCGCCCCTTAGGGGCTCTTGAAGTGGGCCTTGCCCGGGCCGTGCTCCAAGAAGGAGCGGATGCCGTGGGTTGCGTCCTCTGTGCCGAACACCGCTGTGAACAGGGAGCGTTCGAGGGCCAGGCCGGCGGACAGGCTTGCGTCGGCGCCGTGGTCGACTGCCTCCTTGATGGCCTCCAGTGCGGCCGGTGGGCCTTCGGCGAGCTGTCGGGCATAGCCGAGCGCGGTGTCGAGGACCGCGTCCGCGGGGACGACCTCGTCGACCAGACCCAGTCGCAGCGCCTCCTCCGCGCTCACCCGGCGGCCCGTCATCAGCAGGTTCTTCGCCCGGGACGGGCCGATCAGGCGGACCAGGCGCTGGGTGCCGCCCGAGCCCGGCATGATGCCGAGCTGTACCTCGGGCTGGGCGAGGACCGCGTCGGCGGCGGCCACCCGGTAGTCGGCGGCGAGGGCCAGCTCCATGCCTCCGCCGAGCGCGTACCCGGTGACGGCCGCTACGACCGGCATGGGCAGCCGGGCGATCTCGTCGAAGGTCCGCTGCAACGCGCGGTTCCAGCCCCGGACCTCCTCGGGCCCCATCGCGGACAGCGCCTTGATGTCCGCGCCGGCCGCGAAGAGCCGCTCCCCGCCGTAGAGCACCACAGCCCGTACGCCCCGGGCGTCCGCCAGCTCGCGCGCGCGGGCGGCCAGCTCCTCGCGCTGGTGGTCGTCGAACGCGTTCATCGGCGGGTTGTCCAGGCGGACCGTGACGACGGGTCCGTCGGTGTCGAGGCGGATACGTGGCACGAGGCCCTCCTCGTCTGCGGGAGCGGCATCGCCGATGGCCGGACGGGTTGTCGCTCGACTCGCGTCGTCGTAGAGTGCGGACAGGTTTTATAGACCAAGAGGTACACTAAATCTTGGGAGCGAGCAACCGACCGGTCGGGACATTCCTGGCCGCCGAGCCGAGAGAGTTGCCGTGCACAATTTCGCGAGCATCCTCGATTACCACCTGTCCCAGCGACCCGAGGCCGTGGTCGTGGTACCGGAGAAACACCACGTGACCGTGCGTGAGCTGCATGAACGGGTGAACCGGCTGGCCGCGGGACTGGCCGGTCTCGGGGTCCGGCGCGGTGACGTCGTCGGCCTGCTGCTCTACAACCAGCCGGAATTTCTGGAACTGGTGTACGCGGCGGGCCGGCTCGGAGCGGTATTCCTGCCGCTGAACTACCGGCTGTCCGAGGACGAATGGCAGTACATCCTGGGGCACGCGCAGGCGAAGGTCCTGGTGACGGAACCGGAGTTCGGGCCCGCGGCGGACCGGATGGCCGCGCACCTGCCGGACCTGGAGCACCGCGTCCAGGTCGGAGGGGAGGCCGTGAGCGAGCCGTGGACCGGTTACGAGGAACTGCTCGCCCGGCACCCGGGCGCACGGGTGGAGCCCGTCGAGGTCGGGCCGGAGGACCTACAGCGCCTGATGTACACGTCCGGCACGACGGCCCGTCCCAAGGGCGTGTGCATCACGTACGGCAATGTGCAGGCGAAGAACCTGGCCCACATCGTCCACTTCGGGCTGACCGCGGCGGACACCACGCTGGTCTGCGGGCCGCTGTACCACGTGGGCGGCCTCGACATGCCGGCCCTGGGCGTGCTGTACGCGGGCGGACGGGTGGTCCTGCAGCGGAAGTTCGATCCGGTGGGCGCCCTGCGCGCCATCGAGGAACACCGGGTCACCAATGTGTGGCTGGCGCCCGCGATGGTCAACGCCGTGCTGGAGGTACCGGACCGCGACTCCTACGACACCACCTCCGTGCGGTTCGTCCTGGGCGGCGGCGAGAAGACGCCCGAGCCGGTCCTGCGGCGGATCATGACGGCGTTCCCCAACGCCTGGTTCGCCGACGCCTACGGCCTCACCGAGACGGTCTCCGGCGACACCTTCCTCGACCGTGAGCACGCGCTGTCCAAGCTGGGCTCGGTCGGGCGTCCCGTGCCGCACACGCGCGTGCGGATCGTCGACGACACCGGCGCGGAGGTCCCGGCGGGGGAACTGGGTGAGATCACCCTGCACGGTCCGAAGGTCTTCGCGGGCTACTGGCGGGACGAGAAGGCCACCGCCGCCGCCCTCAGGGACGGCTGGTTCCACACCGGGGACATCGGCCATGTCGACGAGGAGGGCTTCCTCTACATCGACGACCGCAAGAAGGACATGATCGTCTCGGGCGGCGAGAACATCGCCACCCCCGAGGTCGAGCGCGTCCTGTACGAACATCCCGCGGTGCTGGAGGCCGCGGTGGTGGGTCTGACGCATCCCCGGTGGGGCGAAGTGCCGCGCGCGTTCGTCGTGTTGCGGTCCGGGACGGACGCCGGGCCGGAGGAGCTGCGGGAGTTCTGCCGCGCTCGCCTGGCCAAGTTCAAGGTGCCAGCCCGCTTCGACTTCGTCGACGAACTGCCCCGTACGCCGTCGGGCAAGGTCCTCAAACGGACCCTGCGCGACCTTCCCGTCGAGGAGGGTTCATGAGTGACCTGCGGCTGGACCGGAAGACCGTGTGGGTGACGGGAGCCGGTAAGGGGCTCGGCCGTGCGATGGCCGTCGCCCTGGCCCAGGCGGGCGCGACCGTCGCGGTGACCGCGCGCACCGCGCCGGACCTGGAGCGGCTGGAGTCCGAACTCGCCGGGGACGGCGGCAAGGTGCTGGTCGTGCCCGGTTCGATCGCCGACTCCGACGCGGTGCGGGACATGGTCGATCGGATCACCCAGTGGACCGGCCGACTGGACGCGGTCGTCAACTGCGCCGGGATCAGCCCGCACTTCACCCGCAGCGAGAAGGTCACCGACCGGGACTGGCGGCAGGTCATGGACGTCAACCTGCAAGGCACGTTCTACTGCTGCCGCGAGGCCGGCAAGGTGATGCTGGAGCAGCGCTCGGGCTCGATCGTCAACGTCTCGTCCGTGCACGCCAGTACCGGCTTCGAGCGGATCGCCGCCTACGCCGCCAGCAAGGGCGGGGTCGAGGCGCTCACCCGGGCCCTCGCGGTGGAGTGGGCCGATCGCGGGGTGCGGGTCAACTCCCTTGCCCCCGGCTACTTCCACACCGACCTCAGCTCCGGGCTCCTGGACAGCCGCTGGGGCGAGCGGATCGTGAGCTCCACTCCCCTGGGCCGGGTGGGCGACGCCGACGAACTGGGCGGGGCCGCGGTGTTCCTCGCCTCGGACGCGTCCCGGTTCGTGACGGGGACGACGCTCACGGTGGACGGGGGCTGGACAGCCCGGTGAGCGGTCACGGGCCCGGGGTGCAGCAGGCTGCACCCCGGGCCCGGGTGTGTGCTCCCTCGTCGCGAACCAGCGGTTCCAGAAGAGTTTCGGGTTCCGGCGTGGGCCGGGCCGCCGCTCTGCAGTTCGCGGGCGAAGGCGCGCAGGTGCTGCTCGCCGACCGCGACAAGGAGGCCGTCGTCGGGCAGATGGTCGGCTTCTTCGGAGGTGTGGCCGTCCTGGTGCACACCTCCGGGATCACCGACCTCATGTCGGGGCCCGCAGACACCGACGACGCCGAGTGGCGGCGCGTCCTGGAGGTGAACCGCACCGCGCCGTTGCTGCCGACCCGGGCCGTCCTGCCACACATGCCGGCCGAGGAACACGGCGTGACCCTCTTCGCGGCGTCCGAGGCCGGGGTCCGCGGCGGTGCGGCGGACGTGGCCCGGACCACCGCTGAGCACGGCGTCCGGGGTCTGGTGAAGTCCCTCGCCGTGATGTACCGCCGGGCACGGGAGCCGGGCGAACGCCGTCACCACCGGCACCGGTCCGCCGGTCGGCGCGGACCCCGAGCCCACGGCCCCGGCGTCCTCCCGCCCTGCCTCGGTCTGTCCGGCAGGGCCGCGGATCCGGACGAGCAGGCCGCCGTCATGCTCTTCCTCGCCTCCGAGGACGCCTGCCGCATCAACGGGGTCGTCCTGCCGGTCGACAACAGGGCGGTCGGCGGTCTGACGTGGTCACCGTGGTCGTAGAAGCACCCCTCCGTCATCCGTGCCGCGCCCCGCCCACCGGAAGCACTCCGCCGGGCCGCGGCACGTACCGCAGCGACTCCGGTAGCTCCCGGTGGTACGGCTGGGCCGCGCCGAAGAGTTCGTCGGAGATGGACCGTACGGCGTTCACGACCAGAGGTGCGATGCGTTCCACCGCGGAGCCGCTCTCGCCCACCGCCGAGATCGCCGCCACCGGTCCGTCCGGGCCGCGGATCGCGAGGCCGACGCAGGCGATGTCCGGGAAGCACTCGCCGCGTTCGACGGCCAGGCCGTTACGGCGGCGCACGGCGCCCAGTTCGCGGTGCAGGGCGTCCAGCCGGCCGAGGCTCTGCGGGGTGCGACGCTCGATCACCTCGCCGTAGCGGGCGTCGATCTCCTCGGGACTCAGCCAGGCGAGCATCGCCTTGCCGAGCCCGGTGCAGTGCGCGACCTCCCGGCCGCCGACGCGGGACGGGATGTCGACCGCGGCCCGGCCGCCGACCTTGTCGAGGTAGTAGATCTCGGAGCCGTCGAGCACCGCGAGATGCACCACCATCTTGGTGCGCACGGCCAGTTCGAGGATCTGGGGCGCGGCGGCGGCACGCACGGTGCTGTGGCCGATCTCCCGTCCGCCCAGGCCCAGGGCCCGGGATCCGAGCAGATAGCCGGACAGGGTGTGGTGCAGCCAGTCGAGCCGGACCAGTTGGTCGAGTATGCGATGAGTCGTCGAACGGGGCAGCCCGGTACGGCGGGAGACCGTCTCAAGCGTCAGGCGGGTCTGTGGACGCTCGAAGAGGTCCATGATCAACGTCACGCGCTCCATCATCGACGGCGGGAGCGCGTGCCGTTCGGCCTCGGTTCGCGGATCAAGGCGAAGGACAGACGTCATCGTCGGTGCCTCTCTGCTAAAACTGAAATCTATTTCAGTTTGGCGCCTGCGCCAAGGTACCAACCCTCCGCTCGCGGACCAAGACGTGTGCACGACCGGATTCGCACGGACATGAGTCGGCGCGGGCCGACGCACCGGCCCGCGCCTCGCCTTCCGCCGTACGTCAGGCCGCCCCGCCCACGTACGTCAGGCCGACCCGCCCACGATGTCGAGCACCGCGAGATACCCGAAGGCGAGGCTGGAGCCGATCGGCGTGCCCGCGCCGGGGTACACCCGCCCCGACATGGCCGCCGCGGTGTTGCCGGTCGCGTACAGCCCCGCGATCGGCCGGCCGTCCGGGCGCAGCACCCTGGCGTGCTCGTCGGTCTTCAGGCCGCCCTTGGTGCCGATGTCCGACGGGACGATGGTCGCGGCGTAATAGGGCGCGGTGTCGATCGGCAGCAGCAGCTGGTTCGGGAAGCCGGAGACGACCGTGGCTTCGAAGTTCTGCCGCGGGTCGGCCGGGAAGGGGACGATGTGCTGGAACATCTCGTCCCACGGTGTCTCACCGCGATGGAACCTCTCGTCGACGCCGGTGTGCGCGTAGCTGTTGAACTCCTTGACCGTCCGGTCCAGCGCGTCGAACGGCACGTCGATCAGGCGCGCCAACTCCTCAAGGGTGTCGGCCTTCTTGAGGGCGCCGGACTCCAGCCACTCGGCGGGCGGCGGTTCGGCGGGCGGGAAGCCGATGCCGTCCCGGTCGAACTGCCGCTGGTCGAACACCCAGTGGCAGGGGATGTGCCGGACACCGGTGCCGACGTGGAGGCGGACGATCTCGTGGCCCGCCTGGTCATAGGGGCGCGTCTCGTTGACGAAGCGCTCGCCCGCGCCGTTGACCCAGATCCCGCCGCGCGTACCGGTGTGGAAGACCGGGAGGCCGTCCGGCCGGACCAGCCCCGGGACGAACCAGGCCTCGTCGAGCAGGTCGGTGTCCGCGCCGACCGCGATGCCCGCCTTCAGCGCGTCACCGGTGTTGGCCGGGGCGCCGTTGGACCACTCGCCGCTCAACCGCTGGTGCCGCTCGCGCAGTTCACGGTCGCGCTCGAAGCCGCCGGCCGCGAGGAGCACGCCCCGCTCGGCGCGGAACCGGACGCGTTCGCCCTCGCTGACGGCGTCCACGCCGACGACCCGGCCCTCCTCGACGACGAGGTCCTGCAGCGCGGTGTTGATGCGGAGCGTGCCGTTGCCGGTCTCCAGGAACGCCGCGAGTGCCCGGCCGATGAGCGCGCGGCCGCCGCTGACGACGGGGCCCTCGTCGAAGCCCCACCGCTCGGTGGGCAGGGAGCGGCGGACGAGGTCGAAGCGCTCCCCGAGTTCGTCGACCGGCAGAGGTGGCGGGAAGACGGTCCGTCCCGCGGGTGTGCTGCCGGGGCTGTCCGCGTAGTACTCGGGGACGGGCCCGTGCATGAACGACTGGAACCAGGGGTTCTGTTCGAGCTCGTCGATCAGGCGCCGGCCGGCGTCCAGGTAGGCGTCCTGGTGCTTCTCGCGTGAGCTGTCGGCGACGACACCGCGCAGATAGGTGCGTGCGTCCTCGACGTCGTCCTCGATGCCGGCCCTCGCCAGGGGTGCGGAACCGGGGAACCACAGGCCGGCTCCGGAGTAGGCGACCGTGCCTCCCACCGCGCCGGTCTTCTCGATCACGAGCGTGCGCAGTCCGCGCGATGCCGCCACGTAGGCCCCGACCAGGCCGCCGCCCGATCCGACGACGATGACGTCGTAACTGCCGTCGCTGTTGGTGTCGTTGGTCATCCTTGACCTCCTCCTGTGGTCCCGACGGTCCCAGCAGGGTCATGGGGCATCGGTCCGCGAGTCCCGGTGAGCGGAACGCCGCATGGCTGTGATCAGCGGCGACCACCCACGCTGGGGCCACCACGAGTTGAGGATGCGGATGACAGACGTTGGGACTTCGATGACCGTCGCGAACCGTGAGACAGCCGTGGCCGCAGCGGCCGGACGACTTGCCAGGGCCGCCCGGGAGCGGCGGCCCTGCGGACCCGTGCGGGACCTGCTCGGCCCGACCGACATCGGCCTCGCCTACGCCGTCCAGCAGCGGATCGTCGACGACCGGATCGCGCGCGGCGCACGGGTCGTGGGCCGCAAGATCGGTCTGACCTCGGAGTCTGTGCAGCGCCAAGTGGGCGTCGACCGGCCCGACTTCGGCGTGCTGCTCGACGACATGGACGCCACCGGTCTGCCGGCCGTACCCAGCGAGCGGCTGTTGCAGCCGCGGGCCGAGGCGGAGATCGCGTTCGTCCTCGCCGCGGATCTCGACTGCGAGGACGGCGACGACCTCGATGTCGAGCGGGTCCGGGCGGCCGTCGGCCATGCGGTGGCCGCGCTGGAGATCGTGGACAGCAGGGTGGCCGACTGGGACATCGCCATCACGGACACGGTCGCCGACAACGCGTCCAGCGGCATGTTCGTGCTCGGCCGACAACAGGTCGCGCTGGGGGACTTCGAGCCCCGGGACGTGACGATGCGGCTGTACGCCGACGGCGTGCTCGCGTCCGAGGGCGACGGCTCGGCCTGTCTGGGCGACCCGCTGCTGGCACTGCTGTGGCTGGCGCGGACCGCCGTGGAGTACGGCGCTCCGCTGCGCGCCGGGCAGGTGGTGCTCTCCGGGGCCCTGGGGCCGCTGGTCCCGACGCCGCCCGGAGTGACCGTACGGGCGGAGATGTCGGGCCTCGGTTCGGTCACCGCGACGTTCTCACCCAAGGAATCCAAGGACCAGGGATGACGAAGACCAAAGTGGCCGTGATCGGTTCCGGCAACATCGGGACCGACCTGATGATCAAGATACTGCGGCTCTCCGACACGCTGGAGATGGCCGCGATGGTGGGCATCGACCCGGACTCGGACGGACTGGCGCGCGCCGCGCGGCTGAAGGTGCCCGTGACGCACGAAGGCGTGGACGGGCTGATCCGGATGGCGGGCTTCGACGACATCGACATCGTCTTCGACGCCACCTCGGCGAAGGCCCACATCGAGAACGCCAAGCGGCTGGCGCCGTACGGCAAACGCCTGGTGGACCTGACTCCGGCGGCGATCGGACCTTATGTCGTGCCGCCGGTGAACCTGGACGAACACCTGGACAACGGCGACAACGCTGTCGGCAATCTCAACCTCGTCACCTGCGGTGGCCAGGCCACGATTCCGATCGTGCATGCGGTCGTCCGGGTCACCGAGGTGCCCTACGCCGAGATCGTCGCGTCCATCGCCTCGAAGTCGGCCGGGCCGGGGACCCGGGCCAACATCGACGAGTTCACCGAGACCACGTCCGCCGCGATCGAGCAGGTCGGCGGTGCCGGGCGGGGCAAGGCGATCATCGTGCTCAATCCGGCCGAGCCGCCGCTGATCATGCGGGACACAGTGTTCTGCCTGATCGGTGACGCGGACCAGGAGGCGGTGCGCGCGTCCGTCGAGGACATGGTCGCCGCCGTGGCGGAGTACGTGCCCGGCTACCGGCTCAAGCAGCGGGTGCAGTTCACGCCGATCGCTCCCGACGAGCCGGTCCACACCCTGCTGCCCGAGGGCGCTCCCCCGGTGACCACCAAGGTCACCGTCTTCCTGGAGGTGGAGGGCGCCGCCCACTACCTGCCCGCCTACGCGGGCAACCTGGACATCATGACCTCGGCCGCCCTGCGGGTCGCCGAGCGCGTCGCGAACCACTCCGAGGTGACCCGATGACCGAGCTCTATGTGCAGGACGTGACACTGCGGGACGGCATGCACGCCATCCGGCACCGGATCACCCCGGAGTTCGTGTCCAAGATCTCGGCGGCGCTCGACCAGGCCGGAGTGGACGCCATCGAGGTCGCCCACGGCGACGGTCTGACCGGCGGCAGCCTCAACTACGGGCCGGGCAGCAACACCGACTGGGAGTGGATCGAGGCGGCCGCCGAGGCCGTCGACCGGGCGGTGCTGACGTCCCTGCTGCTGCCGGGCATCGGCACCATCGCGGAGCTGAAGCGGGCCTTCGCGCTCGGGGTGCGGTCGGTGCGGATCGCCACGCACTGCACCGAGGCGGACGTCTCGGCCCAGCACATCGCCACCGCGCGGGAGTTGGGCATGGACGTCTCGGGCTTCCTGATGATGAGCCACATGGCCCCGCCGGAGAAGCTGGCCGAGCAGGCGAAGTTGATGGAGTCCTACGGCGCCCACTGCGTGTACGTCACCGACTCCG
>NZ_JBJDQL010000041.1:0-89162 GCF_044903305.1 Streptomyces sp. NPDC019531 | reverse complement strand
ACCCACCCGCACGCGCTACACAAACCCCCACCGAACCGAAACAGGCCGCCGCAGGCATTCAGGGGCGCGGGGAACTGCGCAAAACGCCCGCCCCCACCCACCCCGCACCGGCATTACACCTCCAACATGACCAGAACCCCCGCCTCCGACCGCTCACCCCCACCCCCCGAGAACCACTTCGGACACGCGTCCACCGACCGCAACGTCCGCCGCCCCGGCCCCGCCCCGCCGAAGTCCTGGGTCACGACCTGCACCCCCCGCACCCGACCACGCACCTCCGGCAGCCGCCCCCCGTGCGTCTCGACCGTGAGCAGCCCGCCGACCCGGATCGCGCCCCCCGACCCCATCACGCTCTCCGAAACCGCGACGACCAGCCCGTTCTCGTCCCGCAGCACCCGCACGGCCCCCTGCTCCACCACCCCGACGAGCTCGGTGAGCTGATCGTGCCAGCCGCCCCCGAGCACATCGTCGGCGGCTTGGAACAGCAGCGGCCAGCGAACCTCCTCCCCCACCGAGAACGGCGTACCGCAGCACTCCATCTGCCAGTCTTCGTAGAACACCTGCCAGAGACCCATGTCTCCACCCTCCACGGAACCCTCCCCCCACCGCGAGACGTTTTCACCTGTGCCCGGTACCGTCGGGCAGTCCCACCGCGTGCTCGTTCAGTCCAGGGAGCCCCATGACCACCGCCACCACCCGCCACAGCGACCGGCGGATCAGCCCCGTCTTCATCGGGATCGTCGCCGTGACGGCGGTGACGGGCTGGGCCACCTGGACCGGTTTCTCCGAGAAACCGGGCATCGCGGTGTTCCTGTTCGTGACCGGCGCCTGGATCGTCTCCCTCTGCCTGCACGAGTACGCACACGCGCGTACCGCCCTGCACAGCGGCGACATCACGATCGGCGCGAAGGGCTACTTGAGCCTCAATCCTCTCGCCTACACGCACGCCCTGCTCAGCATCGTGCTGCCCGTGCTGTTCGTGATCATGGGCGGTATCGGTCTGCCCGGCGGCGCCGTGTTCATCGAGCGCGACCGGATCCGGGGCCGCTGGAGGCACAGCCTGATCTCGGCGGCGGGCCCGCTGACGAACGTCCTGTTCGCTGCCGTGTGTACCGCCCCCTTCTGGCTGGACGCCCTCGACGGGGTCCCGCGGGACTTCCGGTACGCGCTCGCGTTCCTCGCGCTGCTCCAGGTCTCCGCCGCGCTCCTGAACTTCCTGCCGGTGCCGGGCCTGGACGGCTACGGCGTCATCGAGCCCTGGCTGTCCCACTCCGTCAAGCGCCAGGTGGAACCCTTCGCGCCGTTCGGTCTGCTGTTCGTGTTCGCGCTGCTGTGGGTGCCGGCGGTCAACCACGTGTTCTTCGACGTGATCGACTCGATTCTGGCCTCGCTCGGCATCAACGATCTTGAGACGTACTGCGGCCAGGACCTGTACCGGTTCTGGCAGACGAGCGATTTCTGCTCGGTCAGCGGGTGACGGACTTCTCGGCCCGGCCGCGCTTCAGGTAGTACCAGCACATGTTGGACGACAGCCCCGCCAGCAGCACCCACACGACCCCCAGCCAGCTGCCCTGCGCGAAGGAGACGACCGCCGCCGCGACGGCGAGCAGGCACACGGCGAGGGCGTAGAGGGCGAGTCGCCGGGCTGGGTCGGGTGGGAACAAGGGAGGCATTTCCACGGGCTCCTGTCAGGGGGACACTGCTGCGCTACGGCGTCCAGTGTCCCCCATCGCCTCACACGTCCGTGACCCGCAGCCCCGCATGCGCCTTGTACCGCCGGTTCACCGAGATCAGGTTCGCGACCAGCGACTCGACCTGGTGGGCGTTGCGCAGTCGGCCCGCGAAGACACCGCGCATGCCGGGGATACGGCCGGCCAGCGCCTGCACGATCTCCACGTCGGCCCGCACCTCACCCAGCACCATGACGTCGGTGTCGATCTCCTCGATCTCCGGGTCCTGGAGCAGCACGGCCGACAGATGGTGGAAGGCGGCGGTGACCCGCGAGTCCGGCAACAGCAAGGCGGCCTGCTCGGCGGCGCTGCCCTCCTCCGGCTTCAGCGCGTAGGCGCCCTTCTTGTCGAAGCCGAGCGGGTTGACGCAGTCGACGACGAGCTTGCCGGTCAGTTCCTCGCGCAGCGACTCCAGCGTCTTGCCGTGTCCGTCCCACGGCACGGCGACGATCACGATGTCGCTGCGGCGCGCGGTCTCGGCGTTGTCCGCGCCCTCGACACCGTGGCCGAGTTCGTCGGCGGCGGCCTGGGCGCGGTCGGCGGCCCGCGAGCCGATGATCACCTTCTGGCCCGCCCTGGCGAGCCGGTAGGCCAGGCCCTTGCCCTGCGGGCCGGTCCCGCCGAGCACGCCGACGACGAGCCCGGAGACGTCGGGGAGGTCCCACGGGTCCTTGGCGGGAGCCTGCTGTGCACTGTCGGTAGAGGTCATGGGCCGACTTTACGTGCGCCCCGGCGGCCCCGACGGGTCAGGTGAGCCGCGTCACGGCACCCCGTGCGGTCAGTGGAGCCCCGTCACGGGCACCCGCCGGAACGCGATCCGTTCGTAGGCGCCGAAGTCCCCGGTCTCGTAGCGGAGTCCGACGGTCGAGTCGTCGATCCGGACCAGGTCGGAGTAGGCGGCGGGCAGCCCATCAGCGGTGTGCACGGGCCGCCATCCGCGCCCCCGTCCTCGGAGGCGCGGATGGTCATCAGGCCACGCCCGTCGGGGAAGGCGGGCCCCTCCAATCCCCACGCCGGGCGAATTCGGGGTGAACTGCGGGTCACAAAGGGCCGCTTGCGGCAGGATGCGACCCCATGGACGCCGTACGGGTCGCGCTGCTGCGCGAAGTGCTTGCCGGGACCGAGTGGTTGGGGGCCACGGGACGCTTCGCGGGCGTGCTGCGGGGGTCGGTGGTCTCGCACGGCGGTGGGCTCCTCCTGGTCGGCACACCGGAGTACGAGCCGTGGCACCTGGCGGCCCATCTGGTCGACGAGGCCGCCTGGTCGGGCACCCCGGAACTGGCCCCCACTCTGGTACGCCATGACGCCCGCCCCACCGACCCCGCGCACCTGTCGGTGGGCCCTGGACGCCTGGCGGCGGCCCGCCGCGGCGAAACCCTGCTCGTGGTGGCCCCCAACGACCCGGCCGCCGCACTCCTGGAGCACGTCCATGACGCCCGCCGGTCCGGCGCGACGATCCTGTCGCTCGGCCCCGACGAGGGCGAACTCGCCGCGATGGCCCACGAGTCACTCGCGGTACCGCAGGGCACGGACCTCGATCTGGACACCGTGCAGCACCTGGTGAGCGCGGCGGCCGGAGAGAACGCGGTCCCCGCACCCCGGGGTCAACGCCGCTTCCGGGACCGCCTGTCGAGACTGGCCGACCACCTGACGGCACCACCGCCGACCCGCTGGTAGCACCCACGGCTCACCGCGCGAGGCAGCCCACCTCGCTGCCCACCGAGAAGCGCCTGCCCGTCCGGTGCCGCTCCCCGGACCATGGCCCTTCGTGACCACGCCCCCGCACCCACCCCCTTCCGGCCTGCGCGCCAGTCCTGACCTTCGTCGCGCCGCCGGTCCAGCTGAAGGAGCTGACCGGGTCGGCCGCGGCGGTGGGTGCGATCGGCGCCGTGGAACTGATCCCCCTCCTCGTCTTCGGGCTGTACGGCGGGGTGCTCGCCGACACCTGGGACAAGCGGAAGCTGATCGTGTGGACGGAGCCGGACATGCCTCTTGAGCGCGGCGCGGCTGCTCACCACTGATGACGTACGACGCAGGTGAAGGAACAGCGGGCCGCGGCCCGGGTGTGATCAGTCGTCCTCCCGGCCTCCCGCCGGGGCGTCGTGCCACTTGGGGTCGTTCTCCCACTCGAGGTTGCGCTCACGGGCCGTCGCCATGGCGTGCTCTGCCTCCGCACGGCTGGCGTAGGGCCCGAACCGGTCCTTGGCCGGACACTCCGGCCCCTCCTCGACCTTCTTGTGCTCCAGGCAGTAGTACCACTCGCCCGCCTTGCCGACCGTGCGCTTCTTGAACAAGGGCATGACCTGCTCCTCTCGCCACCGACATGTTCCCCCATCGCCGCTGGATAGACTCGTCGGCATGTCTGGCCAGTCGCTGCTCGTGCCCGGGGATCTGTCCCCCATCCGTTCCGTGCCCGGAAACATCCGTCGCCCCGAGTACGTCGGCAGGCCCGCGCCGACGCCGTACACGGGTCCGGAGGTGCAGACTCCGGAGACCGTCGAGGCGATGCGGATCGCCGGCCGTATCGCGGCCCGGGCGATGGCGGAGGCCGCGAAGCTGATCGCCCCCGGGGTGACCACCGACGAACTGGACAAGGTGGCGCACGAGTACATGTGCGACCACGGCGCCTACCCGTCGACGCTCGGCTACCGGGGCTTCCCGAAGTCCCTGTGCACCAGTCTCAACGAGGTGATCTGCCACGGCATTCCGGACTCCACGGTCCTGCGGGACGGCGACATCATCAACCTCGACGTGACCGCGTACATCGGCGGGGTGCACGGCGACAACAACGCGACGTACCTGGTCGGCGAGGTCGACGAGGAGAGCCGGCTGCTCGTGGAGCGCACCCGCGAGTCCCTGACCCGTGCGATCAAGGCGGTCAAGCCGGGCCGCCAGATCAACATCATCGGCCGTGTGATCGAGTCGTACGCCAAGCGTTTCGGCTACGGCGTGGTCCGCGACTTCACCGGCCACGGCATCAACTCCTCCTTCCACAGCGGCCTGATCATCCCGCACTACGACAGCCCGCACGCGACGACGCTCATCCAGCCCGGCATGACCTTCACGATCGAGCCGATGCTGACGCTCGGGACGCACGAGTACGACATGTGGGACGACGGCTGGACGGTCGTCACGAAGGACCGCAAGCGCACGGCACAGTTCGAGCACACGCTGGTGGTGACCGAGACGGGCGCGGAGGTCCTGACGCTGCCGTAGCGCACCCGAGGACCCGTTCCCTGCTGGGGACGGGTCTTTTCTTGTACGCTTTTACCGACAGGTCGTCGGTAAACCCATTGACTTAGGTAAGGCTTACCTTAGAGGATGTGCTGTATGGACTCCTTCTCGACAGTCATCCGCACCGCGTCCCATGAGCAGCACATGGAGGCCGAGACCTCGTCGTTCATGAGCGATCTGCTCGGCGGCGGGCTGGGCGTCGCCGCGTACGCGCGCTACACCGAGCAACTGTGGTTCGTCTACGAGGCGTTGGAGGCCGGAGCCGAGAAGCTGGCGTCGGACCCGGTGGCGGGTGCCTTCATCCAGCCGGAGTTGTTCCGGCTGCGGGCGCTGGAGCGGGACCTGGCCCACCTGCGGGGCCCGAAGTGGCGTGGGAGCGTCTCGGTGCTTCCCGCCACACGGACCTACGCGGACCGGGTGCGTGAGTGCGCGGAGTCCTGGCCCGCCGGCTACATCGCCCACCACTACACGCGCTACCTCGGCGACCTCTCCGGCGGCCAGATCATCCGCGACAGGGCGGAGAATACCTGGGGCTTCGAGAAGAAGGGCGACGGCGTCCGCTTCTACGTCTTCGAGGAGATCCCCAATCCCGCCGCGTTCAAGCGGGGTTACCGCGAACTCCTGGACGCGGTCCTCGCGGACGACCTGGAGAAGCAGCGGATCGTCGCCGAATGCAAGCGGGCGTTCGCGCTGAACACGAACGTCTTCCGGGCACTGGGCGAGGAGTTCCCGCTCAGCGCCTAGCGCTCCGGCTGGCGTTCGAGGAGGACGCGGCCGCCGATCTCGACCCAGCCGTACGGCTGTGGGGCGGTGAGGATCTGGGATCCCGCGCCTTGGGTGATGTTCAGGGCCCGGCCCAGTTCGGCGGTCAGCTGGAGAGCGGCCGCCCCGGTCGCCTCGTCCTCGTCCTCGTCCACACCGTCCCCGCGGCCCGGAAACCCACGGGCCCGAATCCGCCCGGCGGCCTCGTCCTCCCACGCCCAGGCGTAGATCCACTCACCGGCCGGCGGCACCGTCAGATCGTCCACCTCGGCGGCGGAGCCGTACTGCCGGAACGTCCGCGGCGCCGCCCATTCCGCCCGCGCCTCGATCCAACTGAACTCACCGTCGAGCCGCGCGCCCACGGCCCCGGCGGGCGTGACGAGTTCCGGCACGTCGAGCAACCAGGCCGCCCCGACGCAGGGATACCCGGCGAACGCCAGCCGCACGGAAGGGGTGTAGATGTCGATGATCCCCCGCTCGGGATCGTCCACGAACACGGTCTCACTGAACCCGAGCTTCGCGGCGAACGCCTGTCGCTCGTCCCGGTCCGGCAGCACGGACCCCTCACGGACGACACCGAGCTCATTGCCGTAGCCGCCGTTCGGCGCGCAGAAGACGCGCAGCACGTCGTAGTCAGTCACGGGGGAATTGAAGCATCCGCAACGAAGCACCACAGAACAGGTGGGAAATGACCGTACTGGAGAAGGCAGTTGAGCGGGCGGATGCCGAGGCGCCGCCCCGAAGACGCCGCACCACCGCGTGGCTGCTGACCGTGGTGCTGGTCGTCGCCCTTCTCGTCCTCGTGCCGGTCGCGGCCGGGATCGGCGCCTATCCGGTGCCCGTCGGTGATGTGCTCGCCTCCGTGCAGCACAGAGTCGGGCTCGGCGGCGGGGAGTTGGACCGGGTCGCCGAGTCGGTGCTGTGGAACGTGCGGTTTCCGCGGATCGTGCTCGCGGTGCTCATCGGGGCGTCGCTGGGGTGCGCGGGGGCGTTGATGCAGGGGGTGTTCGGGAACCCGCTCGCCGAACCGAGCACGATCGGGGTCTCGTCGGGGGCGGCGGTCGGGGCGGTCGCGTCGATCTCGCTCGGGCTGGACTTCCTCGGGACCTGGACGCTGCCGTCGATGGCCTTCGTCGCCGGGCTCGGCACGGTGTTGCTGGTGTACGCGATGTCCCGGTCGGGCGGGCGTACGGAGGTCGTGACGCTGATCCTCATGGGGATCGCGGTGAACGCGTTCACGGGGGCGCTGATCGGGCTGTTCATCTTCCTCGCGGACACGGCCGCGGTGAACCAGATCACGTTCTGGCAGCTGGGGTCGCTGGCGCAGTCGACGTGGCCGAAGGTGCTGGCGGTGCTGCCGTGTGCGGTGCTCGGGCTGGTGGTCTCACCGCTGTACGCGCGCCGCCTGGACCTGCTGTCGCTCGGCGACCGGCCCGCCCGTCATCTCGGGGTGGACGTGGAGCGGCTCCGGATTCTGCTGATGTTCGTGGTCGCGCTGCTGACGGCCGCGGCGGTGAGTGTGTCGGGGGTGATCGGGTTCGTGGGGCTGGTCGTTCCGCACCTGCTGCGGATGGTGGCGGGGCCGGGGCATCGGTTCCTCATCCCCGGCAGTGCGCTGGGCGGGGCGGTGGTGCTGCTGGCGGCGGATCTCGCTGCGCGGACGGTGGCGGCGCCGGCGGAGTTGCCGCTCGGTGTTCTGACGGCCCTGCTGGGGAGCCCGTTCTTCTTCTGGCTGCTGCGGAGGACGCGGCGGCGGCAAGGGGGGTGGGCATGAGGGTTCTGTGCCGTCTGCGGGTGCGTGGGGGCTGGTCGCGCCCACGCGGCGGAGCCGCAAATCGACTCAGCCCCGCGCCCCTGAAAAGCATCCACCTCACCCTCCTCACACAAGGACCCCCGTCATGAGACTCCTCCGCCCTCGCCCCACCCCTCCTCCCCCGGCCGCAGCCGGAGACATCCTCGCCGAAGCCGAGGCACTGCACGTCCGGCTCGGCGCCCGGGACGTCCTGACCGGCGTCGACATCGCCGCCCGTGCCGGTGAGGTGCTCGCGCTCGTCGGGCCCAACGGGGCCGGGAAGTCCACTCTGCTCGGGGCGCTCGCCGGTGATCTGGCGGCCGCCGAGGGGATCGTACGGATTCATGGGCGCCCTGCGACCGAATGGTCCGCTCCCGAGCTCGCGCTGCGGCGGGCCGTGCTCCCCCAGTCGGCGGCCCTCTCCTTCCCCTTCAGCGTCGACGACGTCGTCCGGATGGGGCGTGCCCCCTGGGCCGCCGTGGACCCCGACGGAGACGATCGCGCCGTAGCCGACGCCATGGCCGCCACCGAGGTCACCCGGTTCGCCGCGCGGCCGTTCTCCGCGCTGAGCGGCGGCGAGCGGGCCCGGGTCGCGCTCGCCCGGGTGCTGGCTCAGCGCGCGCCCCTGCTGCTGCTCGACGAGCCGACCGCCGCGCTCGACCTCAAGCATCAGGAGCTGGTGCTGCGGGTCTGCCGGGAAAGGGCGCACGCCGGTGACGCGGTGGTCGTGGTGTTGCACGATCTGGGGCTCGCCGCCGCCTACGCGCACCGGGTCGCGATCCTGTGCGCCGGCCGGGTCGCGGCCGACGGACCGCCGGGCGAGATCTTCGACGAGCGGCTGCTCTCCGAGGTCTATGACCAGCCCGTCGAGGTTCTTCCGCATCCCCGGAACGGATCCCTCCTCGTGACCCCGAGGCGGAGCCTTTGAATCTCCCTTGACCTTTACTTGACGACGATTTTGAGCCATACATAGATAAGCCTCAGATAAGTTAGGCGAGCCTCACCAATCTTCAGGAGCTCGTATGCGCGTCGCCAGACTGTCCCTTGTCACCGCCACCGCCGTGGCGGCCCTGACCGCCGTCACGGGATGCACGGAGAAGGGAAGCTCCAGCGGCAGCGACCGGGTGATCGACGTGACCGCCACCGACAGCAAGTGCGAGGTCTCCAAGAAGGAGTTCCCGGCCGGCCATCTGGAGCTGGCGATCGAGAACAAGGGCTCCAAGGTCACCGAGGTCTACATCCTCTTCCCCGACGACCGGATCGTCAGCGAGCGGGAGAACATCGGCCCCGGCACCAAGCAGACGGTCACCGCCGAGGTGAAGGCGGGCGACTACACGATCGCCTGCAAGCCCGGCATGAAGGGCGACGGCATCCGCCAGGCCGTCAAGGCCACCGGCGGGACCGTGGCCAAGCGCGACCCGCGGCTCGACGCGGCCGTCGCCGCGTACCGCAAGTACGCGCAGGAGCAGGCCGACGCGACGCTGCCGCTGGCGAAGACGTTCGCCGCCGCGGTCAAGGCCGGAGACCTGGAGGCCGCCAAGAAGGCCTACGCCCCCTCCCGCATCGGCTGGGAGCGCACCGAGCCGGTGGCCGAGTCCTTCGGTGACATCGACCCGAAGGTCGACGTGCGCGCGGACGGGCTTGAGGACGGCCAGAAGTGGACCGGCTGGCACCGCCTGGAGAAGTCCCTCTGGCAGGACAAGAAGATCACCGCCGAGGACAAGACCCTCGCCGACCAGCTGATCACCGACCTCACCGACTGGCAGCAGCGGGTCGGCAAGGCCGACATCACCCCGACCTCCATGGCCAACGGCGCCAAGGAACTCCTCGACGAGGTCGCCACCGGCAAGGTCACCGGCGAGGAGGAGCGCTACTCGCACACCGACCTCGTCGACTTCAAGGCCAATGTCGAGGGCGCCGAGAAGTCGTACGAGCTGCTGAAGCCGGTCACCAAGGAGAACGACGCCGCCCTGGTCACCGAGCTCGACAAGCAGTTCGCCGCCCTGAACACGCTGCTCGACAAGTACCGGGCCGACAAGTCGTCGTACGACTTCACCTCCTACGACAAGGTCGGCGAGGCCGATCGCAAGCAGCTGTCGGACGGCGTGAACGCGCTCGCGGAGCCGCTGTCCAAGCTCGCCGCCGCCGTCGTCACCAAGTCCTCCTGAGGCAGGGGCCATGACGGACACAGAGAAGGCCCCGGCAACGGGCTCGACTCCCTCGCGCCGCACGCTGATGGGCTGGGGCGGTGCCGGGCTCGCGCTCGGTGCCGCCGCGGCCGGTGGCGCGGTCGCGATGGCCCGCGACGGCGACGACCTGGAGCCGACCGCCGCCGAGGCGGGCGGCGAGGTCGACTTCCACGGCACCCACCAGGCGGGCATCGCCACACCCGTGCAGGACCGGCTGCACTTCGCCGCGTTCGACGTGACGACCGAGGACCGCGCCGAGTTCGTGCAGATGCTCAAGGACTGGACGGCCGCGGCCCGGCGGATGACCTCGGGCAAGGCGGTCGGCGAGGGGGCGTACGGCGGTCTCGCCGAGGCCCCGCCGGACGACACCGGTGAGGCGCTGGGGCTCAAGCCCTCGCGGCTGACACTGACGATCGGCTTCGGCCCTTCCCTCTTCGGGAAGTTCGACCTGGCCGACCGGCGTCCCGAGGCACTCGTCGACCTGCCCCAGTTCGCCGGGGACAACCTCGACAAGAACCGCAGCGGCGGCGACCTGTGCGTCCAGGCCTGCGCGGACGACCCGCAGGTCGCCGTGCACGCGATCCGCAACCTCGCCCGGATCGGCTTCGGCAAGGTCGTCATCAGGTGGTCGCAGCTCGGCTTCGGCAAGACGTCCTCGACGACGCCCGACGCGCAGACCCCGCGCAACCTGCTGGGCTTCAAGGACGGCACCCGCAACATCGCGGGCACCGAGACGGACCGGCTGAAGAAGTTCGTGTGGGTGGACTCCGCCAAGGAGGCCAAGGACGCCCCGTGGATGAACGGCGGCTCTTACCTCGTCGCCCGCCGTATCCGTATGCACATCGAGCCCTGGGACCGCACCTCCCTGCAGGAGCAGGAGGACATCATCGGCCGGGACAAGGGCGAGGGCGCCCCGGTGGGCAAGGCCAAGGAACGCGACAAGCCGTTCCTGCCGGCGATGAAGCCCGACGCGCACGTCCGGCTGGCGCACCCCGACTCCAACCACGGGGCGACGATCCTGCGCCGCGGCTACTCCTTCACCGACGGCACGGACGGTCTGGGCCGTCTGGAGGCGGGCCTGTTCTTCCTGGCGTACCAGAAGGACGTCCGCGAGGGCTTCATCCGGATCCAGCGTCATCTGGCCACCGACGCGCTCAACGAGTACATCCAGCACGTGGGTTCAGCGGTCTTCGCCGTCCCGCCCGGCGTCCGCGACAAGGACGACTGGTGGGGCAGCACGCTGTTCTCCAAGGAGGCGTAGCCCGTGTTCTCCAACTACCTGATCGGTCTGCGCGAGGGCCTGGAGGCCTCTCTCGTCGTCTGCATCCTCATCGCCTACCTGGTGAAGACGGGCCGCAGGGACGCCCTGAGGCCCATCTGGATCGGCATCGGCGTCGCCCTCGCGCTCGCCCTCGGTTTCGGGTGCGCCCTCGAATTCGGCTCCCAGGAGCTGACGTTCGAGGCACAGGAAGCCCTCGGCGGCTCCCTGTCGATCCTCGCGGTCGGCCTGGTGACCTGGATGGTCTTCTGGATGCGGCGCACCGCCCGGCACCTCAAGGCGGAGCTGCACGGCAAGCTCGACGCGGCCCTGCAGATGGGCACCGGCGCCCTGGTCGCCACCGCGTTCCTCGCGGTCGGCCGGGAGGGCCTGGAGACCGCCCTGTTCGTGTGGGCGTCGGTCCGCGCGGCCGGTGACGGCACCCCGCGCCCGCTGGTCGGGGTGGCGCTCGGCATCCTGACGGCGGTCGTCCTGGGCTGGTTGTTCTACCGCGGCGCCCTGCGCATCAACCTCTCCAAGTTCTTCACGTGGACCGGCGGCATGCTGGTCGTCGTGGCCGCGGGCGTGCTGGCGTACGGCTTCCACGACCTGCAGGAGGCGGACTGGCTGCCGGGCCTGAACAGCAAGGCCTTCGACATCAGCGACACCATCCCGCCGGACAGCTGGTACGGCACCCTCCTCAAGGGCGTGTTCAACTTCCAGCCGGACCCGACGGTCCTTCAGGTCACGGTGTGGCTGCTGTACTTGATCCCGACGCTCGCGCTGTTCCTCGTCCCGGTAGGGTTCGCCTCCGGGAAGGGGAAGGTGAAGGCACCTGATGAGCAGGGATCGCGGCCCTCGAAGGCTCCGCAGGCTTGACCGGAGCGCACTGATAGCAGCCTCTGTGACCGCTTTGTCGTTGACGGCGAGCGGATGCATGGTGGTGCACGGGGAGCGGGAGGTGCTCCCCGCGACCACCAGGGCGGAGGCCGCCAAGGCGCTCCAGCAGTTCACAAACGCGTACAACGCGGCGGACAAGGCGTACGACAGCTCGCTGGACGCCACCCATGTCACCGGCGCGCTCGCCGCCATCGACGCGGCACGGCTGAAGGCCGGCAAGGTGAACAGCCCGAGCGGCAACGCCTCGCACACGCCGCTGAAGCTGTCGGACGTGAAGTACACCATCCCGAAGAAGGCGGGCTGGCCGCGCTGGTTCGTCGCCGACGCGGCCGGCAACAAGGGCGGCACCGCGCGCTGGCTGCTCCTGTTCACCCGCAACGGCCTGGACGAGCCGTTCCAGGCGGCGTATCTGACGCTGGTGGCGCCGGGCAAGGTGCCGGAGTTCACGAAGGACGCGGACGGCTGGGCCGAGGCCGTGCCGGTGAACTCGGCCGAACTGGCCGTCCCGCCCGCCGAGGTGGGCAAGGAGTACGCGACCTATCTCAAGAGCGGCGGCGACACCTTCGCGGACGGCGCGTACACCAGCACATGGCGCACGCAGCGCGAGAAGGACGGCAAGCGGCCGGGTCTGGTCACCCAGTACATCGACGAACCGATGACGAGCGGCGACTACGCGCCGCTGGCGCTGCGTACGACGGACGGCGGGGCGCTGGTGTTCTTCGCCACGCACCTCTACACCAAGCAGACGGCCGCCCCGGGCACCTCGATCCCCGCCACCGACGATGTGCAGGCCCTGACGACCGGCGAGATCAAGCAGTCCCTGACGATGGAGATCGTCTCGAACTCGGTGGCCGTCGACCCGCCGAAGGGTTCGGGCGACCAGCAGGTCACGGTGCTCGGCCGGATCCAGGGGCTGACGTCCGCGAAGGGCTCGTAGGAACGGCCGCGACCGGTCCGCTAGGGCCTGTTCCAGGTTTCCCGTCGTCCGCCCGAAGGGCGGGCCCTGCGGCGTCCGGTGCGGTGCCTCGGCGTGCGGCCGTATCGTCCTCGTACTGGACGTACTTGGATGATTCGGCCGTGCGGCGGTGGGGGCCCCTCCCGCTCGAGCGAAGCCGAGAGTGGGGGAGCCGTGCCGGGCGTCGCGGGGCAGACGGGAAACCTGGAACAGGCCCTAACGGCGCAGGGGCCAGGCCGCGCTCGCGTGGTCCGGCTCCTCGCCGACGTGGCGGGCGCAGACATCGGTGAGGACTTCCAGGAGGCTCAGCGGGTCGGGCAGCGGGTGTTCGAGGCCGCGTACCCAGTGCACGGCCTGGTCGCCGGGGAGCCGGGCGGGCGGTACCAGGACGTAGGAGCCGCGGCAGTGCCAGCGCAGGCCGGGGTGTTCGTCCGCGGTCTCGGGGTGGCAGTCAAGCTCGCACGGCCACCACTCGTCCTCGTCCTCGGGGGTGCCGCGGGTGAGGGTGAAGAACAGGAGCCGGCCGTCGTCGCTCTCGGCGACGGGTCCGACCTCGATCCCGGAGCCGAGAAGCCGCTGCAGTGCTTCCCGTCCGGCCTCCAGGGGGACGTCCAGGACGTCGTGGACCATGCCGGTCGCGGTGATGAAGTTGGCCTGCGGCTGGTGCCGGGCCCAGCGCTCGATCTGCGCGCGGTCGGTGGTCGACTGGGTCTGCCAGGCGAAGGACACGGGATGCCGGGCGGGCGTGGGACATCCGACCCGGTCGCACGAGCACCGGTACCCGGGGGCGGGGTGGGCGGCGGGTGCCAGTGGCAGCCCGGCTCCGGCGGCGGCGAGCAGCAGGGCCTCACGACCGCCGGCGTCCCCGGCGGCCTCCTTCGGCCGGCGTCCGCGCAGCCACTGGGAGAGTTTGCCCTGCAGGCCGGTCCGGCCCCCCGACTCCGCGCTCATATACCACCCTCGCCTCGCTGTCGTGCGGAACAGCATGCCCTATGGTCCCATCTTCCTCCGCTCCGGGGTGCCCTGAACCGACATGACGGACACACGCCGCTTCTCAGCGGGGTGCGATGCCGTGGAGGGCGTAGTCGACGAGGGTGTCGGTGTAGTCGTAGGAGATCGGGCCGGTGTACTGGAGCCAGCGCTGGGCGAGGGGGGAGACCCAGAGTTCCAGGGCGATGCGCGGGTCGACCTCCGGGCGCACCTGGCCGGCCTCCTGGGCGGCGCGCACCCGGTCGACGTACAGCTGGAGCGACGGTTCGAGGAGTTTGGTCATGAAGGCCCGGCCGACCTGCTCGTTGACGACCCCCTCGGCCGCCAGGGCCCGGGACGGGGCTTCGAAACGGGGGTCCTGGAGCTGGTCGACGGTGAGCCGCAGCACGGCCTTGAGGTCGGCGGCGAGGTCACCGGTGTCGGGGATGGCGTACGTCGCCTGGGGACCGGCCTCCCGCGACGCCTGTTCGCCCAGGTCGAGAAAGGCCTCCATCAGCACCTCCGCCTTCGACGACCACCACCGGTAGATCGTCTGCTTCCCGACCCCGGCGCGGGCCGCGATGCCCTCGACGGTGGTCTTGGGGTAGCCGACCTCCGCGACGAGGGCGAGGGCGGCGTCGTAGATGGCACGGCGGGACTTCTCGCTGCGGCGAGTGGCGTCAGGGGTGGGCTGCTTGACCATGGGGGGACGGTAACAGGGGGGTGAGACGGGGCGTCTCGTTGCGGGATGGTCCCTTGAACGCCGTACAGGCACTCCCAGCCCGTCTGGGGGCACCCCCTCTGGGGGAGATTGAGGACGAGGCCCTTCGGGCCGATGGGGGGTCTGGGGGCGCAGCCCCCAGGGACGGGACGGGTAGGGGCGGCGGGGGCGAGAAAAGAGCGGCGGTACGGCAGCTACGGCAGGGGCCAGGGGTCACCCCACGCCGCGTCCCGCGCCGCCTTGTACAGGTCGCCGTGGCGCTTCGTGACCGTGCGACGGGTCAGCTGTTCGTCGGACTCGCACAGATCCAGGAGCACCTGCCCCTTACGGATCTGCGGCCGGCGGATCACCCGGGCAGAGGCCGCGACGGCCGGCAGCCGCGTGGCCGCCACATAGCTGAACTTCTCGTCCTCGTACGGCAGCGAGCCGCCCTTGACCTGACGGTGCAGCGACGAACGGCTCACCCTCGCCGAGAAGTGGCACCAGTCCACACCGGGCACGATCGGACAGCCGGCGCTGTGGGGACAGGGCGCGGCGATACGGAACCCCGCCGCGATCAGGCGGTCGCGGGCCTCGATGACGCGGGCGTACCCGGCGGGCGTCCCGGCCTCGACGATCACGACCGTCTGCGCCGACGCCGCCGCCGTGTCCACGAGGACGGTGCGGTCGTCGGGCGTGAGTTCGTTGAGGACGTAGGAGACGGTGACCAGGTCGGTGGCGGCGAGGGTGAGGTCCTTGCCGATCCTGGTGCGCCGCCACTGGGCGTCCTTCAGGGCCGGATTGGCGGCGGCGATCTCACGGCCGAGGGCGAGCGCGGGGTCGGACCAGTCGAGCACCGTGACCGTGCGGTCGCCGGGCCAGGTGGCGGTGACGGCCCAGGTGGCGGCACCGGTTCCGCCGCCGACGTCGGTGTGGCTGGTGGGGGTCCATTCGGGGGTGGCCGCGGCGAGGGCTTCCAGGGCCGCGTGGACCGCCTCGAAGGTGGCGGGCATGCGGTAGGCGGCGTAGGCCGCGACGTCCGCGCGGTCGCGGAGGATGGGGGTGTCGGTGGGGGTGGCTCCGCGGTAGTTGGCGATCAGGCGGTCCACCGCCTGGGACGCCTGCTTCGGGGGGAGGCCGTCGAGGAGGGTGGCGAGGGTGGTGCGGAGGGTTTCGGCCGGGGGGGCGGGGGCGGTCACGCGGAGATTCTATGGGTGACCGGCGCGGGGGGTGGGGCTGGTGGTTTTCTCGCCCCCGCCGCCCCTACCCGTCCCGTCCCTGGGGGCTGCGCCCCCAGACCCCCATCGGCCCGAAAGGCCTCGTCCTCAAACGCCGGACGGGCTGGATTGCGCCCCCGTGACTGGATTACGCCCCCCTGACCGCCCGTGCCACCCTCGTCCCCGCCGCCGCCCTCGGGCGGTTGTCCGGTGGGCGTCTTCTGGGGTGGACCGTGTTGGCCAGGAGGATGAGGAAAGTGTCCGTTGCCGGGTCCAGGACCAGGGAGGTTCCGGTGAAGCCCGTGTGGCCCGCCGCTCCACGGCCCGCCAGGTCGCCCATGAACCACTTCTGGTCGATGGCGAAGCCCAGGCCGGGCGGGGTCAGGAGGAGTTCCACGAAGTCCGGGCCGAGGATGCGGGCGGGACCGTACGCGCCGCCTGCCAACAACGCGCGGCTGAAGATCGCCAGGTCGCGGGCCGTGGAGAAGAGGCCCGCGTGGCCTGCGACGCCGCCTAGCGCCCAGGCGTTCTCGTCGTGGACCACACCCCGCAGCATCCCCCGGTCCGCCTTGGCCCACGGCCGCCGTTGGTCCTCCGTGGCCGCCGCGCCCGGGCAGGGACCGAAGCGGGTGGACGTCATGCCCAGGGGTCGGGTGATGCCCTCGTGGACGAGGACGTCGAGGGAGCTGCCGGTGATGCGTTCCAGGACGTACTGGAGGAGCAGCGGGTTCAGGTCGGAGTACGTGTACGTGCCGGGGACCCCGATGGGCGGCTCGGCGCGCAGGAGGTTCAGACGTTCCTTGTCGTCGGCACAGTCGTAGAGGGGAAGTTCGGGGCGCAGACCCGAGGTGTGGGTGAGCAGCTCGCGGACGGTGATGCCGTGGGTCGCGGCCGCCGTGAACTCCGGGAGGTACGCCCCCACCCTGGCGTCGATGCCCAGCGTGCCGCGCTCGATCTGCTGCACCGCCGCCACCGCCGTGAACAGCTTGGTGAGGGAGGCCAGGTCGAAGGGGGTGTCCACGCTGACGGGGACACGAGCTTCCGGGGCGAGTTCCACGCCCGCGTCCGTCTCGGGGTCGTAGGACTCGTAGCGGACGGCCCAGCCCGCCGCCTCCTCCACGGCGATCACCGGCCCGCGCCCGGCGGCCAGGGCGGCGCCCGCGGCCCAGGGGCGGTCACCGGTGGTGAGCGCGTGGAACTCCCGGACGAGATGACGGAGTTCGTCGGGGTCGAGCCCGGCCCTCTCCGGTGTGTCGCTGCGCAGTCTCGGTGCGCTCAGTTCTCCGCTCCCTCCATAGTCGTACGCCTGTTCCAAGGACGGCACATTGCCATGAAACACGCAAGCGCTACCAGTGCCGCCGCCAGTTGCACGACCGCCATCGGGACGGCCGTGTCCTCCCCGCCCATCCCGACCAGTGGGGAGGCGATCGCGCCGATGAGGAAGGAGGACGTGCCGAGCAGGGCGGACGCGGAGCCCGCGGAGTGCTTGGTGCGCAGGAGGGCGAGGGACTGGGCGTTGGGCAGGGTGACGCCCATCGCCGACATCAGGACGAAGAGGGCCGCGGCCACGGGCACCAGACCCACCTCGCCGAAGACCCCCGTCGACATCAGCAGCAGGGCCGTGGCCGCCGCCGTCACGATCAGCAGGCCCGCGCCCAGCACCCGGTCCAGGCTGACCCGTCCCACCAGCACCTTGCCGTTGATCTGGCCGACCACGACCAGGCCGACCGAGTTCACGCCGAACAGCAGGCTGAACGTCTGCGGGGAGGCTCCGTAGATCTCCTGGATCACGAACGGGGACGCCGAGATGTAGGCGAACAGGGCGGCGAAGGCGAAGCCGCCGGTGAGCATGTAGCCGGTGAAGGGCAGGTCGGAGAGCAGTCGGCGCATCGAGTGCAGGGCGTCGCCGACACCACCGGTGTGCCGGTCGGCCGCCGGCAGGGTCTCGGGCAGTCGCGCCCAGACCAGGGCGGCGAGCAGCGCGCCGATGACCGTCAGGACCACGAAGACGCCCCGCCAGTCCGTCACCCGCAGGATCTGCCCGCCGATCAGCGGCGCCACGATCGGCGCGACCCCGCCGATCAGCATGAGGGTGGAGAAGAAGCGGGCCATCGCCACACCGTCGTACAGGTCGCGGACCACGGCCCGGGCGATCACTATGCCCGCCGCGCCCGCGAGGCCCTGCGCGAGGCGGAAGGCGACCAGGAACTCCACCGTCGGCGCGAGGGCGCACAGCGCGGTGGCGACGACGTACACCAGGAGACCGGTCAGCAGCGGGCGCCGGCGGCCCCAGCGGTCGCTCATCGGGCCGACCACCAGCTGTCCGAGCGCCATGCCGAGCAGACAGGCGGTGAGGGTGAGCTGGACGGTGGCGGCGGGCGCGTGCAGCGAGTCGGTGACCTCCGGCAGCGAGGGGAGGTACATGTCCATCGCCAGCGGTGGCGTGGCGGTGAGGCCGCCGAGGAGGAGGGTGACGAGCAGGCTTGTGCGGCGCACGGCGATGGCGGCCGGTTCCGCGTCCGGTACGGCCGCCTGCTGTTCCACGTGCGGTGTCGACGCCCCCTGCTCGGGCATGTGCCCCTCCCTCTCCCAGCACTGCGCTGTCCCGGGGGGAACCCCCGGACCCCCGGGCACCTATGCTCTCAGCTCGTACAAGGTGGCGACGGTCATGTGAGCGAGGGTGGAGCCGGGATGACGGAGCAGAGCGTGCGCTGGGGGATTCTGGCGACGGGTGGGATCGCGGCCGCGTTCACCGCTGACCTCGTCGATCTGCCGGACGCGGAGGTCGTCGCGGTGGCCTCGCGGTCCGAGGACTCGGCGAAGGCGTTCGCGGAGCGGTTCGGGATCGAGCGGGCCTACGGCGACTGGGGCGCCCTGGCCGAGGACGCGGACATCGATGTCGTGTACGTGGCGACCCCGCACTCGGCGCACCGCGCGGCCGCCGGGCTGTGTCTGACCGCCGGACGCAATGTGCTGTGCGAGAAGGCGTTCACGCTCAACGTCCGGGAGGCCGAGGAGCTCGTCGCGCTCGCCAAGGAGCACGACCGCTTCCTCATGGAGGCCATGTGGATGTACTGCAATCCGCTGGTCCGGCGGCTGAAGGCCCTCGTCGACGACGGCGCGATCGGTGAAGTCCGCACCGTGCAGGCCGACTTCGGGCTCGCCGGGCCCTTCCCGCCCGCGCACCGGCTGCGGGACCCGGCACAGGGTGGCGGTGCGCTGCTCGACCTCGGGGTGTATCCGGTGTCGTTCGCGCATCTGCTGCTCGGGGAGCCGTCGGACGTCACGGCGAAGGCGGTGCTGTCCGAGGAGGGCGTCGACCTGCAGACCGGCGCGCTGCTCTCCTGGGACAGCGGTGCGCTCGCCTCGCTGCACTGCTCCCTGACCGGCGGCACCGCCACGATCGCCTCGGTCACCGGATCGCTGGGCCGGATCGACATCCCCAACGGCTTCTTCCACCCGGACCGTTTCGTCCTGCACCGGGACGGCCGGGACCCGGAGGAGTTCGTGGCCGACCCGGCCGACGGGCCCCGCAACAGCCTCAAGCACGAGGCCCGCGAGGTGATGCGGGCGCTGCGGGCCGGTGAGAAGGAGTCTCCGCTGGTGCCGTTGGAGGGCACCCTCGCGGTGATGCGGACGCTCGACGCGGTACGGGACCGGATCGGCGTCCGCTACCCGGGAGAGGTCGCCGGGGAGCACGTCGGGGTCGTCACGCCGGTGTGAGCCCCGGGTTCCCCACCTCCGTGCCCGCGGGGGCGGCGGCACCCGCATGACGGACCGGGACTTCCGTCTCGTGGAGCCTCACCTACGCTGCGGGCCCATGGACACCAAGAATGCGAAGACCGCGGTGGTGACCGGCGCGGGCTCCGGGATCGGCCGCGCGGTCGTGGTGGAACTGCTGGGTACGGGCTGGTCGGTGGTACTGGCGGGGCGGCGGACGCAGACGCTGGAGGAGACGGCGGCCGTGGTGCCCGAGGGCGCCGCTCTCACCGTACGCACGGATGTCTCGCGGCCCGAGGACGTGGCCGCGCTCTTCGGTGCCGCCGTGGAGCGGTTCGGCCGGGTCGACCTGCTGTTCAACAACGCGGGGACGTTCGGTCCCGGCGGGGTGCCGGTGGAGGAACTGCCGTACGACGCCTGGCGGCATGTGGTGGACACCAACCTCAACGGGGCGTTCCTGTGCGCGCAGGCGGCGTACCGGCAGATGAAGGAACAGGACCCGCAAGGCGGCCGGATCATCAACAACGGGTCGATCTCGGCTCATGCGCCCCGGCCGCACTCCGTCGCCTACACCACGACCAAGCACGCTCTCACAGGCCTCACCAAGTCCCTGTCGCTGGACGGGCGGCCGTACGGCATCGCGGTGGGGCAGATCGACATCGGGAACGCGGCGACCGACATGACCGCGAGCATGGGGACCGGGGCGCTGCAGGCCAACGGGGAGGTCGCGCCGGAACCCGTGATGGACGTGGCCGACGTGGCGCGCACGGTGCGGCACATGGCGGAGCTGCCGCTGGAGGCGAACGTGCAGTTCGCGACCGTACTGGCGACGGCGATGCCGTACGTGGGGCGTGGCTGAGCGGCCGTGGGCGTGGCCGGGCAGCCGATTTCCACAAGCGGAATGTGTTCATCCGCCCCATACGGGCCGGTCGGCGGCCTATGCTCGTCACGTCTCCTCCACAAGAGCTACACATATGGAGGAGTGGCGTTCCGCTGACCGCCCGAGGGGGGAGGCGGCGGCCGTCCATGGGCCGGGTGGGGGTGGATCTCGCGTGGGACCGCGAGGTGCGCACCGGCCCGTGGACGGCCGCCGCGCACATTCTCAGCTCACGCACATCCCTTCTCAGCCTGCACACATCCCTTACTCACGGCCCCGCAATGCTGCGTCCCTACCTTGATGCCGCGCCCACAGCGGGCGCCAAGAACCTTCGAGGAACGGGATGTTTGGCATCTATCTCAAGCGCGAGCTGGGCCGGCGCAAGAAGGCGGCTCTGGTCATCGCTCTGGGTCTGGCGCTCGGTATCGCCCTGGTCATCACCGTGAACTCGGTGTCGGCCGGTATGACACAGGCTCAGGACAAGGTCCTGAAGTCGCTCTACGGCCTCGGCACCGACATGACCGTCACCAAGGCACGGTCGGCGCCGACGGACAACAGTTCGGGCAGACCGAACTTCCAGTTCGACGCCAGCTCCAACGACAGCGACGACACGCAGAGCTCCGACCGCGTGATGACCCAGGGTGGTCAGGCCCTGGCGTCCAGCGTGGTCACCAAGGTCTCCAAGCAGAGTGGCGTGGCGAGCGCGGTGGGCGCGCTGACCCTGAACGTCACCAAGGTCGACGGCTCCTTCACCCAGGGCAAGGCGCAGTCGCAGAGCAGCGGCTCCTCCCAGTCGCAGGGCCAGGGCGGTCCGGGCGGCGGCGGCAACAGCAGCGGCAGCACCGCCGCGCCCCAGGTGCAGGGCGGCGGCGCCAACTTCGACGTGAACTCCTACTCTGTCGCCGGCGTGGACGTCACCGACCAGACGCTCGGCCCGCTGGCCGGCTCGAAGATCACCACCGGCAAGACCTTCACGGCCACGCAGACCAACGCGAAGGTCGCGGTCGTCAGCAAGTCGTACGCCAAGGAGAACTCCCTCAAGGTCGGCAAGACCCTGACGATCTCCGGCACCAAGTACACGATCATCGGCATCGCGACGCCCGACAGCAGCGAGTCCACCACCGACGTCTACCTGCCTCTGAAGCAGGCGCAGACGCTGGCCGACGCCAAGAACCAGGTCACCACGGTCTACGTCAAGGCGACCGACTCCCAGAAGATCGACGCGGTCAAGGCGGCGATCCAGAAGAACATCTCCGGTACGACCGTCACGACCTCCGCCGACCTCGCGGAGACCGTCTCCGGCTCGCTGTCCACCGCCTCGAACCTCGCGACCAGCGTCGGCAAGTGGCTCTCCATCGCCGTTCTCGCCGCCGCCTTCCTGGTGGCCGCGCTGCTGACCTCCTCGGCGGTCTCCCGACGGGTGCGTGAGTTCGGCACCCTGAAGGCGCTCGGCTGGCCCAGCCGCCGGGTGACCCGGCAGGTCGTCGGCGAGTCGATGGTGAACGGCCTGCTCGGCGGTGTCCTCGGCATCGGCCTCGGCCTCGCCGCCGCGTACGCCGTCACCATGATCAGCCCCAAGCTGACCGCACAGCTCGGCAACACCGGCGGCGGTGGCGGCGCGGGCGGCCCTGGCGGTGGCGGCGGCCCCGGCCAGCAGTCCACCCAGAACACCATGGAGATCGCGCTGTCCGCGCCGGTCTCGATGACCACCATCGCCCTCGCGGTGGGCCTCGCGGTGACCGGCGGTCTGATCGCCGGTGCGATGGGCGGCTGGCGTGCCTCCCGGATGCGGCCTGCCGACGCGCTGCGCAGCGTCTCGTAACACCCCCCTGTGCTGGGGCGCCGTGTCCACTCCCCCCGGGACGCGGCGCCCCACCCCCCTCTTCCTCTACGGAGCTCTCATGTACAGACTCACCGGCGTCACCAAGCGCTACTCGCGCGGCAAGGAGACGATCGAGGCACTGCGTGGCGTGGACCTCACCATCGAGGACGGCGACCAGCTGGTCATCCAGGGCCCCACCGGCGGCGGCAAGTCCACCCTCCTCCAGATGATCGGCGGCCTCGACCGGCCGACCGAGGGCAGCGTCGAGCTGGACGGCGTCGACCTCGCGCGCATCAGCGAGGCCAAGCTGACGCGGCTGCGGGCCGAGAAGATCGGCATCATCTTCCAGTCGTTCAACCTGATCCCGACGCTCACCGCTCAGGAGAACGTCGAGACCGCGCTGGTCCCGCTCGGTGTGAAGCCGGCGGAACGGCGTGAGCGGGCCGCGGAGGCGCTCCGCTCGGTAGGGCTGGGTGAGCGGCTCACCCACGCGCCCTCAGAACTGTCGGGTGGTCAGCAGCAGCGGGTGGCCATCGCGCGTGCGCTGGTCAAGAAGCCGAAGGTGTTGCTGGCCGACGAGCCGACCGGCAACCTCGACGAGTCGATGCGGGACGAGATCATGGCACTGCTGGAAGGGCTGTGGCACGAGTACGGGTTGACGTTCATCCTGGTCACGCATGACTCGTCGATCGCTCGGCGGTCGCCGCGGCTGGCGACGATCAAGGCGGGGCAGATCACATTGACCGAGCAGGCGGTCGCTCAGGGGTCCTAGTCAGTCGTTCGGCCGCGGCGTCGTCGTGGCTGGTCGCGCAGTTCGCCGCGCCCCTACGGGGCGCTTCCGCTCACCGTTCGAGAATGCGGTTGACCTCGGTCAGCTGGTCGGCGGTGAGCGGTCCCTTTTCCATTGCTGCCGCGTTCTGCTCCGCCTGGGCCACGGAACGGAAACCCGGGATCGGGATCGTGTGTGAGCTGCGCGCCCACAGCCAGGCCAACGCGCCCTGTGCGAGCGTACGGTCGTTGCTCGTCAGGATCTCCTTCAGCGCGTCGATCCTCGCCAGCCACTGCGGGTCGGCCGTCGTGCCGTCTCCGAAGCCCTGGAGCCAGGCCGGGGGGTTGCTGCGGATGTCGCCGGCGTCCTGCGACCCTTGGCGCTTCCCTGCCAGCAACCCCATCGCCAGCGGTCTGCGGTTGATGCTCGCCAGGTTCGACTCCTCGCACAGGGAGAGCATGTCGGGGGCGTCCTGCATCACGTTCAGCGCATGCTGTACGGCCACGCAGTGCTCCCCCTGCGCGAACACCGCGGCGCGGGCCGGGTCGTCGGTGCTCCAGGCGTAGGCACGGATCAGACCCTCGCTCACGAACTCCTCGCACAGGTCCCGGAGTTCGGCCGCGAGCGCCGGGTCGAGATCGGAGAGGTGGAGCTGGTAGAGGTCCACGTGGTCGGTGCCGAGGCGGGCGAGGGACGCGGTGAGCGCGTGGCGGGCGTAGGCCGGGGTGTGGTCGTGGCCGGTGAGGGTGCGGGTGTTCTCGTCGAAGACGTTGCCCCACTTGGTGGCGAGGACGACGTCGTCACGCCGTTTGCCCAGCGCCCGTCCCAGCACTCGCTCGCTGTGCCCGGCGCCGTAGGTGTCCGCCGTGTCGAAGAAGGTGACGCCCAGGTCGAGGGCGCGTCGGATCGCCCGTACGGACTCCTCGTCGTCGACCCTGCCCCAGCCGAGGGGCTGTCCATCGGCGGCCTGCCACTCCCCGCCGATCGCCCAGCAGCCGAACCCGAGCGCGCTGACCTCGATGCCGGAACGGCCGAGAGTGCGTGTGATCTCCATGCCTGAGAACGTTAGGAGTTGGAGCGCACACGAAGGCAAGAGGCCGTACGGGATCTCTACGCCTGGCCGGTCTCGAAGCGGGCGATCCTGCCGTCCTCGCCGACCGTGAAGTCCCAGCGGGTGCGCATCTCGCCCCAGGCGTCGTTGCGGTAGTGGGCGAGGAGGGAACGGCCGCCGTTGGACTCGTTGTCGACGTCGAGATGGCCGTTGGAGGAGAAGATCTCCCGGTCGATCCAGTCGTCGAGGTCGCGGTCGCTGCCGTCGTCCGCCATGGTCGCGCCGGGCGCGAGCAGGGCCAGGAAGGCGTCCCGGTCATGGGCGTTGACAGCGGTGACGAAGGCGCGGACGGCCGGGTCGCTGAGTCTGGCGGTCTGAATCGTCATGCCAGTCAGACTCACACCGCGTCCACGAGGCCGCCACCCGAACGGCGGCCCGGGTGTCCCGGACGGGTGTGAGCGGTGCGACGGTGGAAACGCGAGGGGGGTCTCGTTCCACTTCTCGTACTGGGAGTCATCGTGAGCGCTTACGACCGACGCGATCTGGGCCTGCTGCTGCTCCGGCTGGGAACCGGGGGTGTGCTGGCCGCCCACGGCGCGCAGAAACTGCTCGGCTGGTTCGGCGGGGGTGGCATCGAGGGGACCGGCCAGTTCATGGAGTCCGTCGGGTACGCGCCGGGCCGGGCCAGCGCGACGGCGGCGGGGCTGGCCGAGGCGGGCGGCGGCACGCTGCTGGCGCTGGGCCTCGCGACCCCGGCGGCGGGTGCGGCGGCGGCCGGGGCGATGACCGGCGCGTCCGCGGTGCACGCGCCCAACGGCTTCTTCAACCAGAGCGGCGGCTACGAGTACGCGGCCACGCTGGGCCTGACGGCGGCCGGTCTCGCGGTCACGGGCCCCGGCAGGCTCTCCCTGGACCACGCGCTCGGCCACACGGTGAACCGGGGCTGGATGGTGCCGGCGGCGCTCGGGGCGACGGGGCTGGTGACGGCGCTGATCGTGGGGGCGCGCAATCGCCGGCTGCGGGAGAAGGAGGGCGGCGACGACACGCAGACGGCGCTCTTCGAGGAACAGGAGGCGCTGTTCGGGGAGTAATGGCCCGTCCGGGAGGAATGGGTGGCCCGTGCGAGAGGGGTGGCAGCCCGTGGGAGGCTGCTCCGCATGAGTGAGCACGACACGTCCTCCGAGGACCTCTGGAAGTCCGTCGACGCCCTGTGGACCTGGCTGGAGACGGATCAGCCGGTGGGCGGCCGCGAGGGTCTTCTCCTGCGGATGCTGAAGCTCTCCGAGGAGGTCGGTGAGGTCTCCGAGGCCGTCATCGGCGCGCTCGGCCAGAACCCCCGCAAGGGTGTCACCCACACCTGGGAGGACGTGCAGGGCGAGCTCTGCGACGTGGTGATCACCGCGCTGGTGGCGCTGCGCACGCTGACCCCGGACACCCGCGAGGTCTTCCACCGCCATCTGATCCGGGTGGCGGAGCGTTCACTCGGCCCCGAGGCGGCCTGAACCCTCACCCGGTCGGCCTACGCCCCCAGGCACCCCGCACCCCGCCCCTCGGACGATGAACCGGATGACGGCCACGTCCGAGGAGACCCATGAACGCCGCCCCCACGCCCTCCACGGAGTTCAGCGAGCCGGACTACGCGGCCCGTATGACCAGGGCCGCAAGGGAAGCGATCGAGGCCGGCCTCGCCGGGCTGCTCATCACCCCCGGCCCCGACCTGGTGTGGCTGTGCGGCTACCGTCCCGCCGCGGCGACCGAGCGCCTGACCCTCCTCGTGCTCTCCCCCGGCGCCGAACCCCGCCTGCTGGTCCCGGCCCTGGAACGCCCCGCCGCGGAGGCCGCCCCCGCCGCGGGCGCGGTACGCGTCTCCGACTGGAGCGACGGTCAGGACCCGTACGCCGCCGCCACCGGCCTCCTCCTCCCCAATGGCCGCTACGGCGTCTCCGACACGACCTGGGCCCTGCACCTGCTGGGCCTTCAGGAGGCCCTGCCGTTGACGGCCTACCGCCCGCTGACCGTCGTACTCCCGCTGCTCCGCGCGGTGAAGGACGAGCACGAGGTGGCCCGTCTCGCCGTGGCGGGAGCGGCGGCGGACGCGGCGTACGAGGAGATCCTTTCCGTCCGTTTCACCGGCCGCCGCGAAATCGACGTGGCCACCGACCTGGCCCGTCTGCTCCGCGAACACGGCCACAGCCAGGTCGACTTCACGGTGGTCGCCTCCGGCCCGCACAGTGCGGACCCCCACCACGGGGCCGGCGACCGGGTGATCGAGCACGGCGACACGGTCGTCCTCGCCTTCGGCGGCCTCAGGGACGGCTACGCCTCCGAGACCGCCCGCACGGTCCACGTCGGCGAACCCACGGAGGAGGAGCGCACGGTCCACGACCTCGTCCGTACGGCCCAGCAGGCGGCCTTCGAGGCGGTCGCCCCGGGCGTCTCCTGCCAGGACGTCGCCCAGCGGGCCCGCACGGTCGTCGCGGACGCGGGGTACGGAACGTACTTCACCCACCGCACCGGCCACGGCGTGGGCATCGCGACCCACGAGCCGCCGTATCTGGTCGAGGGCGAGGAGACCGCGCTGGTGCCCGGCATGTGCTTCGCCGTCGAGCCCGGGGTGTATCTGCCGGGGCGGTTCGGGGTGCGGATCGAGGATGTCGTGACCTGCACGGCGGACGGGGTCAGGCGGCTCAGCGCGACGGATCAGGCGATGGCGATCGTGGAATGAGCGATCTCCGGTGTGTTCGTGACGCCGCTTGATCACACGTACGGTACTGACGTGACCGACGCCCCCATACCGTCTCCTCACTGCTGTATGCCGTCGACCGGCCGACCACCGAAGCCGCTACGACCGCTGCCGCAGGAGGCACGGAGACGACCCGCTTCGGACGGGACGGTGCTCCTGCCCGGCGGCGAGTTCCTGATGGGCGCGGAGGACAGCGAGGGTTTCCCGGCGGACGGCGAGGGCCCGGTACGCCCGGTGCGGCTCTCCCCGTTCCGCATGGACGTCTGCGCGGTCACCAACGACCGGTTCGCGGAGTTCGTCGCCGAGACCGGGCATGTGACGGACGCCGAACGCCTGGGATGGTCGTACGTCTTCGCGGCCTTCCTTCCCGGGATCCTGCGCCGCGACTCCCCTCGCCCCGAGGCCACCCCGTGGTGGTGCGCGGTGTCGGGCGCCGCGTGGAACCTCCCGGAGGGACCGGGCAGTTCGGTCGCCGACCGCGGCAACCACCCCGTCACCCACGTGTCCTGGAACGACGCGTCCGCGTACGCCCGTTGGGCGGGAAAACGCCTCCCGACCGAGGCGGAGTGGGAGTACGCGGCGCGGGGCGGCCTGGAGCAGGCACGCTATCCGTGGGGCGATGAGCTGAACCCCGGCGGCGAGTACCGCTGCAACATCTTCAGGGGCACGTTCCCGACGAAGAACACGGCGGCGGACGGCTATCGGGGTACGGCACCGGTGGACGCCTTCTCGCCCAACGGCCATGGTCTCTACAACATGGCGGGCAACGTGTGGGAGTGGTGCGCGGACTGGTGGACCACTGACCACTTGGCGGGGGCCGACCCGACCGGGCCTGCGACCGGCACCGCGAAGGTCATCCGCGGGGGCTCCCACATGTGCCATGCCTCCTACTGCAACCGTTACCGGGTGGCCGCGCGCAGTGCGAACACGGCGGACAGTTCCAGTGGGCACACGGGGTTCCGTTGCGCCCAGGACGTCGGCGGCTGAGCGTGCCGGTTTTTTCGGTTCACCGGATCACCCCCCTGCTCTCCCATGTCAACGGGGATGCACCCCCGGCTCCAGCCCCGCGTCCCGTGCCAGCAGCGCCGCCTGTACACGGTTCTCGCACTCCAGCTTCGTCAGGATCCGGCTGACGTACGTCTTCACCGTCGCCTCGCTCACATGGATCCGTGTCCCCGCGTCGGCGTTCGACAGCCCCTCACCGAGCAGTGCGAGCACCTCCAGTTCCCGGGTGCTCAGTGTCTTCAGACGCTGCCGCGCTTCGTCGCCGCGTGCGGCGGCCTGCCCCGAGGCGAGCGAGTCGACCACGTGTCGCGTGGCGCCGGGCGACAGATACGCGTCCCCGGCCGCCGCCGCCCGTACCGCCTGGATCAGCTCGACGGGCGCCGAGTCCTTCAGCAGGAACCCGGCGCCGCCCTGGCTCAGCGCACGCAGCACGTTCTCCCGCTCGCCGAACGTCGTCAGGATCAGCGGACGTACGGACGGCGCCGCTCGCCGCAGTTCGCTCAGTGCGGACAGCCCGTCCAGCACCGGCATCTGGATGTCGAGCAGCGCCACGTCCACGGCATGGGCACGGACCAGGTCGACCGCCTCCCGACCGTTGGCCGCCTCCGCCACGACATCGATGTCGGCGGCGGAGGTGAGGATCATCCTGATGCCCGCCCGGATCAGCGGTTCGTCATCCGCTACGAGGACTCTGATCACGACTCTCCTGCAGGCGTGCGGCGATGGCTGCTATCCGACCAGATAGGTCTTTTTCTCGATCAGTTTGCCGTCCTTGAAGCAGAAACGGTAGGCGGTCGACTTGTCCCCGTCCTTCGGCCCGAACTCCGTCGACAGGTAGGACGAGCACGTCGCTCCCCGCGGCACGGCGGGCCCCGATTCGTCCATGGCCGGGGCGACGAACGACTTGCCGCGCGGCAGCTTGGCCCGCACTGCCGTCTCGGTGTCCCCGACCTTCACCGAGTTGTAGACCGACGGCCGGATATAGAGCTTGTCGTACTCCTTGCCCGCCAGGTTGAAGATCAACACGACGGCAACCACCCCGAGAACCACGAAGGCCAGCAGTGCGGTGCCACATCCGATCGCTACCCGCTTCTTGGTGCGTCCCATGGCGATGTCGAACTCCTTCTGCATGTCCGGCGGACCGGACCGGTCGATGTCCGCACCACCGTCGCCGGGCGCCACGCCCTCGTTCTGCCCCCGGAAGTCGTTCGCCGCATCGACGAACGTCGACTCTGTCCGCGTCCGGTCCGCTCGCTGCCGACCGCGCTGTGCCGGCTGCGGGGACCGGGGACCGTAGGGCAGCACGCCCGCGACGCGGAACCCGCCGTCGGGCGCGGGCCCGGCATGCACCATGCCGCCGACCAGCCGGGCTCGTTCCTGCAGTCCCGTCAGGCCCTGCCCGCCGCTGACCACCGGCACCCGGTCGCCGGCGGTCGTCGCGGGCGCCGGCCCGTTGGCGACCTCGACGACCAGGGAATCCGGCTCGTAGCGCAGCTCTACGGTGATCGGGGCGCCCGGCGCGTGCTTGAGGGCGTTCGTCAGCGCTTCCTGCACGATCCGGTAGACCGCATGGTCCGCGGCGGGGGCCAGTGGCCGTGCCTCGCCCGTGCGGCGCAGCTCCACCGCCGCCCGCGCCCCCCGCGACGCCGCGACCAGGCCGTCGACGCCCGCGACACCCCGGCGCGCGGACTCCGTGTCGCCCTCGTGCTCCCGCGTCGGCTCGGGGGTGCCGTCGCGCAGGATGCCGACGGCTTCGCGCAGTTCGTGCATCGCGGCCACGGACGCCTCCCGCAGCACTCCGACCACCTCGCGCTGCCCGTCCGTCAGGTCCCGGTCCACCTCAAGGGCGCCCGTGTGGACGGCGATCAGTGCCAGTTGGTGGCCGAGGCTGTCGTGCATGTCCTGGGCTATGCGCTGCCGCTCCCGAAGGCGCGCGTGGGACGCGACCATCTCGCGTTCGCGCAGCAACTGGGCGTTGTGCTCGTGCAGCGCGCGCAGGAGCCTGCGCCGTTGGGCGCGGTAGCGACTGGTGAGCCCGGGCACGACCGCTGTGGCCAGGAACGCGAGCGTGCTGAACAGCAGCGCCTGCGCCGGGAGCAGGCCGAGCGTCGTGTGGGTGACGGACAGGCCCGCGTACAGGACGTAGCCGGCCGCGAACACCGTGAGCGCCCGCCGCGGTGCCTCGATCCGCGAACCCGCCGACCAGCTCACGATGATCAGGGCCATCCAGACACCACCGACCACGCCGGCGACCGCGCCCACGAGGACCAGCACGGTCGCCGGGAAAGCCCTCCGCAGCAGCGAGGCCACCACGGTGACGGCTGCCGCGGCGGCCGTCCACAACGCGCCCTCGCCCGTCAGGCCCGCCACCGCGGACGCGACCAGGAGGAGGGCCAGCAGCGTCTCGCCGACAATCCGCCGCCAGGACCACATGTCTGCCGTGCCCAGGTGTTTCCGGAGGTCGAGGGCCTTCGTCTTCACGTCCACGCGCCAACGGTAGGCATCGTCGCGTGAACACACAGCACCCGTTCGTCGCACTCACGCGCGACGAAAGTCGCATCGTCCGGCCCTGACACCCGCACCGTCTAAGCTCCGGCCCATGCGCGTATTGGTCTTGGAGGACGATCCCGAGCTGGGACCCGTCGTCGCTGCTCAGCTGCGGGATGCCGGGTTCGCGGTGGACCTCGCGCGGACTCTGGCCGAGGCGGATCTCAAGCTCTCCGTCAATCGCTACGACTGTGTGGTGGCCGACCGTTCGGTGCCGGACGGTGACTCGCTCACGCTGCTCGCCGGACACCGGCGGGCGGGATCGACGCTGCCCTTCCTGCTGCTGACGGCGCTGGACACGGTGAGCGACCGGGTGGCCGGGTTCGAGCACGGCGCGGACGACTACCTGGTCAAGCCGTTCGCCTTCGCCGAACTGGTCGTACGGGTACGGGCGTTGTGCCGCAGGGAACAGCCCGCGCGGCCGCCGCTCCTGCGGGCGGGAGACCTGGAGGTCGATCTGCCACGGCGCCGCGTGTCCAGGGCCGGGGTGCTGCTCACCCTGTCGGCCAAGGAGTTCGCGGTGCTGGAGGTCCTGATGCTGCGCGCCGGCGAGGTGGTGACGCGCACCGAGCTGATCGAGAGCTGCTGGGACGAGGCGAGCGAGCCGATGTCCAACGTCGTGGACGTGCTGATCGGCCAGTTGCGACGGCGGCTCGGGCCGCCCGATCCGATCGCCACGGTGCGCGGCGTCGGCTACCGGCTGGGCGACGAGGCGCGGGCGTGATCCGCCGGGACACAGCGTCCGCCCTCTCCCCCGCGGTCGCCCGGCTGCGGCGCACCCGCCGGTTGATGACGCTCCTGTTCGCGGCGACCACCGCCGCCTGTCTCGTCGTACTCGCCGCTGTCGCCATCCGCATCGATGCCGGATCCCGCCGGTCCGGCCTCGACCACGAGGTCGGCAGCCGCGCCGTCGGACTGTCGCGGGCCGTCTGGTTCGATGCGGGGGTGCTGCACCTGGAGCCGTTGCACGAGGACGAACTCGCGCAGGGCGCACAGGTGTTGGCCGTTCTCCAGACGAATCAGACGGAGTCGGGAGCATCGCCGTCGGTTCGGAACGTCGTGCCCGCACGCTCGGCACTGCCCGATGAAGAGCGGCTCGACCAGGTCTGGCAGCGAGTCCTCGACGAACAGGAGACCGTCGTCCTCAGCGCCCCTGCCCGACACGGGGGGCGGCTGCGGTGGGCGGCCGCTCCCGTCTGGGACGGCGACCGGATCGGTGCGGCCGTGCTGGTCGGTACGGAGCTGGCGCGCAGCGAGCACGATCACGAGGTCCTCGTGCGCTGGCTGGTGCTCGGCTGCACGGCTCTGGTCTGCTGCGCGGCGGCCGTCGGCCATCTGCTGTCAGGGCGGGCCATGCGTCCCGCCCTGCGTGGGCTGGCGCAGCAGGAGCAGTTCCTGGCCGAGGCGGCGCACGAGCTGCGAACACCGCTGGCGACGTTGCGGCTCGTGGTCGAGGGACGTGGTTCTTCCGACGAGGCGCTACGGCTCGTGGACCGGCTCAGCCGGCTGGTCACCGGGCTGCTCGCCAGGGCCCGTATGGAGGCCGGTGCGCAGCGGGCCGAGCTGGTGCCTCTGCGCCTCGACCAGCTGGTGGAGATCACCGTCGAGGAGTTGCCGGACCACGAGGGCGTCACGGTGACCTCCGAGCCGGTGGTGGTGCTCGGCGATCCGGACCTGCTGGCGCAGGCGGTGCGGAACCTGGTGGAGAACGCCCAGCGCCATGGTGGCCCGGCCGGGTCGCCGGTGGAGGTCACCGTCGCCGAAGGTCTCGTCGCGGTCCGTGATCACGGGGCGGGTGTGCCGCCCGCGGACCGGGAGCGGGTCTTCGCCCGGGGTGTCACCGGGGGTTCCGGAGCCGCTTCGGGGACGGGGGCGGGGCTCGCCATCGTCCGCTGGGTGGCCGCGCTGCATCACGGCACCGCTCGCCTCGCGGACGCTCCCGGCGGCGGCCTGATCGCCGAGCTGCGGCTGCCGGCGACCCCGGCCCGGGCGTCCTCATCCTCATCTCATGAAGGCCCCGGCACCGTGGGCGCATGACCTTTCTGCGCAATCCGCGGCTGCTGGTCGGCACCGCCGCGGGACTCGGCACCCTGCTCCTAGCCGTGAGCCTGCACGCCCTGCCCTTCGGCGGCGACACCCCTCCTTCCTCGACCGAGGTGGCCGTCCGGGTCGACCAGGTCGGCTATGTGCGCGGCGAGACGAAGCGGGCTTATGTCATGGGCCCCTCGGCGGCCCTCAAGGGGGCCCGCTTCAAGGTCCTCGACGTCGACAACAAGGTGGTCACGGCGGGCAGGCTCGGTCCCGCCACCGGCCGCTGGAACGCCAAGTACCCCTCCGTGCGCACCGCCGACCTCTCCGCGCTGAACACCCCCGGCACCTACCGCGTCGTCCTCACCGGCACCGCGGCCGGCCGCTCCCCCGCCTTCCGCGTCGCCGGTGCCGGCGAGCTGATGACGCCGCTCGTCAGGGACAACGTCCGCTTCCTCCAGGCCCAGCGCGACGGAGCCGACGTGCTTTCCGTAGGTGCCCTCAAGCGCGGCCCGTCCCATCTCGCCGACGAGGACGCGACCGTGTACGCCGATCCGGAGTACGACGAGGAGGACAACGAGCTGCTCGACGAGCGGCTGACCCCGACCGGCGGCCAAGTCGACGTCTCCGGTGGCTGGTTCGACGCGGGGGACTTCCTCAAGTTCACCGGCACCACCTCCTACTCGGTCGCCGAACTCCTGCTCGCCCAGCGGGACCTGCCGGACATGAAGGAGCTGTCGGCCGAGGCCACACACGGGTTGGACTGGCTGGACAATATGTGGGACGGGGACAGCGAGACGCTCTACACGCAGGTCGGCATAGGCGCGGGCAACGACGCCGTACGGACGGATCACGACGTGTGGCGGCTGCCGGAGGCCGATGACCGACTCGTTGTGTCGCCCGGCGACCCGGACTACACGATCAAGCACCGGCCGGTCTTCCGTGCGAACGACCCGGGCGAGGCGATCACTCCCAGCCTGGCCGGACGGGTGGCCGCGGTCTTCGCCCTCGCCGCACAGCGGGCCGCCGACACCGACCCGGACGAGGCGCAGGAGTGGCTGGACAAGGCCGCCGCCGTGTACGACCTGGCCGAGACCGACCCGGACCCCGACGAGCCGCTCGTCACCGCCTTCCCGAGCGCGTTCTACCCCGAGGACTCCTGGCAGGACGACATGGAGTTCGCCGGCGCCGAACTCGCCCTGGCGGCAGCGAAGTTGGGTGACGACAGGAAGGGCGACTGGACTGCTGACTCGGCCCGCTGGGCCCGGGCCTACCTGGACTCCGACGTCAAGGGCACCCTCGATGTCGCCGACGTCAGCGCCCTGGCCCACGTCGACCTGGCCACCGCCCTGGACGGCGCCCGCACGAACGGCATCGCCGCCGCGGACCTCTACAAGGACCTGCGCCGCCAGTTGGAGGACGGTGTCGATCGCGCCGGGCACGATCCGTTCGGCGCCGGCGCGGTCTACGACGACTTCGACGCCGTACCGCACACCTTCGGGCTGGTGGCCACCGCCCGCCTCTACGCCAAGGCCACCGGAGACACCCGTTACGCGGCCTTCGCCGGGCAGCAGCGGGGCTGGGCCCTCGGTGCCAACCCTTGGGGCACCAGCTTCATGATCGGTGCGGGCGAGGTCTACCCGCACTGCCCGGAACACCAGTTGGCCAACCTCCGGGGCAGTCACGACGGCAAGGGCGCCATCCTGCGCGGGGCCGTGGTCAACGGCCCCAACGCCGCCTCGAAGCTCGATGAGTTGAACGGCTTCCCGACCATGAAGAAGTGCACGGCGGCTCCCCCGTCGGGGGCCTGGACCGACTTCGACGGCAAGGGCGCGCGGTACGTGGACGACGTGGGCGCGTGGCAGACCGTGGAGCCCTCACTGGACTTCACCACGACGGCACTGCTGGCCTTCGCCCTCACCGCACAGGCCGACGGTCGGTGACCGAGCCTCTGGGACTCCTCAAGTCGCTTGGCAGGCACGGGACATGACGGCCAGGCTGGCCCCATGAGGGGAATCACGAAACTGAGCGAGAAGAACAACTTCGTGCTGTCCATCCGGGACTCGGACGTGGTCGTGGCAGCCCTGCGTCAGGCACTGGCCGGGGCCTCGCCGGAGGAGCGCCTCGGTCTGGAACGCGCTGTCGCGCTCGTGGAGTCCACCGCCGGAGCCAACGAGAGTCGGCTGCACGCCCGTTGGGTCCGCTCCCGACTGGCCGCCGTCGGCTTCACCGGGGACCTCGGCTCGGTCGCCGCGGTGAAGGCCCTGCGCCAGGCGGAGCCGAAGCTGAGCCTGCTCGCGGCGGTGCAGCTGCAGAAGGAGGCAGTGGCCCATCCGGAGTGATCCGGCAGCCCCCTGGCACGCGGGAAGTGGGGGCTGCCGGAGGCGTCGCGCCGCTCAGGACGTGAGGTAGCAGGACTTGCTCACGCCGGGCAGTGGGTCGGTGCCGAAGGCCGCCGTCGTGCAACCGGTGCCGCCGGTGAACGACTTGTAGAGGAAGCGGCCCCGTGCGCCGTAGGCGACGGTCTGCTGTCCGCTGAAGCCGCATGTGCCGCCTTCGGCCGAGCAGTTGGTGGCGTAGCCGACGGGGCCGCCGGTTGCGGTGTAACAGGCCTTCGACTCACCGGGGATCGGGTCGCCGAACATCGCATCGGTGCACGCGGTGTCGCCCGTGGCGGTGGCCGTGGTGAAGGCCCCGAACGCGCCATACATCACCGGCTGTCCAGCTGCGGCCGGGCACGTGCCGTTCTGCGAGGCGCACTTGGTCCAGCCGCCCGCCGGTGCTCCGTCGGGCGGCAGGTAGCAGGACTTGGCGACGCCGTCGATGGGATCGCCGAAGTGGGCGTTGGTGCAGGCGACGGAGCCGTTGGTGACCTGGTGGGCGAAGTTGCCGTTGGCGCCGTAGGCGACGTCGCGGTTGTAGCCGGGCACCGCGCAGGTGCCGTTCTCGGCGGCGCAGGCGGTGTATCCGGGCGGGCCGCCCGCGTCGGCGACGTAGCAGGACTTGACGAGATTCGTCGCCGGGTCGCCGCGGAAGGAGTCGTTGGAGCAGGCGGTGCTGCTCGTCACCGTCTTGTACGTGTACGTTCCGGCGCCGTAGGCCACCGAACGGGTCCCGCTGAAGGAGCAGGTGCCGCCCTCGCCCGCGCACCGGGTGAAGCCGGCTCGCAGGGCGCCGGTACCGGGTTCGGCGGGCGGAGCCGGATTGCCGAGTCCGGTGGCGGTCACGCTGTAGCCGCCCGGAGCGACGCCGGTGAGGTAGACGTAGGTGTCGTCCTGGCTCGCGCCGGTGATGCCGGAGGTGGGCGTGAAGGTTCCGTTGCTCCAGACGGTGGTGCCGTTCACGGACACCGAGATGTTGCCACCGCCGAGCTTCGGGACTCCGATACGGCCGGTGGTGCCGGACGGGCTGGTCAGGTGTGCCGAGTAGGTGCCTGCGGAGGGGTCGCGGGACCAGGACGCGTTGACAGCGCCCTGGGGCATGGTGATGCGGCCCTCGGCGCTGGTCAGGTCGCCGGGGTGCGGGACGAAACGGTACGCGCCGGTCGACGACTCGGGTGCGGTGCCCAGCACGTCGAAGGTGAGCGTCGAGGTCGGCGCGGTGGACCAGCCGTGGGCCAGGCTCATGAACGAACCGCCGTAGGCGAGGCCGCCGTCGGACTTGACGCCCTCCCAGAAGGTGCTCCTGGTGCCGATGTCGCTGTTCAGCATGTGGCCCCAGGTGCGGCGGATCTGTGCCAGGGCGCCGTAGTCGTCATTGGCGGTGAAGCGGGCGTTCAGCTCCATGCCGCCGGCGAACGGCGAGACGTTGCTGCCCCATTCGGGCGTGGTGGGGCCGTAGATGCCCCAGTTCTTGCCGAGCCCCGCGATGATGCTCTTCGACTTGGCAGTGGAGTCGGTCAACCCGTACCAGACGGCGAGGGAGTTGCCGTCCTGTGGATAGAGCCCGCTGGTGGGGTTGTCCTTGTACATGCCCTTCGCGGCGTCCCACAGCAGGGAGTTGGCGGCGGACCTGATGGCGGCCGCCTTGCTGTTCCAGCTCGCCGCGAGCGCGCTGTCGCCCTCGACGGTGGCGAGGGCGGCACCACCCTTGAGCGCGCCGTACAGCAGCGCGTTGGCGGAGATGTTCTCGCCGCCCTGACCCACTCGGGCCCAGTCCTGGGTGCGGGTCACGTTGAGCAGGTTGTTGCCGTCGATCTTGTCGGTGATGAAGGCCATCCCGCGCTTGTAGTCGGCCCATTCGGAGTCCAGCCACGCCCGGTCGGCGGTGTACGTGTAGTACGTCGACGTCCCCAGCAGGGTCCAGGTGTGGTAGGTGTCCGAGCCCGTGAGGTTGAACGGCGGCCCGGACCAGGGGATTTCACCCGCCGCCGACTGCGCGTCGTACATCGTGGTGAGCGCGTTGCGGGTCGAGGTGAGGTCGCCCGAGTACGCGTACTGCGTGGGTACGGCGATGCCCAGGTCACCGGGCCACACCGTACGGTCGCGCTTGGCACCGTCGACCAGGACGGAGTCACCGACACCGACGGTGGCGCTGTTGTCCCATGCCGAGGCGGGCGGGGGCCAGGCGCGACCCTGGTGGGAGGCGATGGTGTTGAGCTGCACGGTGTACGCCCCGGCGTACCAGATCCGGTTGAGCAGGTCGTCGCTTGAGGAGAAGTAGTTGGCGTAGTCGGCCGGGTTGGCCTTGCCCGGGGCCGCGGTGAAGCCGAGGCTGACGCCCCTGAGGTCCACCCAGCCCGAGGTGTCGAGGAAGACCGTCAAGTAACGGAAGCCGCCGCGCAGTTGAGCCGTGGGCATGGTGTAGGTGCCGCCCGCGGAGGCAGTGGCGTAGAGGGCGCCGTCCTCGCCGTCGCGGCCACTGCTGCGGTCGCTGTTGTTGCCCACGTACAGGGACGACTCGCTGAAGGCCAGGCCGACCCGTTGGCCGCTGGAGCTGGCACCACCGAATGACAACGTTACCAATCCGCCGACTTCCTTCCCGAAGTCGAGCGTGATGGCCGACTGCGAGCCGGAGATCCGCGTCGGCTGTCCGCTCAGGACGTTCTGCGGGTTCGCGACGCTGCCGGATGTGCGGTGGACGGCTGTCGGCTTGAGGGTGCGCGAGGTCGGCGAGTAGTTCAGGGCGTCAAGTACCGCTCGGGGTCTGGCAGTTGCGGTCGCGGACGCGCTCCCGGCCGACGGAGGTGCCGCACCCGCGGACGACGCGGGGGCCACGACCAGCGCGGCGGCCACCGCCATGACGAGGCCGACTAGGGCGTGTGTCGGAAGTCCCTTCTGCCCCGCGACGCCTGGCACGCACTCTCGCCGCACGGGGTGAAAGCCCAAGTACGTCCAGTACGAGGACTTCCACCCCGCACGCCGAGAGCACGCACCAGACGCCGCAGAGCCCGCCCTTCGGGCGGACGAAGGGACTTCCGACACACGCCCTAGGCGCCCTGGACTGGGCTTTCGGTTCAGCGGTGGCCGACGGCGACGCATGAGTACCTCCCGGATCGATGGGGAACCAACTGCCCCAACTGGACACCTGACGCTTGGCGCTTAGTGCTTGAATCGATTCAAAACGATCGACCATGAAGGCCTGGGACCTGGAGACGCAATGGGGGCGTGAGATGACTCGCCGAAGTTCGCACCGATGATGGGCGCCCGAAAAGCGGGTGTCAACCCATCGCGGCAACCGTCATCTCCTGCGAAGAAACGGCATCTTGCGGCATTGACAGGACCACACCAGGCCGGTTCACTACCTCGAAGGCAGTGCAGGTGCAGACCATTAATCCCTACCTGAATCCATTCACACGCTGGGGTTGGTCCGGGGTGCTCGTTTCCTGGGTGAAGCGCACCCCCCTTATCCGTCCCGACCAGGCACTGTGACGCCCTAGCCTCGATGTATGGACACAGACAAGGGCCCCGCCGCCGAGAACGCGCTGGGAGGTTTCCTCCGCGCACGGCGTGCCCAGCTGCGCCCCGAAGACACGGGGCTTCCCACGACCGGCCGCCGCAGGGTGCCCGGTCTGCGCCGCGAAGAGGTCGCCACCCTCGCAGGGGTGAGCACCGACTACTACATGCGCCTGGAACAGGGCCGCGAACGGCACCCGTCCCGGCAGATCCTCGAAGCCGTGGCACGCGCTCTGCAACTGGACGACGCAGCAGTCGCGCACCTGTTCCAGGTGGCCACGCCGACCACCCGACGTACGCGCCGGGCGCTCCGCGTGGAGCGTGTCGCCCCGCCTCTGCGCCGGCTCCTCGACACCTGGACCACCACGCCCGCCTTCGTCCTGGGCCACGCCCTGGACGTGCTTGCCGGCAACCGGCTCGCGAGCGCCCTGTACGCCGGCTTCGCCCACTCCGACAACCTGCTGCGCATGACGTTCCTGGACCCGGCCGCGCGCGGCTTCCACCGCGACTGGGACCGGGCGGCCGAATCGACCGTGGCCACACTCCGACGGGCGGCCGGTATCGACCCCGAGGACATCCGGCTGCGGGAACTCGTCGGCGAACTCTCCCTGAAGAGCGCCGACTTCCGCGATCTGTGGGCGCGTCACGACGTGCGCGGCAAGACCCGCGAGGCCAAGCTCTTCCATCACCCCCAGGTCGGCGACCTGGAACTGCACTACGAGGCGTTCACCGTCAACAGCGCCCCCACCCAGCAACTCATCGTCTACCAGGCCGAACCGGGCAGCACCTCGGCCGACGCACTCTCCCTGCTCGGCTCGCTCAGCGCCGACTCCGTGCACGGGCGGAACACGACGAGGGGCACCGACTGAGTGCCCACATCCGAGCGAGGCGTCGTAGGCGAAGGGCATGGCGATACGTCGGCAGCCGCCCGACGACGGACGGCGGCCTTTCAGCAGCGAATCCGGGCAGCAGCACCGCATGAGGTCCCAACCGCGTTTCATGTTGGCCGCGACGACTCTTGATGCACCGAATGCCCGCGAGCTCGCGCAGTTCTACCAGGGCCTGCTCGGGTGGCCGATACAGAAGGAAGAACCGGGCTGGGTTGAGATCGCACCGCCCGACGGCACTGCCGGGCTGTCCTTCCAGACAGAGCCCCTCTTCACGCGCCCGCACTGGCCTTCCGCCCGCTCCGGGCAGCAGATGATGATGCATCTGGACATCGAGGTGGACGATCTGTCATCGGCCGTCGAGCATGCCCTCGCCCTGGGAGCGACCCTGGCGGACCACCAGCCTCAGGACGATGTACGCGTTCTGTGCGACCCGGTGGGCCACCCGTTCTGCCTCTTTGTGCGCACCGGCCCGGGCGCCTGACGAGTTGAGTCAGGCGCTGACTGTGCAGTAGCCGATGATGTCGCTCAGCCACCCTGCGGGACCGGCTGGTCGCCCTCGCGGTACAGGACGAGGTGTTCGTGGTGGAGGACTCCGTCCCGGACGTCGCCGGTGGCGGTGAAGCCGGTGTCGTCGACATAGTCGAGATGGTTTCCGGTGACGGTGTAGCTGCCGGTGTAGGCGCTCTGCCTGCTGCCACGCGCCTCGTCGTAACGGCCGTTCGGCAGCAGTTCCTGACGGATGAACCCGTCCGCGGTCACCCACATCCCGACGTACGGGTGCGGGGCGCTGGGTGTGTCGTTGCTGGGTGTGTCGTTGCTGGTCATGGGTCTACGGTGGCCCCGGCGACCGATGCCAACCAGGCCGCCGTCCGCCCAGGTGAGCGCTTCCTGGGTGCCACGCACCCAGCATCACAACCGGCCGGACCCCGCGTACTTGGGTGCGGTCGCCATGGCGCGCAGCCTTTCGAAGGCAGTGGCCGTAGGGCTGGCCGGCTCCGCCTGGTAGACCACCAGCTGCTGGTGCGGGGCGCCGTTCACGGTGAAAGCCGAGAACCGGATGTGCAGGTCCCCCAGTTGTGGATGCTTGAGGTGTTTGCCTTCCTGGGACTTGGCTTTCACGTCGTGCCGCCCCCAGAGACCGACGAACTCCTCGCTCCCTTCCGACAGTTCCTCCACCACCTCGGCGATCCTGGCCGAAAAAGGGTCATAGCCGTAAGCCGCTCTCAGCTCGGCGACACACGAGTGCGCCGCTCGCTCCCATTCCTGATAGAACTCGCGACCGGCAGGGTCGACGAAGACCATGCGGGCCAGGTTGTCGAATCTGTCGAACCCCATGTGCAGGGCGGTCGCCACGGAGTTGCCCGCGAGGATGTCGAGGGCGGGGCCGATGATGAACGCGGGGGTGTGCTCCCAGCCGTCCATCAACTGCTGGAGCTGAGCACCGACTTCGCCTTGCTCACGGTCAGGGCGGTGGCGTTCGGCGGCATGACACAACCGGTAGAGGTGGTCGAAGGCCTCTTCGTCGAGCCTCAGCGCCCCGGCCACGGCTTCGAGGACCTGGGACGAGGGACTGTTCTCGCGCCCCTGTTCAAGCCTGATGTAGTAGTCGGCGCTGACCCCGGCCAGCATCGCGACTTCCTCTCTGCGCAGGCCCGGAACACGACGTCGGCCGTACTCGGGAAGGCCGACGTCCTGGGGCTTCAAGCCTTCACGTCGGGCTCTGAGGAAATCACCCAAAGGGGACCCAGTGCTCATGGGGCCACACTAGACCGGCGGGATGTACGGGAGGAATGGTCCAGGCAATGTGACTCCTTGCCGCCGGATGGACACCCCACGCGACTGCTTGTTCTTTCAGCCTGGGTGTGGGACACCCAGGAAAACCGCTGCCTTCATACGACTCTCGGGCGACGACAGACTCAAACACGCAAGCCGCCGAACCCCTTCGAGGGGCAGACAACGAGAGAGGTATTTCTCATGGCTACGTGGTTCGTCACCGGAGCTTCGCGAGGAATTGGCGCCGAGATCACCCGCGCCGCTCTGGCTGAAGGCAACAAGGTCGTGGTGGCCGTTCGCAATCCGGAGCGCATCCCCGACGATCTGAAGAATTCCGAAAACGTGTTCGCGGTCGCTCTGGACGTCACCGACAACAACGGAATCCCCCAGGCGGTCGACGCCGCCGTGGCCCGGTTCGGCGGGATCGATGTTCTGGTCAACAACGCCGGCCGCGGTCTGCTGGGCGCGCTGGAGGAGGTCACCGACGCGGAGGCCCGCTCGCTGTTCGACCTCAACGTCTTCGGCCTGATCAACGTCACCCGCGCCGTGCTCCCCGTCATGCGCAAGCAGGGCTCGGGCAAGCTGGTGCACATCGGATCGCGCTCCGGCTTCGAGGGCGAGCCCGGCGTCAGCATGTACGCCGCGTCGAAGTTCGCCGTCGCCGGTATCAGCGAGGCGCTGTCCGCCGAGATGGCGCCGTTCGGCATCCAGTCCATGGTGGTCGAACCGGGTGTGTTCCGCACGGACTTCCTCGACACCAGCTCCCTGTCGGTGGCCGCGAACCGCATCTCCGACTACGACGACACGCCCGCGCACGTGACGCTGGACTGGATCGACCAGGCCAACCACGCCCAGCTCGGGGACCCGGTCAAGGGCGCCGCCCTCATCGTCGAGGTCACCTCCAGCGAGAAGCTGCCCACCCACCTCTACCTGGGACGCGACACGATCGAGCGCCTTGAGGTGAAGATCCAGCAGATCCGCGACGACCTCGCCCCCTGGAGCGAGAAGTCCGCGGCCACCGCGTACGACGACGCCGCCTGACGCTCCGCATCGCCTGACGCACCGCAATGCAGGACGCACCGCATTGCCTGACGGCTCCCCCCATCGCCTGACACACCGTCAATCACCGTTAAACAGCACAGAGATCGAGGTTTTGTGATGTCCGCTGCCCTGCTCACCGGTACCCCCCTCACCGACCGCGTCGCCGTCGTCTCCGGCGCCTCCAGCGGCATGGGCGCCGTCACCGCCAAGCGCCTTGCCGAACTCGGCGCCACCGTGGTCGTACTCGCCCGCCGCAAGGACAGGCTCGACACCATCGTGAAGGACATCGAGTCCGCCGGCGGCACCGCGCTGGCGATCGCCGTCGACGTCACCGACGGTGCCGCCGTCCAGCAGGCCGCCGATCAGGTCGCCGCCCGCTTCGGCAAGGCCGACCTGGTGTTCAACAACGCCGGTGTCCAACTCATCTCGGGTATCGAGGAGTTGAAGGTCGACGACTGGCAGCGCCAGATCGACCTCAACATCAGCGGCCTGATGAACGTCATCGCCGCCTTCCTCCCCCACCTGACGGACTCCGCCGCCCAGGGCAAGGCGGCCGACCTGATCAACACGTCCTCGATCGCGGCCACCCGCATCCTGACCAAGTTCTCCATCTACTCCGGCACCAAGGCCTACATCAGCCACCTCACCCGGCTGCTGCGCGTCGAGCTCGGCCCGAAGATGGTCCGCGTCGCCACCATCGAGCCCGGCATGGTCGACACCGAGCTGCCGGACCATGTCACCGACCCCGACGCCTCCAAGCTGATGGCCGACCTCATCCACGACATCGACGTCCTCCAGAGCGGGGACATCGCCGAGACGGTCGCCTTCATGGCAGCGGTCCCCCGGCACGTCAACCTCACCGAGATCACCATCCTCCCCACGGCCCAGGCCATCTGAGACACCTTCTACGCCGGTGCGGGCAGGGACGACTACCGTCCCTGCCCGCACCGGCGCACGGGCGTCGGCTATGCCGTCGCCAGCGCTTCCGTCGGGGTCAGCCGGGAGGCCCTGATCGAGGGGTACACGCCGGCGGCCATGCCGATGACGATCGCGCCCCCGAAGCCCGCGGCCACCGAGCTGAGCGGGATGACCGGCGGCCAGTCCTGGTAGGTGGCGTACCCGACGGTGGCCAGAACGCCGAGCACGGTGCCGGCCAGGCCGCCCAGCCCGGACAGGGCCACGGACTCGGTGAGGAACTGGCTGCGGATCTGGCCCCGGTTGGCGCCCAGGGCGCGGCGCAGGCCGATCTCGCGGCGGCGTTCGAGGACGGAGATGACCATGGTGTTGGCCACTCCGATGCCACCCACCAGCAGGGCGACCCCGGCCAGACCGAGGAACAGCGCGGAGAACGTGCTCTGGGTGGCCCGTTTGGCGGCCAGCGCGTCGGAGGGGCGGCTGACCTGGACCATGCCCGGCAGTTCGGGGTAGATGGTCGCGGGCAGGACCTGCCGTACCGCTTCCATCCGGTCTTCCTCGGCCTTGATGTAGAGCACCGTGGGATGGCCGTCGAACTTCAGTTGCGTACGGGCCGCGTCCCAGCCCACCAGGACCGAGCGGTCGATGTCGGGCGACAAGGGGGTCTTGGCGAGGACGCCGATGACGGTGAACCAGCGGTTGTTGACGTAGATCAGCGAGTCGCTCGCCCCGCCGCCCGCCCTGGACACGCCCAGGCGGGAGGCCGCCACCGAACCGAGCACCGCCGTGGGGAACTTCTCGGTGGCCGGGCTCAGGAACCGGCCGGACTGGACCTTGGCGTTGATCGCCTTGAGCAGGTTGGTCTTGCTGGCCAGGACGGTGAGACCCGCGTAGTCGTTGGGGTCGACACGGTCGTTGCGGTAGACGGTGGCGTGGGTGTTGGCGACCGCGCTGGCCTGCGTGACGGGTCCGATGCGGCGGACCATGTCCACCGACTGCGGCGGCAGGAGCACCGGGTTGTTGCCGGTGGAGTTCGGTACGGCCTGGAGCATGTTGGTGCCGAGCGCGGACAGCTCGTTCATCAGGGCCTTCTGGCTGGAGGCCGGGATTCCGGTGACCACGATCATTGTGGCGATGCCGATCGAGATCCCCAGGGCAGAGAGGGCCGCGCGGATCTTTCGGGTACGGATGCCCAGCAGTCCGAGTCTGAGGATGTCGAGGGGGGCCAGCCGGACGGGGCGGGTGTCGGCGACCGGCGTTGTCGGCGTGAGGGTGGCGGTCATGACCGGCTGTTCCCAAGTGCGTCTGTGTAAGCGGCGGTCGGGGTGGAGGTGTCGAGGTGGCTGTCGGCGACGAGGTGACCGTCGAGGATCTCCACGCGGCGGGGCAACTGGGCGGCGATGTCCCGGTCGTGGGTGATGATCGCGATGGTGGTCCCCTCCTGGTTCAGTGCGGTCAGCAGGTCCAGTACGGCCCTGCCGTTGGCGGTGTCCAGGGCGCCCGTGGGTTCGTCGGCCAGTACCAGGGCGGGCTGGTTGACGAGCGCGCGGGCGATGGCCACACGCTGCCGTTCGCCGCCGGAGAGCTGGTTCGGCAGATGCCGGGCACGGCGGGCGAGGCCGACCCGGGCCAGCGCCTCCAGGGCCAGCGGCTGGCGCTTGCGGCGCGGGACCCCCGCGTACAGCAGTCCGGTGGCGACGTTCTCGGCGGCGGTCAGACCGTCGGTGAGATGGAACTGCTGGAACACGAAGCCGAGCCAGCGGCCCCGCAGTGCCGACAGCTGCCGGTCGGAGAGCTGGGCGACGTCCTGGCCGCCGATCTCCACCGTGCCGCTGGTCGGCCGGTCCAGGGTGCCCATGATGTTCAGCAGGGTCGACTTGCCGGATCCGGAGGGGCCGACGATGGCCAGCAGCTCGCCCGACTCGATCGCGAGCGAGACACCGTCCAGCGCCTTGACCCCGCCGGGGTACGCCATGCCCGCGTTGAGCACGGCCAGCACAGGGCGCCGGCTCATGAGGTCGTCACGACCCGCAGGCCGGCGGTGACACCGGTACCGCTGATCTCCACGAGCCCCTTGGCGAACATCCCGGTCTTCACGGCCACCAGCCGGCCGTCCGGCCGCTGGACCGCGTAGCCGCCCTCGCTCAGCGCGAGCAGCGCGTCCACGGGCACGGTGAGTACGCCCTTGCGGGTCTCCGAGGTGAACTGCACCTGGACCGGGGCGGAGGTCAGCTTCCGTATCGCCTCGCTGTCCGGCACCGAGATGGAGACGGTGAGCTGCGCGGGACCGTCCGAGCCGCCTCCGCCGCCGTTGTCGGGGCTGCTCTGGACGGTCGTACCGATGGCGGTGACGGTGCCCTTGACGGTGGAGTTGTCGGGCAGGGTCACGGTCACCTTGTCGCCGCGTGCCATCGTGCCGGCGTCCGACGCTTCCACCGGCACACCGACCGACTTGGCGGTGGAAGTGACGGTCATCAGCGCCCCGTCGGCCTGGTCCGCGGACTGCGCCTGTACGGCGTCGACCCGTACCGGGCCCGGCATCACGGCTATGTCGCCGATGCCGAGGGTGCCGGTGGCGGGCGCGCCGGTGAAGGTCTGCCAGCGTTTGATCGCGGCGGTCAGGTCGGTGGTGAGGACGCCGTCGCCCTGTGTGACCTTGACCGAGGTGGGGGTGGGGGCAGGTGCGGAGGGTACGGAGGAGGGGCTCCCGGACTCCTCGGCCGTGTCGCCCTTCGCGGCGGACTCGTCGGTGCTCGCGGCGGGTTCGTCCGCGGGAAGCGGCTGCTGGGTGACCCAGGTGCCGGGGGCCGGCTGCGCACCGACGTCGAAGCCGAGCGCCCTGAGGTTGTCCACGACCACCTTCACGTCGGGGCCGGTGGTGCCCCTGGCCGAGAGCGTGCGGTACAGCGGCGTACCGCCGTAGAAGACCGGCACCGGGTTGTTGTCCACCTTGTACAGCGCCCTGCCCCGCTTGACCGTGGTGCCCGGCTTCGCCAGCCAGGTGATCAGGCCGGACTTGCCGCCCTTCACGGTGAACGGTTTGCCGTAGCCGAGGGTGCCTTGGAGTGTCTGGGCGTTGGACAGGTCGGCCTTGGTCACCACGGCGGTCTTCACATGCGCGGAGTCGCTGGCCCCGGTGGCCGGTTTCGTGTCGCCTCCCGGCCACATGGCAACGGTGAGCGCGCTCGCGGAGAGGACGGACAGGATCGCGACCGCGATGGCCACCCGTCGGTTCCGCCGGCTCGCCCTGCGCGGACGGACTTCCTCGGAGTCGTCGGCGCGTGGACGTATTTGGCGGAGTTCCTGGGTGTCGTCGGTTTCTACCACTGAAGGGCTCCTGCGTACTTTCTTTGTCGATCCGTCATTTGTCGCCACCGAATGCCTTCACCTGACAATCGGTCTCGATCGAGGCGTAGTTGGGGGCATTGAGACTGTTTCCGCTCTCCAGTCCCCAAAGGCCGTTGTCGCCGATGACGCTCTTGATGCCGTGGTCGTTCATGCACTTCACCATGGCTCGTGCACCGTCGCTGTATTTCGGGTTCTTGGCCGGGTCCAGCTCCGGCGGATTGAGCGGAAGTTTCGAGCGACAGGCCTTCATGGCGGGGCTGTCGTCCTCGGCCTTTCCGTTCGGTGCCCCGTTCTCCTTCATGCAACCCGAAAAGGCGTCCCAGAGACGGGTGATGTCCTCTTGGGTACTGTCCAGCCGGATCTGCGGGCGGCCGGCGTCGGGATCGGCGCCCGCCTTCGCCGAACCGCCGCTCCCGTTCGGGTCGTTGATCGAGGCGACACCATCGTCCTTGGCCTTGCCACCACCACACCCGGTGAGGGCTACGAGCGCCGACATCCCGACGACGAACAGGACAAGAGGGCTAACTCGCATATCAGTTGCCATCGCTGAAGGCTTCACGTTGGCAATTGCCTTGGATCTTGTTCTCTTCGGCTTCGCTTATCGTTGGGACATAACCCTCGTCGTAGGTGAACGAGTAGTCGTCCGTTCCCGCGGAGTGGTCCGGGATCATGTGGACCTTCATGCCCTTGTCGTTCATGCACTTGACCCATGCGCGGAAGTCGTCGACGTAATGGGGGTTCGTGGACGGGACCAACTCCGGCGGCTGGAGCGGCTGCTTCGACTGACACGCTTTGTACTGGGCGGGGTACTTGGCGGCCGGTTCGCTAACGAACCAGGTGTCCCCCGCGCCGGGCTTGTGCCCGCCGGGAACACCCTTGTCATGCAGACAGGCCGTCCAGACGGCGAACAGCCGGGTCGCTTCCTCGTCACTGGTGTCCAGCCGGAGCTGAGGGCGGCCCGAGTCGGCGTCAGCGGTCGCCTTCGCCGAAGCACCGCTCCCGCTCGGGTCGTTGATCGAGGCGACGCCATCGTCATTTGCCTCACCACCGCCCGATCCGCCACCACCACACCCGGTGAGGGCGACGAGCGCCGACATCCCGACGACGAACAGGACAAGAGGGCTAACTCGCATATCACTTGTCACCACTGAAGGCTTCCCGTTCGCATTTTTCGTCGATCTTGCCGCTTTCGGCTTCGCTCATCGTCTGGACATAGTCCTTGTTGAAGGTCCACGCGAGGGCGTCCGTTCCCATGGAGTGGTCCGGGATCATGTGGACCTTTATGCCGTGGTCGTTCAGGCACTTGACATACGCGCGGTAGTCGTCGACGTAGTGGGGGTTCGTGTCCGGCTCCGTCTCCGGCGGCTGGAGCGGCTGCTTCGACTGACACGCTTTGTACTGGGCGGGGTATTTGTCTGGGGTTGTATTGGGCATCCACTTGTCCGAACCGGACTTTTTCCCGGAGGGCACACCCTTGTCGTGCAGACAGGCCCCCCAGACACCCCATAGCCGGGCCGATTCCTCGTCGCTGGTGTCCAGCCGGAGCTGGGGACGGCCCGAGTCGGCGTCAGCGGTCGCCTTCGCCGAAGCACCGCTCCCGCTCGGGTCGTTGATCGAGGCCACGCCGTCGTCCTTGGCCTTGCCGTTGTCGTCCGCGTCGCTCGATCCGCCACCGCCGCACGCGGTGAGGACGATGAGCGCCGTCACGCTGGCGACGCCGAGCAGGGATGTTCGCAGCGCATGGCCAAGATCCGGCCGCGCTCGGTCTGTGGGGTTCGACATGGCGGACACCGTGACCGGAGGTTATGAAGATCCTGTCAGACCGCGATCAGAATCCTGTCTGGTGTCGCCGGGGCGAATTTATGGTGGGCGCATGAACGCACATGTCCTGGTGGCCGAGGACGATGCCAAACAGGCCGAGATCGTCCGCCGCTACCTGGAACGCGAGGGCCACACGGCCCATGTGGTCCACGACGGGCGCGCGGCCCTGGACGAGGTGCGCCGCAGACCGCCCGACCTGCTGGTTCTCGACGTGATGATGCCCATGGTCGACGGCCTGGACGTGTGCCGCATCCTGCGCCGCGAGTCCGATCTGCCGATGCTGATGCTGACCGCGCGCACCACCGAACGGGACCTGCTGCTCGCCCTCGACCTGGGCGCCGACGACTACATGACCAAGCCGTACAGCCCCCGCGAGCTGATGGCCCGCATCCGCACCCTCCTGCGGCGTACCCGGGCGGCCGCCGCCCTACCGGACGATCCCGTGCTGCGGGTCGGGGGCCTCGCCGTGGACCCGGTCCGGCGCAGCGTCGAGATCGACGGCCGCCAAGTCGACTGCACCCCGGGCGAGTTCGACATCCTCGCGGCGATGGTCGCCGAGCCGGAGCGGGTCTTCACCCGCAGCCAGTTGCTGGCCCAGACCCGCGGATCCGACCGCTACATCACCGAGCGCACCATCGACGTACACGTCCTGAACCTCCGCAAGAAGATCGAACCCGCGCCCCGTCAGCCGGTCTATCTGCAGACGGTGTTCGGCGTCGGATACAAGATCATCGACGGCAGCGACCGTGCGCGCTGAGACGGAACCCAGGAAAGCCGGGGCCAGGCCCAAGACGCGAGTCCGGGCCAAGGTGCCGCTGCACAGAAGCCTCCTCGTCCGGCTGCTGGGCGCCTCCGTCGCGATCGCCGTCTGCGCGGTCGCGGCCACCGCCTGGCTGGCCGCGCGGACCGCCACCAGCGCCATCCAGCAGGAACAGGGGCAGGTCCTCTCGGACGACGCCGACATCTACGACACGCTCGTCGGCTACGCCGCGGTCCACCGCGACTGGTCCGGCGTACGACCGACCCTGCGCCGCCTGGCCGAGCACAGCGGACGGCGGATCACTCTGACCACCGAGGACCGCAAGCCCATCGCCTCGTCCGGCTCCGTCACCACCCTCCCGGTCAGGGCCTCGGCGGTCGTCGACCCGCTGCGCACCGACCCGGCGCTGCTGCCCGCCACCGAGGCGAACCGCATCGACCCCCGCGCCGTCGGCCCGTACCGACTGACCGCCGCCGACCGACAGCACCTGCGCGACCTGGCGGCGAAGCCCCTCGAATGCGTGCGGGGCGCGGGCTACCCGACCGTCAAACTCACCGAGGGACCCGACGGCCGCCCCTCTTACACGCCGGCCGACAACGCCAAACTCCAGGCGGCGTACGACAGTTGCGGTCTGAGCAACCTCTCGGACAACCTGACCGCGACCGAGGTCACGGCGCTCACACGGCTCAACACCCTGGCCAACGAGTGCGTGAAGCGCGGGAACCTGGGCGACTACGTGAAGGTCGGCCTCGACTTCACGGCCCATGACGACAACGTCCAAGCCGTGCAGAACTGCATCGACACCGCCCGCCGCGACCAGCTCGCCCCGTACGTCGCCTCCGCCGCCCTGCTGTTCGTCACCACGCCGGCCGGGAGAACCGCCCCCGGAATCGATCTCTCCGCCGAGAACACGGCCCGGATCGCCGGGGTCGCGGCCCTGGTGCTCCTCGTCACCGTGGCGGTCACCATCACCGTCGGCACCAGGCTGGTCCGACCGCTGCGGGCGCTGGCCTACGCCGCCCGGCGCCCGGCGGGGGAGCACCTACGGGTACCGGTCACCACCAACGACGAGATCGGCTACCTGGCCGCCGCCTTCAACGACCTGTCCGAGCGCCGCGAGCGCATGGAGGACCAGCGCAAGGCCATGGTCAGCGATGTCGCCCACGAACTGCGCACCCCGCTCAGCAGTATCCGCAGCTGGCTCGAAGCCGCGCAGGACGGTGTGGCCGTCTCCGACGACGCGTTCGTCGCCTCGCTGCTGGAGGAGGCCCTGCTCTTGCAGCGCGTCGTCGACGATCTGCAGGATCTGGCGGAGGCCGACGCCGGGCAGTTGCGGCTGCATCCCGAGCCGATCTCTCCGCGCGATCTCCTCGGCCATGTCGTCGCCGTCCACCGCAGCAGTGCCGAGGCCGCCGGTGTCGCCCTCACCGCCCGTACCGAGGGCGATCCCCCGCTGTACGCCGACCCCGTCCGGCTGCGTCAGGCCGTCGGCAACCTGGTGTCCAACGCCGTACGGCACACCCCGTCCGGCGGCAACGTCACCCTGACCTGCCATCGCGCCGGGGACGAGGTGGTCATCGAGGTCGCCGACACCGGCAGCGGCATCTCCGAGGACGACCTGCCCCGGGTCTTCGACCGGTTCTGGCGAGCCGAGAAGTCCCGCAGCCGCCGGACCGGCGGCAGCGGCCTCGGCCTCGCCATCGTCCGTCAGCTCACCGAGGCGCACGGCGGAACGGTGTCGGTGACCAGCACCCTCGGAGTGGGAACGGCCTTCACGATCCGTCTGCCCGGACAGACCGGGAACGTCGGCGGGTGATGTTCAGGCCGCCGGAGTGTTCAGCACGTAGCTGCGGGAGGCGTGCACCTCGGCGCGCAGGGCGGGCAGGTCCACGTCGAGGACCTGGCCGTTCCACTTACGGGGCTCGCCATTGATCAGGACGGCGCTGATGTTGCGGGCGTCGGAGCCAAGGACGACGGTGCCGATCGGGTCGTTGAGCGGCATGTTGTTGAGGTCCTCGGCGCGGATGACCAGCAGGTCGGCCTTCTTGCCCGGGGTCAGTGAACCGGTGACGGCGGCCAGGCCGTTGGTGCGGGCGCCCTGGAGGGTGGCGAAGTCCAGGACGTCGTGGGCGGTGATGCGGGAGGGCTGCCGGTCGGTGCCGTACACGGAGTTGACCGCGCGCATCCGCTGGATGGCGTGCAGCGCCCGCATCTGCGTGAACATGTCGCTGGCCAGGGCGACTTCGACGTCGATGCTCAGACCGGGACGGATACCGACGGACAGCGCCTCGTCGATGGCGGGGATCGCGGTCTCCAGGCCGATCTGGGCGTCGGAGGTGGGCGCGAGCGCCACGGTGGTGCCGGTCTCCCCCATCGCCTGCCATGCCTCGGAGGTGAGTCCGGTGGCGTGGATGAGGGTGACGTCGGGGCCGAGGACGCCGTCCTTCGCCCAGCGCAGCACGGCCTCGGAGCCGGACGCACCGAACACGGCGTCCACGCTCACCCCCAACCCCAAGTCCCTTGCGACGCGGGCGAGTTCGGGGCCGTAGGCGAGCGCGGGGCCGGCGATCTCGTCGGTGGCCAGGGTCGCCAGACGCAGGGTCAGCAGCTGGTCGTCGGTGCTGAAGTACTGGTCCTTGATGCGGGTCAGGTCGCTGGGCCACTGTCGGTCCCAGTCGCCGAAGTGCGGCCCCATGGAGGCGTGCACGCCCCGGATGCCGGTGTTGATCAGCGCCTCGATCGCGGCGTCGGAGTGCTCGCGGGTACGGGAGTTGTGGGAGAAGTCGAGCATCGTGGTGATGCCGCTGTCGATCGCGGTCAGGGCGGCCAGCCGGGTGCCGATGTACATGTCCTCGGGCCGGTAGACGGTCGCGTAACCGGCCAGCGTGGCCATGACGTAGCCGCCCAGGTCGTCGACGTCCGGCATGATCCGGCGCAACTGGGCCTCCCAGGCGTGCCGGTGGGTGTCGACGAAGCCGGGGGTGAGGACCGTACCAGCGGCGTCGACGACTACGGCGTCCCCCGCCTCCAGGCCCCGGCCGACCGCGGCGATCGTGTCGCCCTCGACGAGAACGTCGCCGCCCTCGATGACCCCGAGGCCGGGGTCCATGGTGACGACGGTCGCGCCGGTGAAGAGGACGCGTCGCCGGCCGGCGGGCAGGCGCCGGAGCTGTTCGAGCACGGCGGGGCTGGTGGTGTCGTTCACGTTCATGTTCATGAGAGGTCTTCTTTCCGTACGCCGAAGATGGAGGGGGCGGGAGTTGGGTCAGCCGAGTTTCATGACGTAGCCGGCGTGGTGGAGTTCGTCGCCCGTGAACTCGCCGTAGGCCCAGAAGCCGAGGTCGTCGAGGTAGTCGATACGGTCGCCGTCGATCCAGTACCGGCCCTGGTAGGCGTGGGGGCGTCCACCGCGGGTCTCGTCGTAACGGCCGTCGGCGGTGAGCTCCTGGTGCAGGAAGTCCTTGACGTCGATCCAGACGCCGACGTGCGGGCTGCCGGTGAGGTCGGGGGCTGCGGGGACGCCTGCCTCGGGGGCGGTGGCCCGGCCGGGGGCGTCGGCGCCGTCCCACAGGACGGGCCGGCCGGCCGCGACGAGGGCACGGACCTGCTGGGGCCGGGTGAAGAGTGTGGCCAGGGCCGCGGGTACGTCGATGGCGTCCTCGTCGGGGACGACGAGGAAGTCGGGGCTGTTGCCCGGGGTGAGGGTGGCGAGAAATTCGGAGCGGTGTGCTCGGCCGCCGGCGAGTGCGGCGGTGTCGACGACGGCGGGGGTGATGGTCATGCCGGTGCAGTCCACGACGATGGCGTTGTCGTCGCCGGCCGCGGTGATGATGCCGGGGCCGACGCCCACCAGCAGGGACCCGACGAACAGCAGGTCGGCTCCGGTCACCGTCCCGATCAGCGGATCCATCGTCAGAATCCGGGCGTTGGTGAACAGCACGGGACGACCGCCGTCGTTCGAGACGATCTCGTCCAGGGCCCTGGCGTTCCAGCCAGTGGTGCCGGCGGCATACGTGGTGTTCAAGTCGGTGATGCTCATGACGGGCTCCTCGGTGGAATCGGCTCCGCCCGATGCGCGAAGTGAGAGCCAGAGCCAGATCTTCGGCAGCTACTGCGGCTGTCCGAGCACCAGGTTCATCGCGCGGCCCAACCGGAACCAGGCCGCGGTGTCCCTAGGTGCGCGACACCCACGGTCGGCACTGACGGGCCGCCGAGCGGAGATCTCGCCCACCGAGTGCCGCCTGACCGAACCGCGCCGACTGCCCGAGACGAGCCCGCAAGCCACCGGCATCCGCCCCGACTCCACCCTCATGGCCCCGGGCCCACTGCCCAGGGCATCACGACTCCAGGCGACCGGCCCACGGGGCGGTTCGATCCGGGACGCTGATGCGGCTCGCGCCGTGGAGACCGGTGAAGACCTCGTCCCAGGCGCTCGCCGAGGACGGAGTGAGAGCTCGGCCCCAGGAAGGCACAGTTCACGCCAGCTCGTGATCGACATCACATCGTCCCGGTCGAACTCGCGAGCCTGTCTCCCATCTTGTCTGCGCCCGGCCCCCCTCCCCCCCCCACGATGCATTGGACACAGAACCACCTCATGTCGATATCACGACGCTTCCTCGCCCCTGTCGTTCTGCCGGCCGACCCCACCTGCTCCGTACTGCGCGACGCGGTGGTCGACGTAGGCCCCGACGGACGTATCGCCTACTGCGGCGCGGCCTCCGCGGCCCCCGCGATCCCTGACGACATCCCCCGCACCCACCTGTCCGGCATCCTCGCCCCCGGCCTGGTCAACACCCACGCGCACTCCCCGATGACGCTGCTGCGGGGCCTCGGCGGCGACCTCCCGCTGATGGCGTGGCTCCAGGACGCCATCTGGCCGGCCGAGGCCCGCATGCGGCCGCAGGACGCGCACGCGGGGATGGTCCTGGGCTGCGTCGAGATGCTCCGGTACGGCGTCACGACCAGCGCCGAGATGTACGCGCACGCCGAACAGGTGGTGGACGCGGCCCTGTTGGCGGGGAGCCGGGTCCTCGTCGCACCCGCCTACTTCGACCTGCCCGGGGGCGACTGGCGCGCCGACCTCGCCGCCATAGGCAAGTGGATCGACGCGGACGGCCTGCGCTTCGGCCCCGGCGAGCGCGTCGAGCTCTGCTACGGGCCGCACTCCGCCTACACCCTGCCGCCCGAGGCGCTGCAGGCGACGGCGGAAGAGGCCGCGCAGCGCGGGGCGTTGGTGCACATCCATGTCGCGGAGACCCTCGCCGAGGACGTCGCCCAGCGAGAGCGGCACGGCTCGGTGCCCCAACTGCTGTGCACCAGCGGTCTGTTGGACGGTCGTCTGCTGGCAGCCCATGCCGTGCACCTCTCCGACGACGACATCCGGCTGTTCGCGGAGTCGGGCACGGGTGTCGCCCACTGCCCCGGCTCCAACGCCAAGCTCGCCTCCGGTACGGCGTCCCTCCACGCCCTGCGCGCCGCGTCCGTGGCCGTCGGGCTCGGCACCGACGGCCCCGCGAGCAACGACGACCTCGACCTGTGGGAGGAGGCCCGGCTGGCGATGATGTTCTGCCGCCTCACCACGGGCGACCCTCTGGCCCTGACAGCCGCGGACGCCTTCCTCATGGCCACGTCGGGCGGCGCCGCGGCCCTGGGCCGGACGGACATCGGTGCGCTCCGTCCGGGAAACTGGGCCGACTTGATCCACGTCTCCGTGGACGGCCCCCACTTCGCCACCGGCCTGGACGTCGAGGACGGCCACCTCCTCGCCAACCTCATGTGGGCGGCCGGCTCCCGAGCGGTCACCGACGTCTGGGTCGCGGGCGAGCCCGTCGTGGAGAACGGCGAGACGGTCCGCGTCGACCGGGTCGCCGCACAGCGGGCCGCCGGCGAGGCGGCGGCCCGCGTGATCTGACGCGGGCCGCCGCCTCGCCGTGGCCCGGGGTGCTCCGGCCGCGAGCGTCACCCTTTCCGGGAAAGTGTGACGCTCGCGCGGAACCGCTACCCGGCCTCGGTGGATTCGTCGACAGCGTCCGCTCGAAGCAGAGCCCCACCTCGCACCGGACGGCTGCCGATCCGGCTGCCTACGCCTCCTTGTCCTCCCCCGCGGCCGTCCACCGCCAGTTGGGCCGCTCGTAAGCCACCTCGAACCCCAGCCGGAACATGTTGTGCAGGGACGAGTTGTGGGTCCCGGGCTCCTCCGTGCCGGTCTCGGCGATGAGCCATACGCACCCCAACTCCTGGGCCAGGCGGGCGCGGGCGGCCAGCAGGGCGGTCTGGCCGCCCCGGTTGCGGGCGTGAGGCAGGACGGCGCCGGCGAACATCTGGGCCGTCTCCCCGCGGACGAACATCGTGCCGGTGCCGACGAGTTCGCCGTCCAGCCAGGCGGCGAAGGGGTGCCACCCCGGTTGGGTCACCGTCCCGGTGGGCATCTCCGGGTAACGCTCCGGCGGCATGCCGAAGGCCCGCATCTGGACCCTCCCCCACTCCAGGGCCCGGTCGGCCGCCAGGGGCCCGACGCGGATCCCGTCGGGAGAGGTGTCCAGGGCGCGGGCCACGGCCTCGTCGACCGGGCACACGAGCTTCGACCAGGACGACTGCGCCACCAGGCCTTCCCGTGCGCAGATCTCCGCCCAGTCCTCGGGCAGGAGGGCCGGGGCGATCTGGAAGACGGCCTGCGGGGTCCCCTGCGCACGGTAGAAGTCGCAGACCTCGCCGATCAGTTCGGCGGTGACGGGTGCGGTGACACCGAAGCCGAGGGCCTTGCTCCAGAAGTGGGTGACATCGTTGTTCATCGACAGCACCACCCCGCCGCCCATCCGCGTGCCGCTCATACCGAGCGCGGTGCGGACGGTCTCGGGTGCCTCCGTCTGGAACCGGAAGAGCGCCTCCGCCTCCGAGAGTTCGGTTACGGACGGCAGAACGACTGTGTTCATGGTGCTGTTTCCCTCTCTCGTCACTTCTCCGCCTGCACGAAATCGACTATCGCCCGCGCGAAGACGTCCGGCTCCTCGATATGCCCGAAGTGCCCGCTGGTCTCCAGGATCAGCAGTTCCGACCCGGGGATCAGCCCGTGCAGCTCCTCGGCCCACCGCATCCCGCAGATGAAGTCGTGACGGCCTACGACGACGAGCGTGGGGACGGTCAGGGAGCCGAGTTCCGCGCGGTCGTCGATGACATGCGGGGTCAGGTCCTCCTCCAACCCCGAGATGTACGTGGCTCGCACAGCGGCACGCGCGGCGGCGAACTCCTCCTCCCGGCCCCAGTAGTCGGCGAAGTACGCGGGGAACAGCCCCTGCGCGACAGCCGTCATCCGCGCGTCGTCGGAGATGGCGGGGATGGCCTGGAACGCCGCCATGATCCCGGGGAGTTCGGGGTGCTCGGCGTGGCGCGCGGCGAACTCCTGCACCATGCGCACGGCTTCGGCACCGTGCTCGGGTCCGGTGAGCGGCGCACTCTCGTAGAGGATCACCCCGGCGAGACGCTCGGGGTGGTGCAGGGCGTGGTACTGGGCGACGAAACCGCCGTGCGAGTGCCCCAGGAGGTGCACCTCGGGGACGCCGAGGTGCTCGATCAGCCCGTCGAGGAACCGGCTGTAGCGGGACCGGGTGTAGCCGTGCGGGTGGGACGGCAGCCGGCCCGAGCCGCCGGAGCCGACCGGCTCCGGGTAGACGACGGTGAGGTGCCGCTCCAGCGCGGGCATGCGCAGGTACTCCCAGAGGATGCCCGGGCCGCCGGAGTGCGCGACGCACACCGGCCCGGTGCCGTGGACGTGGTAGCGCTGTACGACGCCGTCGATCTCGACGGTGTGCGTGCCCTCCGTCAAGGGGGCGGTCGCAGAGGTGGTCATGGGGTTTCTCCGTATCCGGCGGGTGTCGACTACACCGGCAGGACGCGGGGAGAAGGGCGAAGTTCGACCCGGACTGTGTGACGCCCGTCACGCCGGAAGGAGCAGGCGGGCGGCCAGGTAGGGCGTGGGATGGAACAGCCGCAGCCGGTGCACCCGGCCGGCGTCGTCCAGGGTCATGACCCAGGCCACCTCGGGCGGGCAGTGCTCGGGGTCGGTGGCCGGGTTGAGGATCTCCATCTCCCAGACGACGAGCGACCGTCCGGCCACGGCGTGCACGAGACGCTGCCGTACCCCGGCCTCGACGTCGCTGTCCATGGAGCGCACCAGGCGGTCCCGGCCGCCCACCGGGACCCCTCCCTTGAGCAGGGCGACCTCGGGGGACCAGCGCTCGGTGAGCAGCCTGCCGAAGTATCCGCTCTCGGCGGCGGCCAGCGTCTCATCCGCTTCGGTCCGGCTGGCGCGGGTGCGCCGCGAGACATCGTCGTGCGCGCTGTCCGCGGTGGCGGCGAGGGCCGCGGCGAGCTTGGCGCGGCCCTGGCTGAGCCGGCTGCGGACCGTGCCGACCGGGACTCCGCAGACGTCGGCCATCTGCTCGTAGGACGTGACGGTGTTGCTGAAGTGCCGTAGTACCAGGGGCAGTCGGAGGGCCGGCGTCAGCTCCTCGATGGCCTCCCAGATCCAGTCCCGCAGGGCGTGCTGTTCCAGCCGGTGTTCGGGTCCCGCGTCCGTGGCGGGTATGTCGAGGTCGTCGAGCGGCCGGGAGGGGACCGCGCCGCGCAGCAGGGAACGGCCGGCGTTGCGCACGATCATCCGCAGCCAGGGCCCCACGGCCGCCGGGTCGCGGACGTCGCCGATCCGGCGGAGCGCGGTCATGGACGCGTCCTGGACCACGTCGTCGGCGTCGGGCCCGGGTCCCAGGAGGCTCAGCGCCACCGCGCGCATCCCGGCCCGGTGCCGCTCCAGGAGCAGGCCCAGGGCGATGACGTCCCCGGCCTGCGCGGCCCGGGTGAGCGCCGCGTCCTCCAGGCGTGCCGCTTCGCCCGCGCTCCGGCTCATGGGGTCCTTCCTCCGTTGGTCGCCGCCGCCATCGTACTGACGAGGAATGGTCAGCCGGTCGGCAGCGGGTTTGGCGCATGATCCGCGCGATACGGCGGTCCCGTGACGTGCTTCCCCCACAAGGGTCTCCATTTTGTCGATCGATCCACTGAGAAGCCGTAGAAAGTCCTGTCGGCGGAGGGCACGGAGCAACCGGGCTCACCGCACCGAACCGAAGTGGGAGAAGAGCCATGACCGATCACGGTGCCGACCTGCTGATCCGAGCCGCCGCGGTGCACACGCTGGTGCCCGGCCAGGCCCCGCAGCGGGCCCTGGCGGTGCGGGGCGACCGTATCGCCGCCCTGTCGCCCGACCCGAACGGCCTCGACGCGTACGTCAGCGCGCGCACCGAGGTGCTCGATCTGCCGGAGGCCACGGTCCTGCCGGCGTTCGACGACACCCACACCCATCTGATCCTCGCCGGGTACAGCGCGCACGACGTGCCGGTCCACCAGGCCCGTGACATCCCGGAGTTCCTGGACCTGATCCGGGAGCGCGCCAGGAACACCCCCGAGGGCGAGTGGATCCGCACCACCACCAACTGGCAGGAACTCAACCTGGCGGAGCGCCGGATGCCCACGGCGGCGGAACTCGACGAGGCCACCGACCGGCACCCGGTGCTGGTCAAGCGCGGCGGTCACAACGACGTCGTCAACTCCTACGCGCTGCGCCTGGCCGGCATCACGGAGGATTCCCCGGTCCCGCCGGGCGGGGAGATCGGCCGCGACGCGGACGGCAGGCTCAACGGCCGGCTGATCGACAACGCGATGGGCCTGGTGGAGCGGCTCGTCCCCGCGGCGGACCGGGACGGCCGTATCGACGGTCTGCGGCTGGCCAGCGGCCAGTACGCGGCCACGGGCATCGGCACGGTCCGCGACTGCATGGTCCGCCCCGCCGACTACGACGTCCTGCTGGCCGCCCGCGAGGCGGGCGCCCTCAACACCCGGGTCCGCGCGCTGATTTCGGCGCTCGGCCTGTCCAGCACGGCCCAGGTGGAGGACCTCCTCGACACCATGGAGGAGTGGCGCTACGGCTCCGACCCGTGGCTCCAGGTCTGGGGTGTGAAGTTCGGCCTCGACGGCGGTCTGGAAGCGGGCGCCACCGAGGAGCCGTACGCCTGCGACCACGCCTTCTCCGGCACCCTGATCTGGGAGCCCGACGCCCTGGCCGAGGCCGTCGAGGCGGTCGTGCGGCGCGGCTGGCGGGTCGGCACGCACGCCTACGGCGACCGCGCGGTCCGTGTCCTCCTGGATGTCTACGAGCGTGTCCTGGCCAACGTCCCCGGGCTGCCCGCAGGCTCCCTCGTCATGGAGCACGGCGGTCTGGCCGGTCCCGAACAACGCGCCCGTGCCGCGAAGTTGGGCATCCCCGTCACCATCCAGCAGCCCCTCCTGCACGACACGGCCGAGGTCGAGGAGGGCTTCTGGGGCCCGGAGCGTGTCGCCGCGCTCTTCCCGGCCCGCGGCTGGCTCGACCAGGGCGCCCAGGTGTCGGCCGGTTCCGACTTCCCGGTGGGCCAGTTCGGCGCGATGCGCTCGGTCTGGGGCATGACCACCCGCCAGACCGTCATCGGCGTCAAGGGCCCCGAACACGCCATCTCCTACGACGAGGCGGTCGCCCTGCACACCACCAGCGCGGCCCGTCTGACGGGCGAGGAGCACCTGCGGGGCATTCTCGCGCCGGGCCGGCTGGCGGACTTCACGGTCTGGGACCAGGACCCCGGCCAGGCCCCGGCCGAGGCCCTGCGCGACCTCAACCCGACCCACACCCTTCTGGGCGGGCGGATCGTCCACGGCCCCGCCGGCCTGTGAGCACCGCCACAGTCAACTCGTCGAACTTTTCCGGGAGTTACCCCGTCCTGTCGGTCGAATCCGCCCCATCACCTCACCGAGCGGCGGGCCGCCGTGCGGGGAAGACCGAGGACGAACACGTGAACACACGAAGTACGCGACGGACGGGCCGAGTCGGCCGGCTCTCCGTCGCCTGCGGTCTCCTGGCCCTGACCACCGTCGCCACGACGGCCACGGCCGCGAGCGCCTCGCCCGTCGAGAACAGCACGGCGTACGTGGCGCTCGGCGACTCCACGGCCTCCGGGCCCGGGATCCCCGACCAGGAGGACCTCAACTGCGCCCGCTCGAACCGGAATTACCCCTCGCTCGTCGCGTCCGCACTCAATGTCCCACTGACGGACGTGAGTTGCTCGGCCGCGACGACCGCGCAGATGACGACGGCCCAGGGCACGGCACCCGCCCAGTTCTCCGCGCTGAAGCGGTCGACAAAGCTGGTCACCCTGAGCATCGGGGGCAACGACATCAACTTCACCTCGATCATCACGACCTGCGCGACACTGAGCGCGACGGACCCGGCCGGTGCGCCCTGCAAGGCCTCCTACAACGCGGGCGGCACCGACGGCGTCCAGGACGCGATCAACGAGACCGCGCCCAAGGTCGCCGAGGTGCTGCGGGGGATCAAGAAGCGGGCCCCGCACGCCCGGGTGCTGGTCGTCGGCTACCCGGACCTCTTCCCCGCCGACGGCGGCTCGTGCACCAGCCCCACCGCCCCGTTCGCCGCCGGTGACTTCGCCTGGATGCGGGACGGCGAGCTCGCGCTCAACGCGATGCTGGCGAAGCAGGCCCGCCGTGCCGGGGCCTCCTACGTCGACACCTACACACCGACCATCGGGCACGACATCTGCGCGCCCGTCGAGGACCGCTGGATCGAGGACATGGCCCCCGTGCACCCCGGCTATCCGATCCACCCGAACGCGGCGGGCCAGCAGGCGATCGCGGCGGCGGTCGAGCGGGAGCTCGGCCAGTAGGCAATCTCCGTAATACAGAGCGACGCCCAGCCCGGAACGCGGGCTGGGCGTCGTACGTCACGCCGGTGTGCCGACGTTCGCGGGTACGCCACGCCGGCCCGCCGGGCTGGTCCACGACTTCGGCGGCTTCGACCCCCTCTACTACCGGATGCGCTACGACACCCCGGACGCCTCACGACTGGCCAGGCGGCTGACTGCCGTACTGCCCTCCACCACGTATGTCTTCGAGCTCCAGGGCCGGGGCCTGGACCACGGCGCCCGGGTACCGCTCAAGGCGATGTACCCGGAGGCCGACATCCCGGTGCTCCAGCTGCGCCTGCCGACCTCGGCCCCGGCCCGGCTCCTCGGGCTGGGCGCACGGCTCCGCGCGCTGCGCGAGGAGGGCACCCTTGTCATCGGCTCGGGGTTCATGACCCACGGACTGCGCCATATCGACTGGTCCCGGCCCATCATGTGCCGGGCTGGTCGGCCGAGTTCGACCAGTGGGCCGCCGACGCGCCGGCCCGCGGGGACGTCGCCGAACTGGAGCGGTACCGCAGCAACGCCCCCGGCCTCGGCTGCGCCCATCCGACCGTGGAGCACTTCATCCCGCTCTTCACCACCCTGGGCGCCGCCTCCGACCCGACCGCACTGGTCACGAGCGTCATCGACGGCTTCGTCATGGGTCTGGCGCCAAGCAGCCCTTTCAGACGACCTGATCCAGGCCGCGGTCGAGGAGTACGGCCCGCCTCGGCGTCCGGGTGTCCTGATCTGTTCGGAGAAACGGGCAGGGAAACGGAAAGGCCTCGGAACGACAACGGGCACCGGTCTCCCGAATCGATCAGCCCTCCACCGCATTATCCAGCGGCTCCCCCCTCCGGGAAACGGGCACATTCGGTCACGAGACGCTCTACGACGAACCTGGTCAGTAGTCGCAATTGCCTTGTAGAAATTGGGCCACTGAAGCCCGAACGGGCCGGGCTTCGGGAAACAACCGCCGCGTGCACAACGCGCTGAGCCGTAAAACGGAGGTGTCGCTGTGGACGCCGATGAACGAAGACGCGGAATTCTGGAGACGGCACGCCGTTCCGGAACCGTGGACGTCGGAGAGATAGCGGCCGACCTCGGGGTCTCCAAGGAGACCGTGAGACGCGATCTGAACCTACTGGAGAGGCACGGCCTGGTCCGCCGTACCCATGGCGGTGCCCATCCCGTGGAGAGCGCGGGCTTCGAGACCACGCTCGCCTTCCGTACCACCGAGCACGTCCCCGAGAAGGCCCGGATCGCGGCCGCCGCGGCTGAACTGCTCGGGGACGCCGAGACCGTCTTCGTCGACGAGGGCTACACACCGCAGCTCATCGCCGCCGCACTCCCCCGCGACCGGCCACTGACCGTGGTCACCTCCTCGCTGGCCACCGCAGGCGATCTGGCTTCCGCCGAGAGCATCACCGTGCTCCTGCTCGGCGGCCGGGTGCGCGGCGGAACGCTGGCCACGGTCGACCACTGGGCGACCCGCATGCTGTCCGGCTTCGTCATCGACCTGGCGTACGTCGGCGCGAACGGCATCTCACGCGAGTTCGGACTCACCACCCCAGACCCCGCGGTCAGTGAGGTCAAGACGCAGGTCCTCAAGGCCGCCAGGCGCCGCGTCTTCTCCGGAGTCCATACCAAATTCGGTGCCGTGAGCTTCTGCCGGTTCGCGGACGTCACGGAATTCGAGGCGATCGTCACAGACACCGGGCTGCCCGCTTCCGAAGCACACCGCTACTCGCTGCTGGGCCCCGACGTCATCCGGGTCTGAGCCGCAATTCATCCCCCTGTCCCGGCCCCGGAAGTCCGGGCCCTGGTTTCCCCGCTTCCCGAACGTCCCCTGGAGTCAGTCATGCGTACCCGAAGAATGATCCATGTTCTCGCCACGGCCACGGCCGCGGGATCACTGCTGGTCGCCTGCAGCGGTGCCGGCGGCACGTCGTCCTCCGGCGGCGACGCAAAGAGCATCAACGTGCTGATGGTCGGCAACCCGCAGATGGAGGACATCCAGAAACTCACGAAGGACACGTTCACCAAGGACACCGGTATCAAGGTGAACTTCACGATCCTTCCCGAGAACGAGCTGCGCGACAAGGTGACCCAGGACGTCGCCACCCAGGCCGGCCAGTACGACGTCGCCACCATCGGCGCCTACGAGATCCCCATCTGGCAGAAGAACGGCTGGCTGCACGAACTCAGCTCCTACGCCGACAAGGACACCGGCTTCGACGCGGCCGACCTGCTCAAGCCGGTGGTCACGTCCCTGTCCGGCTCCGACGGCAAGCTGTACGCCCTGCCGTTCTACAGCGAGTCCTCCTTCCTGATGTACAACAAGGACGTCATGGCGGCCAAGGGCGTCACGGTGCCCGAGCACCCGACCTGGCAGCAGATCGCCGACATCGCGGCCAAGGTCGACGGCGCGGAGCCGGGCATGCGGGGCATCTGCCTGCGCGGTCTGGCCGGCTGGGGCGAGCTGGGGGCTCCGTTGACGACCATGGTCAACACCTTCGGCGGCACCTGGTTCACCAAGGACTGGAAGGCCGAGGTCAACAGCGCGGCCTTCAAGAAGGCGACGAACTTCTACGTCGACCTGGTCAAGCAGCACGGCGAAGCGGGAGCGGCGCAGGCCGGCTTCACCGAGTGCCTGAACGCCATGAGCCAGAAGAAGGTCGCGATGTGGTACGACGCGACCAGCGCGGCCGGTTCGCTGGAGGACCCCAGCTCCAGCAAGATCGCCGGCCATGTCGGCTACGCCTACGCTCCGACCGTCGAGACCAAGAGCAGCGGCTGGCTGTGGAGCTGGGCCTGGGCCATGCCCAAGACCACGAAGAACGCCGACGCCGCCTCGAAGTTCATGCTCTGGGCCTCCGGCAAGGACTACGAGAAGCTGGTCGGCGAGAAGCTCGGCTGGTCGCGGGTCCCGGCCGGCAAGCGGGCCAGCACGTACGAGATCCCGGAGTACCAGAAGGCCGCCGCAGCCTTCGGTGACATCACCCTGAAGTCCATCGAGGGATCCGACCCGGCGAACCCGGGCGTCCAGCCCCGGCCGACCGTCGGTGTCCAGTACGTGGCGATCCCCGAGTTCCAGGACCTGGGAACCAAGGTCACCCAGGAGATCTCCGCCGCCATCGCCGGCAAGACCAGCGTGGACAAGGCACTCGACGACGGCCAGAAGCTCGCCGAGGACGTCGCCAAGAACTACCAGTGACCCTCCCGAACCGCCCGGCCGGCTCCCCCCGGCCGGGCACCACTTCCCCACCCCGGCGGTAACCGGCAGAGGAACACTCCATGACCACGCTCACCGCTCCCCCCAGGACAGCACCCCCGCCCATCCGCCGACGCACGTCCTCCGGCTCCGGAAAGTGGCGGCGCCGCATCCCGCTGCTGCCGGCCCTGGTCTTCACCATCGTCGTCACCCAGCTTCCCTTCGTGGCCACGATCGTCATCTCCACCCTCCAGTGGAACGTCCTCAAGCCGGGCGAGAGGCACTTCGTCGGCCTGTCCAACTTCAAGTTCGTCTTCACCGACGAGCGGCTGCGCACCGCGGTGCTCAACACCGTCGTCCTGACCGCGTCGGTGGTGCTGATCAGCGTGGTCCTCGGCCTCGGCCTGGCGATGCTGCTCGACCGCCGGTTCCTCGGCCGCGGTCTGGCGCGCACGATGCTCATCGCGCCGTTCCTCGTCATGCCGGTCGCGGCGGCACTGCTGTGGAAGCACGCCCTCTACAACCCGGACTACGGCCTGCTCAACGGCACCCTGAACGCCCTCTACCGCCTCTTCGGAGCGGAGAACGGCCCCACGATCGACTGGGTGTCCACCTACCCCATGCCCGCCGTCGTGCTGTCGCTGGTCTGGCAGTGGACGCCGTTCATGATGCTGATCCTGCTGGCCGGACTACAGGCGCAGCCCGGTGACGTCCTGGAAGCGGCCCGCATGGACGGAGCGTCGGCCCTGCAGACCTTCCGCCACATCACCCTGCCGCATCTGCGCCAGTACATCGAGCTGGGCGTCCTGCTCGGCACGATCTACGTCGTGCAGACCTTCGACGCGGTCTACACCATCACCCAGGGCGGACCCGGTTCCCAGACGACCAACCTGCCCTACGAGATCTACCTGACCATGTTCCGCAAGTACGAGTACGGCCAGGCGGCCGCGGCCGGCGTGGTCGTCGTACTCGGCTCGATCGTGATCGCGACGTTCGCGCTGCGCACCATCGCGTCGCTGTTCCGCGAGGAGGTGTCCCGATGACCGCCCACGTGACAGCCAACGCGCCCGGCGCGAGGCTCAGGAAGCTCGTCCGCCGCCCTGACGACCAAGGCGGTGCGCCGCGGTTGTCGCCGCTGTGGACCTTCGTCGCCTGGCTCGCCACGCTGGCGTTCTTCGCGCCGGTGGCGTGGATGGTGCTGACCTCCTTCCATCAGGAGGCGGACGCGGCGACCAACCCGCCGACCCCCTTCGCCTCCCTCACCTTCGACCAGTACAAGCTGCTGTTCAGCCGGGACATCACGCCGTTCCTCCTCAACTCGGCCATGGCGAGCGTGATTTCGACGCTGCTGGTGCTCGCTCTGGCGGTGCCGGCGGCCTACGCGCTCTCCATCAAGCCGGTCACGAAGTGGACCGACGTGATGTTCTTCTTCCTGTCCACCAAGTTCCTGCCGGCCATCGCGGCCCTGCTGCCCGTGTACCTGATCGTCAAGGACGCCGGAATGCTGGACAACGTGTGGACGCTGATCGTCCTCTACACCGCCATGAACCTGCCGATCGCGGTGTGGATGATGCGCTCCTTCCTGGCCGAGGTGCCCAAGGAGATCCTGGAGGCCGCCGAGGTCGACGGCGCGGGCCTGCTCACCGTGCTGTGGCGGGTCGTCGCCCCGGTCGCCATGCCCGGACTCGCCGCGACCTCGCTGATCTGCTTCATCTTCAGCTGGAACGAGTTCATGTTCGCCGTCAACCTGACCGCGACCAACGCCTCGACCGCGCCGGTCTTCCTCGTCGGCTTCATCACCAGCGAAGGCCTCTTCCTCGCCCGGCTCTGCGCCGCCGCCACGCTCGTGTCCCTGCCGGTCCTCATCGCCGGTTTCGCCGCCCAGGACAAACTGGTCCGCGGCCTGTCCCTAGGAGCAGTCAAGTGAGAGCCGCCGTCATCGAAGCCCCTGGCAAGGTCACCGTCACCACGGTGCCGGACCCCACCCCCGGGCCGCGCGACGTCGTCATCGACGTGGCGGCCTGCGGACTGTGCGGGACCGATCTGCACATCCTGCAGGGCGAGTTCGCACCCACCCTTCCGGTCGTCCCGGGCCACGAGTTCGCCGGGGAGGTCGTCGGTCTCGGCAGCGAGGTCACCGAACTCGCCCTCGGCGACCGGGTCGCCGTGGACCCCTCGCTGTACTGCAACGAGTGCCGCTCCTGCCGGGCCGGACGCAACAACCTCTGCGACCGCTGGCAGGCGATCGGAGTGACCCGGGCCGGCGGCGCCGCCGAGTACGCCGTGGCGCCCGTCGCCAACTGCGTACGGCTGCCGGACCACGTGGACGTCCAGGACGCGGCCCTGATCGAGCCCCTGTCCTGCGCGGTGCGCGGCTACGACGTCCTCAACAGCAGGCTCGGCTCCCATGTGCTGATCTACGGCAGCGGAACCATGGGGCTGATGATGCTCGAACTCGCCAAGCGCACCGGCGCCGCCTCGATCGACGTCGTCGACGTCAACCCGGAGCGGCTGGCCACCGCCGAGAAGCTCGGCTGCTCCCAAGCCGCCCTGTCCGCCGAGGAGTTGGGGCGGCCTGGCGGCTGGGACGTGGTGGTCGACGCCACCGGCAACGCCGCCGCCATCCAGGACGGTCTGGAGCGGGTCGCCAAAGCGGGAACGTTCCTGCAGTTCGGGGTCTCCGACTACGCGACGACGGCCACCATCTCGCCGTACCGGATCTACAACCAGGAGATCACCATCACCGGCTCCATGGCGGTCCTGCACAGCTACGAACGCGCTGCGGAACTCTTCGCCACCGGGGTGCTCGACCCGCAGGTGTTCATCAGCCACCGGCTGCCGCTGACGGAGTACCCACAGGCGCTGGAGCAGTTCGCGACCGGAAAGGGACGCAAGATCATCGTGCTGCCCTGACTCCGGACCACGATGCAGTGCCTGTGACACAGTCGCTGCAACACGGTCCCGGCGACACCGGCAGGACCTCTGAGGCGGGCAACGGCCCCAGCCGCTCGGCGTGTTCCCGCACCACGGAGATCAGCTCGCCGTTCGGCTGGGCGCCCCGTGTCGGCGGGCCGGACAGGGCGAGGCCACCGACCAGCCTGTCGATGACGGGGTGGCGTACGGCGACGGCGAGGCAGCTCCGGTCCGAGCGCAACTGGCCGATCCGGCGGGCGAGACCGGTCTCAGCGACTTGCTTGAGTTCCGCGGCGAGTTCCGCGTCGTCGGTGACCATGTGCTCGGTGAAGCGGCGCAGGTCGTGTGCGACGGCGTGCCGGTGAGCCTGAGCGGCCGGCAGGAGCTTGCCGAGCGCCGAGGCGTGCGGGTAGCGGGCGAGGAGGGCTTCCTCAGAGGGTGGGTGGCCGGGGTCCGGGTCGGTCAGCAGCAGGCGGTCGCCGGTGAAGGTCGCCAGGTGGACACCCCAGCGGGTCAGGGTGCGCAGGTGGTCCAGGACGGCGCGGCGGCAAGCGGCACCATGACCGCGAACGCCGGGAGATCCTCGCGAAGGTCCAGCTCGTTGCGACCATGCGGAAACTCGTCAACAATAACGCGACCTGACAGAAGCCGGATCACGAGAACCTAGGCAGGGAATATGCGCCGGTACGGGCGGCCCGGCTTCGGGCAGACCTCACGGCAGTCGCGCGATGCCCCGCAGGAATCGGCGAGGCGGTGTACGCGTTCACTGCCAGGCTTGCACAGTGTCGCGGCGCAGATGCTCGTCCTGGTGGCGGCCCTGGTGCTGTTGCTCGTCGCCGCCGCGGCGACGGCGCTGGTGTGGCAGGCTCGGCGCGACAACGAGGACAAGGCTCTTGTTCGGGTGATGGCCATCGCCGAGACCTTCGCCCAGTCCCCTGAGACCGTCGCGGCTCTGCGTTCCACCGACCCGACCGCATCGCTGCAGCCGCTCGTCGAGGACCTGGCGCCGCGGACTGGCGTCACCTACATCATCGTGTCGAGCCTGACCGGGATCCGACTCGCCCATACCAACCCTGACCTGGTCGGAGGCCGCTTTCTCGGCCCCGTCGGACCTGCATTGGCGGGTCGCACCGTCACGGAGACCCTCACCGGGCCCTCGGGCCGGAACATCCGCGCGATTGTGCCCGTCACCGACGCCCGCGGTTCGGTCCTCGGCGTAGTCGCTGTGGGTATCCCCGTCCAGGAAGTGGCCCGACAGGTCAACCAGGCCCTGCCGGTCCTGCTGGGGGGCACCGCCGGCGCGCTCGCCCTCGCCGCCGGGGGAGTCGCGCTGGTGGCCCGGCGGCTGCGGCAACAGACGCGGGGCCTGGGCCCGGTCGAGATCACCCGCATGTATGAGCACCACGACGCAGTCCTGCACGCCGTCCGGGAGGGCGTGCTCATCGTGGGAGGCGACCGTCGCCTGCTGCTCGCGAACGACGAGGCGTGTCGACTGCTCGCACTGCCTCCGGACGCGGAGGGACGCCCCGTCACCGACCTCGACCTGGGCCCCGAGATGGAGCGGCTGCTGGTCTCGGGGCGCGTCGCCACGGACGAAGTGCACCTGGCCGGGGACCGACTGCTCGCCGTCAACCAACGGCCCGCGGCCTGGCCCGGAGGGCCTCCCGGCAGTGTGGCGACGCTGCGGGACACCAGCGAGCTGCGGGCGCTCGCCAGCGAGCTGGACTCCGTACGCGGCTTCGCCGAGGCGCTGCGGTCGCAGGCCCACGAGGCGGCGAACCGCCTCCACACCGTCGTCTCGCTCATCGAACTGGGCCGTGTGGACGAGGCGACGGAGTTCGCCACCTCCGAACTGGAACTGGCGCAGGCGCTCACGGACCAGGTGGTCGGGGCGGTCGCCGAGCCCGTCTTGGCGGCGCTGCTGATAGGCAAGACGGCGCAGGCGAACGAGCGCGGGGTGGAGCTGGTGCTGGCCCCGGACAGCCGGATCGACGGCGTGCTGCCGGACTCGCTCCCGACCCGCGACCTGGTGACCGTCCTGGGCAACCTGATCGACAACGCCGTGGACGCGGCCCAGAGCACCGCCCGCCCGCGAGTGACGGTGGCGGCCTGGGCGGCCGACGGCGAGCTGACGCTGCGGGTGGCGGACTCGGGGCCGGGCGTAGACCCGGCGGCCGCGGAGGAGGTGTTCCGGCGCGGCTGGAGCACGAAGGCCGCGAAGGCGCCCGGAGGAGTTGGGCGCGGGCTCGGGCTCGCGCTGGTCAGCCAGGCCGTACGGCGCAACGGCGGCACGATCGAGGTCGGCCGGGCAGCCGAGGGTGGCGCAGAGTTCACCGTACGGCTGCCGCTGCGGTCGGAGGTACGCTCATGACGACGCGCTCCCCGCAGCCCCCGGCGATTCGCGTCCTCGTCGTCGAGGACGACCCCGTCGCGGCGGACGCGCACCGGAGGTACGTCGAGCGGGTGCCCGGCTTCATCCTCGCCGGATCCGCTCCGTGCTCTCTACCGTGAGCCGTGCCGAGATCCGCGCCGTCAGCGTCTCCTCGGCGGCCCGCAGCGATGCGCCCACGATCCGGTTGCATCGCCCCGGGGTGGGGGGCTCGATGTTCTGTCAATCCCCTCGCAGGGTGGAGACGATCTATGCGGCCAGTCCCTCGGCGAGGGTGGCTCGGTAGTCACGTTCGTAGTCGATCGGGCTCTTGAACCCGCACACACTGTGTAGCCGGCTGGCGTTGTAGAAGTCGGCGATCCTGATGGCGATCTTGATGCGGGCTTCGGTGCGGGTACGGAAGGTGTGGCGGTGGACGTACTCGACCTTCAGCACGCTGTTGAACGCCTCGCTCACGGCGTTATCAAAACAAGATCCAACTCTGCCCATGGACTGGACAATGCCGAGCTTTCGGCAGGCCTGCTTGAACCGCCGAGAGCAATACTGGGCGAGTTCAATCCGTCGTTGCAACACCGGGCTGTTGGCTTGAGCGTAGCTGCTGCTCGAAGACTTCGGCCGGGGTTCGCCAGCCGAGGACCTTGCGGGGCCGGTTGTTGAGCGCCAGGGCGGCGGCCTCGAGGTCCTCGGCGGACCATCGGGACAGGTCGGTGCCCTTCGGGAAGTACTGACGCAGGAGTCCGTTCGTGTTCCCTTCCCTGCATCATGCAAGCGCTTTCCGAATCGTGGCCGCCAGGAGAACTTACGGGAGTCTCACCACCTGTGCTGCGTAGGCGAGTCCTGCTCCGAAACCCACCAACAGCGCGGTGTCTCCTGGCCGAACCGTTCCCCGGGAGCGTAGCGCCTCCAGGGCGAGCGGGATTGAGGCGGCCGAAGTGTTCCCCATGTCCTCGATGTCCTTCGCGACGACGGTGCGTTCGCCGAGGCCGAGGGACCGGGCCGCGGAATCCACGATGCGTACGTTCGCCTGGTGCGGGACGAACGCGGCGAGATCGGCCGGCTTGACTCCCGCCGCCTGCAGGGCTTTCCGCCCAAGGTCGGGGACGACCCGTGTCGCCCAGCGGAACACCTCGGGCCCCGCCATCCGCATCACGGGCCAGTTCCGTGTCTCCCGAGCGCGGAGCCAGCTGTGCTCATGTGCGATGAGCCGGTCTCCGGTGCCGTCGGAGCCCCACACCGTCGGCCCGATACCGGGCTCGTCGGCTGGGCCGACGACCACCGCCCCCGCCCCGTCCCCGAAGAGGAACGCCGTGGACCGGTCGGCCGGGTCGATCAGATCGCTCATCCGCTCCGCTCCGACCACAACGACGTGGCGGGTCGTGCCGGAGCGGACAGCGCAGTCGGCGAGCGCCAGGGCGTGGCAGAACCCGGCGCAGGCGGCGCCGATGTCCACGGCCGCCGCGGCGTCGGCGCCGATGGCGTGTGCGACGCGGGGCGCGGCCGGCGGCGACTGCTCCAGGTGGGACATCGTGGCGAGCAGCAGGAGGCCGACGGCGGAGGGGGAGACGCCCGCCTCCGCTAGGGCTTTGACTGCCGCCGCGGCCCCCATGGAGACGACCGTCTCGCTCGGCCCGGCGAAGCGCCGGGTGACGATCCCGGAGCGGCGGCGGATCCAGGCGTCGTCGGAATCGAGACGGGCGCATACCTCGTCGTTGTCCACGACACGGGCCGGGCGGCACGCCCCGATACCCAGGATTCGGGAGCCCGCCGCACCCGTGGGCCCGCGCAGGCCGGTCATCGCCGGCCCGCCGAGGCGGCCGCGAGGTCGGTCAGGTCGCCGGCCTCGTACAGGCCGCGGCACGCGCGGCGCTGCACTTTGCCGCTGGAGGTCTTCGGTATCGCGCCCCGGCGTACCAGGAGCACCGTGTCGGCTGTGAGGCCGTGATGCTCTCGGATCGCACGTGCCACGCGTTCACGCAGACCCTCGGTTCCTTCGGCGCGCATCGCCCGGCCGTCGGTCTCAACCACGATCACGAAGCGCTCCCTGTCGTCGTCCGCGACGGCGAACGCGGCGGCGCAGTTGGGGTGCAGGCCGGCTGCGGACGCCTCCGCGGACAGTTCGATGTCGTGCGGGTAGTAGTTCCGCCCCTGATGGATGATCAGGTCCTTCAGACGGCCGGCGACGTGCAGTTCGCCTGCGTGCAGGAAGCCGAGGTCCCCGGTGCGCAAGTAGGTCCGGCCGTCCTCGGGTCGCCCTGCGGCGTCCTTCACGCGCGCACGGAAGGTCTCCTCGCTCGCCACTGGTAGTCCTCGGTAACCCGCCGCCACGCACGGCCCGTTGATCCAGATCTCGCCGATGGTCCCCGGCGCGCAGGGGCGCGACGTGTCGGGGTCGACGATCCGTACCAAAGTTCCGGCGACGGCATGGCCGCTACTGGTGATGGGGACCGCTCCGGGGATTCGCGCGTCGACGAGCTCCGCGCGGCCTTCGCGCAGCGCCGTCGCGGACAGCCACACGGCGGTCGGCTCGCGGTCTTGGTCGCTGCCGGTGGCCTTGAGGGTGTTCTCTGCGAGTCCGTAGCCCGGGCACATGGCCTCGGCCCGGAATCCGTGCGGGGCGAACGCCTCGGTGAACTGCCGGATCGCGTGCCAGCGCACGGGCTCGGCCCCGTTGGCCGCGACACGCCACGACGACAGGTCGCCGACCTGGCCCGTCCTGTTGTCGGCCGCCTCTCGCGCGCACAGTTCGTACGCGAAGCTGGGTGCCGCGGCGTGGGTGCCCCGGAATCGGGCGATGGCCTCCAGCCAGCGGAGCGGCCTGCGGATGAAGGAGGCGGGTGTCATCAGGTACGAGGGGATGCCCGCCCACAGCGGCATGACCACGCCGAACAACATGCCCATGTCGTGGAAGAGCGGCAGCCAGTTGACGACGGTGCCGTCGGGCCGGCACGGCCACAGCGCGTCCGTCTCAGCCGCGTTGGCGAGGAAGTTGGCATGCGTGACGACGACGCCCTGGGGATCGCCGGTGGAGCCGGAGGTGTACTGGAGCAGGGCCACGTCGTCGGGGGCCGGGGCGGTGGCCGGTACGCCGGTCACCGCGTTCTGCGGCATTGCGGGGGCAAGTTCGGCCGTGTCGAGGACCGTCAGCCCGAGGACGTCCTCCAGGTCGCCGAACCTGCTCTCCAGGTCGCGCAGGACGGACGTCTCGGTGAGCATGACCGTGGTGCCGGCTTTCCGCGCGATACGGCGGATCCGCTCCACGTCCTTGATGCGGCGTGGGGCTTGGACGGGCGCCGCCTCGACCTTGGCCTGCATGCACCCCAGCAGCGTCCGGATGAACTCCAGGCCCGACGGGTACATCAGCACCGCGCTGTGCCCGCTCAGTCCTCTGGCCGCGAGCAGCTGGGCCCGCGTGTCCGCCGCGTCGGCCAGCTCCGCGTAGGTGAGGGACTCCTGGGGTTCCTCACCGTTGTGCAGGAACACGTAGGCGGTGTCGTCGGGTTGCCGCTGTGCGCGCAGTCGCAGCAGATCGATCAAAGTCGGTGCGTCCTCGCCCGCGTGGGCGTGATTGAGGGCAGTGGGCATGGGTCAGTTCTCCTCGTACCGGAGCCGCCGCGGCCGTTCGGTCGTCAGGCGCTTCTCCTTCAGGGCGGTCACTTCGGAATGAAGGCGTGCGTGGTTCCCATGCCGCCGAGATCGGGGGTCGCCGCGTCGGTGTGCTGGGTCTGCCGCAAGCAGCTGCGCAGCAGTGCCGCTGCGTCGGCGTGTCCGATGTGGTCGAGCGGCATGGCCAGGCACATGGCGGTGGCGTATGGGTGCGCGACGCCTTTGCCCACGATGTCGGGCGCGCTGCCGTGTACCGGCTCGAACAGGGCGAAGCCGGTCTCCGGGCAGATACTGGCGCTGTACGCGAGACCGAGCCCGCCCATCAGGGCGGCACCGATGTCGCTGATGATGTCGCCGAACGGACTGGGCGCGCGAGAACGCCTTCATAGGCGGAGACATCGCGCACCAGGTGACAGCAGAACGCGTCAATGTACTCCTTGGCCCCGGTCAGCTCGGGGGCCTGGGCGAGTTCGGCGCGGAACACCTCCTGCCATAGACGTCCGGTGTGGGGTACAACGTTCGCCTTGTGGACGAGCGTCACCTTGCGGCGCCCCGCCTCCCGCAGGTCGCGCAGACAGTGGCGTACGAACCGCTCGACGGTGTCGCAGGTGTAGACGCACTCGTCCATGGCTACGCTCGTCCGGCCCTGGCCGCCCACCGCGCCGCCGACCTGGCTGTACAGGCCCTGCGTGTTCTCGCGGTACAGATCGACGGTGCCGTGGTCCAGATGCAGCGGGCGGCGGTTGACGTACCGGTCGACCTGTGCGGCCAGGGAGAGGTGGTCCTGGAAGAAATAGCAGCTGTCGGGGCTGTCGAGGCCGGCCTCGACACCGAACTCCCGGCGGAACATCCCGGCGGCCATGGGCGCGACGTACTCGTGCGAGAACCGAACATCGGCCGCCAGGAAGTAGGACTCCCCCACCCGGACGCTCGCCACGTCCGGCAGCGGGTTGCGCGGGGCGAGGTGACTCTGGACGATTTTCTCCACGATGTCCAAAGGACGCGTGTCGTCGAAGGCAGTGTCGACATCCGCGCGGTCCTTCCCCTGCCCCGTGTGCCGGTTGAATCCGAACAGGCCGCCCAGGTCGATGGGCGCGCGTTCGATGCCGGTGGCTCGCCGGGTGACGGCTTCCAGCGGCAGTTCCTCGCCAGCCAGGAGCGCGTCGAGAAGCGGGAAGTCGTCGCCTGAGGATGCCCACGTTGCGGCAGTTCTGCTGGTAGATGCGCTCGAAGGAGCGGGCGAAGACAACTTCGACACCCGCGTGCTTCTCGGCATAGACGGCGTATCCTCGGAGGATCGGAGGATCCGCAGCCCTTGGCATCGCCGCTGACAGTGATCTGCGGGGCGAACCTCTTCACCGCCCCCTCTCCGAACCCCCGGGTGCTTGAGGCCGAGATAGGCGTAATCGCCGAGTTTCTTGTCGTACCAGTAGCAGCACCAACAGGGGATGATCTCGTCGGTGGAGATGTTGCCGCGCAGCGGTTCGGTCAGCAGCTGGGCCGGGGCGCGCTCGCACGTCCCGTCCAGCTGGGCGGCGACCGCGGCGGGGTCCTCGGTCAGCACGAGCACGTTGCCGGTCAGCCGCACGGTGCGCTGCGCTCCATGGCCCGTCATCTCACTGAGCTGTCGCAATGATCTGCCTTATCTGTGCGTCGGTGAGCGGGCCACGGTCGGCCTTCGCCTTGTCGAGGACGGCCTTGACCACAGCATCGTCGCCGCGGTCGAAGCCGTGGGTGGTCAGCCAGTACCGGACGTTGTTGGCCCCGGACGCCTCGTCGACGAGCACGTACTGCTCACGTCCGAGCAGGGAGGCGGGGGCGCTCGAGTACACGACGTCCTTGAGAAGCGTGTCGCCCTTCTTGTGGGCCTTGAGGATCGCGGGGGCGTGGACACCCGCTGTGGGTCTCGAGGCCCCAGATGCGCTGCTCGGGGTCGAGCATGGTGTCGTCGTGGCCGTCGGAGGACTCCAGCTCGACCGACAGGCAGTGCGCGACGACCTCGTCACCGGGCTTCCAGGCATTGATGCCGGGGCCGGTGCGCAGGACGATGCCAGCGAGGTCGGAGCCCATGATGTGGTATGGCAGGTCGTGGCGCCTGGTCAGCTCGGAGCGCTTCAAGGGGCAGGTGTCGCCGGACGAGAGGATTGCCTCGCAGATAGCGTGCGTCATCGGCCGCCTCCCGTGGACCGGAAGAGTTCGATGCGGTCGGACCCTATGCGCTCGCGCGCCGCCGGGTCGGTGATGCCCAGGCCCGGTTCAGGGGCCAGGCAGAGCACGCCGACTTTGCCGATGTGCCGGTTGGTCTGGACGCTGCGCGCCGCCTCGGCCACTTCGTCCAGGCCGTAGACGGCCGAGAGGGCGGGCACGACGCGGCCTTGCTGGATGAGGCGGTTCGTCTCCCACTGCTCCTGGAGGTTGGCGCCGTGGCTGCCGATGATGCGCTTCAGCTTCATCCACAGGTAGCGGTTGTCGAACTGGTGCTGGTAGCCGGTGCTGGAACCGCAGGTGACGACGGTTCCGCCGCGCCGTGCGAGGAAAACGGACGCCGCGAAGGTGGCCTTGCCGACATGCTCGAAGACGATGTGCGGGTCCTCGCCGACGGCCTTGCGGATGGCCTTGCCCAGGCGTTTCCAGCCGTCGGGCCGTTGCAGGCTGCCGGGATCGCCCTGCTCGATCTCGGTACGGTCGATCGCGACTTCGCAGCCGAGTTTGCGCACGGTCTCCGCCTTCTCGGCGGTACTCACCACGCCGACAGCGGTGCCGCCGCCGTTGCGCACGAGCTGCAGGGCGTAGCTGCCGAGGCCGCCGCTCGCACCCCAGATCAGGACGATGTCGCCCTGTTTCATGCGGGCACCGCGGTCGCTGACGAGCATGCGGTAGGCGGTGCCCGCGCACAGTGGGTTGCTGGCGGCCTCCTCCCACGTCAAGTGGGCGGGTTTGGGCAGGAGTTGGCTGGCGCGGGCCACTGCGTAGTCGGCCAGGCCGCCGAAGTTGGTCTCGAAGCCCCAGGCGCGCTGGTCCTCGCCCATCATGCCGTCGGCGTGGCTGGCGGGTTCCTGGTCGTTGATGTGAGCCGTGGCCACCACCACATGGTCACCGGGCTTCCAGTGCTGCACAGCGGAGCCGACGCGTACCACGACGCCGGACGCGTCGGAGCCGAGGACGTGGTAGGGCCGGTCGTGGCGGGTGTGCCAACCGCCCTGTGCCGCCAGATGCTTGAGGAACCCGAACGTCGGGAGCGGCTCGAACATGGCGGACCAGACGGTGTTGTAGTTGATGGCGCTGGCCATGACCGCGATCAGCGCCTCGTCCGGGGCGATCTCGGGCATCGGCACCTGACCTACGTGCAGGGACTTTCGGACGTCCTTGTCCTGGTCCTGCACTCCAGCGAACATGTCGGTGTCCTGCACGCGGATGTGCGCGGCGCGGTACGTCTTGGGTGGCGCGCTGCGGACCAGTTCGTCGGCCGGTCCGGTGGTCGACGCCGTCTCGGTGAGGTTCGTCATCGTGTCTGTGGTGTCCTTCGCTCGGCTCGTGAACGATCGAGGTCAAGAAGTGAGTTTGGCGAAGCTCTCGTCGAGCCGTTCCAGCACGGCGCTGATGTGCGGCAGCCGGACGGGGTCGGGAGAGTCGAGCGCCAACTGCTGCAGTTCGCGGGTGTCCCCGTAGAGCAGGCTGGTCGCCGCCCTGAAACGCAATGCGCCCTCGTCGTCGCCGAGATGGTGACCTGCGAGCACCGCGATGCCATACGTGTCGAGCAAGTGCTGGAAGAGGGACGACGAGTCGGTGATGCGGCGATACCCGAGTTCCTCCCGCAGCGGTTCGAAGTCGGGGTAGACGTAGAACCCTCCCGCGGGTGGCCGGCAGCTCGCACCGGCGCCGGTCAGGATCCCGTGCACGGCGCGGGCGACCGCGCCGTGCAGCCGGGCGCTCGTGGTCAGCTGTTCCTGGACCTCCGATGGCTCGGAGAACGCGTACTCCGCGACCGCCTGCATGGGCATCGACAGGGTCGACCACACTTCGCTGGCGATGCAGACCATGTCGTCGTGGATGCGGCGGCCGCAGCCGTCGGCCGGGAAACGGGCCACACCTATGCGCCAACCACCGAGCGCCAGCGCCTTGCTGAGCCCCGTGGTCACGATCGTGCGGTGCGGGGCCACCTCCGCCGGACTGAGGAAGGGCGTGGCGGGGTCGTGCACGATGTCGCGGTAGATCTCGTCGGAGATGATGATGAGGTCCTCCTCCTCCGCGACAGCGCACACCTCGTGGACGAGGTGCGGTGACGCCAGTGTGCCCGTGGGGTTGTCCGGGAGCGTGAGGACCACGATGCGCGGAGAGTGCCCGCGGGCGCGGGCGGCACGAAGAGTCCGCCGCATTTCCTCTGGGTCCGGAACGCCTCCGCAGGCGGCCGGAATCGGCACACCGAAGACCTGCTTGCCCGCCATCGCAGCCTGGGCTGCGTAGCTGTTCCACGCCGGCTGGGGAATCAGCACGTCACCGGGAACCGCGAGTTGCAGGGCCATCAGGAGCGGCTTGCTCCCCGGGGCCAGCATGACTTGGTCGGCCCCGGTCGGCATGCGGCGGCGCGTGAAGTACCCCGCGACGGCCTCCCTGGCCGCCGCGCCGCCGGCCACCGGTCCGTAGGCAGTGGCGGCCGACCCGGCGGCGAGCCGCTCCACGAAGGGCTCGAAGACGGGCAGGCGGGCTTCGCCGAACCCCATATGCACCAATGGTTCCCCATCTGCCTGACGCTGTGCCACCGCCTGGTCGAGCGCGAGATTGGGCGAGACTCTGAGGATGGCCATGTGTCGGCTCCTTCCTGCTCGGGATTTCCGTCCTGCCGACGCGGTTCAACTACGGTTGAACGGTGTCTGGATGGCTGCGGCGATGTCGTCGGGGACTTCGGGGTCGAGTTCCAGTTCGTCGATCCAGGCAGCGCTGTCCGAGTACTTGGCCCGGAACGGCCGGCCGACCAGCGAGGGATCGCGTGCCTGCAACAGCCGGAGCTGGAAGTGGCGGGAGTCCCCTGTCTGCTCGATGCCGTCGACCACGATCTTGCCGACGGTCGCCGACATCACGGGACCGCGCACGGTACGGGCCAGGCCGGGCAGGGTGCGGTAAGCGGTCTGGAAAATCGATATGGCATCGGCGAGCGGTACCTTGAAGTACTCGTGCGGGCCAGTGTCGCGCTCGACGAACATGTAGTACGGCACCGCGCCGACGGCGAGCTCGGCCCGCCATAGGTCGGACCAGGTGCGCGCGTCGTCGTTGATCCGCGCGATCAGCGGTGCCTGGCAGTACACCAGGGTGCCGGTCGACCGGATGCGCGCCACCGCCTCGCGGGCGAGCTCGGGTTCCAGCTCCCGCGGGTGGCTGAAGTGCGCCATCACGGCGAGGTTGCGCCCGGTGACCCTGACCCGCTCGAACAACCGGAGCAGTTCGTCCGCGTCGTCGTCTCCCACATAGCGCTGCGGCCAGTAGGCGACCGACTTGGTGCCGATACGGATGGTGCGAACCGACTCCACTTCGAGCAGCGGTTCGACGTGGCGTCGCAACCGCTCGGTTGACATGATCAGCGGGTCGCCACCGGTGATGAGGACGTCGTTGACCTCTGGATGAGCCTTCAGGTACCGCACCAGGTTCTCCGGGCCCGCAGCGGAGAAACGCAGATCGGCGTCACCGATGAACTGCGCCCAGCGGAAGCAGTAGGTGCAGTAGGCGTGGCAGGTCTGGCCCTGCGCCGGGAAGGCGAGCACCGTCTCCCGGTATTTGTGCTGCATCCCCGGCAGTTCGGAACCGCCCTGGGTGGGCACGTTCAACTGCAGCTGGCCGGACGGGTGGGGGTTGAGACGGGCCCGGATGCCTCGGACCGCCTCCCGCAGTTCGGCCTTGGCCGTGGAGTCGTTCGGCTCCATCAGCACCGCCAGCCGCTTTTCGTCCTCGCTGGAGAGCATCCCCTGCTGGGGGAAGAGCAGCTGGAATATGGGGTCGTCCGGCACTCGCTGCCAGTCGATCAGGTGGGTCAGGACGTACTCGTTCACCCGGAAGGGCAGCACCTGCGAAACGAGCCGTACTGTTTCCCGGATGTCTGCGGGCAGGCCGAACCGTGTCGCGATCTCATCGATCTGACGGGGCCCGTAGGCACGAAATCGCTCTGCTTCTGCTGGGGTCGAAGCCGGAGCCGGCAAGGCCATCGCCACGTCACCCGCCCTGCTTGACCAGGGCACCGGCGTCGGCCTTCGGGTGCGTCCCTGTGATGAAACGAGACTCGTCGGACACGAGGGAGAGGATGGCGCTGGAAACGTCGGACGTGTCCACGTAGGCGGTCGACATGGCGTTGACGCCGGCCATCAGCGGCGCCGCGTCCTCCTCGGTCGGGTGCCCCAGGCCGGGCCAAAAGGTGGTGTACACGGGGTCGTTGAGCAGAATGTCGGTACCGAGGTTGGTCGGTTGGACGGCGTTCGCCCGGCTGCCGGACTGCGCGAGCTGACTGGCGAGGACGTTTATGTAGTCGACGAGTACGTGCTTGGCTAGCTTGTAGGCGGCCATGCCGCGACCGGCGGTGGAGTCGTCCAGGCCGGGGGAGAGGAAGCTCATGATCGAGCCGACGGCCACGGCCGAGCCTTCCTCCCCCGGATGCGGCTGGGCAGTCTGGACGGTGTTGCCCATGCCCAACCTGTTGACGTCGAGTACGCCGGTGAAGGCGTCGGCCGGCGGCGCTGCGCCCGTAGGCGGCGTGCCGGCGTTCGGAATCACCGCGACCAGACGTCCGAGCTCCGCGATCGCCTCGCCGATAGCGCTCTTCAGCGCGGCGTAGTCACAGACCTCGACCTGCCCCACGACCACCCGGCGACCGGTCTTCTCCACCAGCCACACGGTCTCCTTGAGATCAGCGGCGCTGGTCATCGGGTACGTGGCGACGTCGTTGCCCTCGCAGACGCCGATGGCCATGATGTCAGCGCTTTTCCCAGCCAGGCGGACCGCATGACTGCGTCCCTGTCCCCGCGCGGCTCCCGTGATCGGGACAGCCATTCCTTCGGCCCGGCCCATTGAGGCCCTCCTTACTCAGTCGTGGTCTTCTTGCTGAGACCTGTGGACCAGTCGAGCCCGACGTCGGCCACGTGGGCTTCGCCGAGCTGCCTGGGCACCGGCCTCCGTTGGCTCGTCCGCTCGCGTACGACAACGCCCGGGCGCCTCATGAGCGGTTTGCACGCTGCTGCCCGGCGGCGGCCACCCCGGAGGGAACTACGTGAGTTCCGTGTCCCGGGGGCATTGCCCGCGGCCGAGGGAGCGGGCATGGTCGTCCAGGCGGAAGCTGGGATGGAGGTCCGCCTCGTCGTAGTAACGGTGGAAGACAGGTGTGAGCCCGCCGGACACCGGCGGGACGATCCAGCTCCAGTCGGCCGGCACGATCCGGCCCTGGCTCTCCTCCTTGGCCAAGTGGGTGAGGAAGCGGCGCGACTCGGTGTGGTGGTCAGTGATCTTCACACCCGCTGCTTCGAACGAGTGCAGGACCGCGACGTTGATCTCGACCAGGGCCCGGTCGCGCCACAAGGTGCTCTCGCTGCTGGTGTCCAGGCCGAGGTGCTCGGCGACGACGGGCAACAGGTTGTAACGGTCAACGTCGACCAGGTTGCGAGCCGCGATTTCGGTGCCCATGTACCAGCCGTTGAACGGCGCCAGCGGATAGTCGATGCCGCCGATCCGCAGACGCATGTTGGAAATGGCGGGGACGGCGTACCAGCGCAGGTCAAGTCTCGCAAAGAACGGGTGGTCAGGGTGACTGAGCGGGACCTCCAGCACAACGTCGCGATCCACTTCGAACAGCTGGGGCTTGTCGTCGGCCGTCTCTACGACCAGGGGCAGCAAGTCGAAGGGGCCCCCTGGAGGGTGCCAGCCCATCTCACGTACGGCATCGGTGAAGCCGACGTACGCGGGGTCCCCGGTGACGCCGCCGTCCGGTCGACGGTGGCCGGCGTAACGGACGAGTTGGTCGTTCCACACCCGCGGGCCTGGCCCGCTCGGGGCGTTGGGGGCGAAGACGGAGATGACCGGACGAATGCGTCCGCCGTTGGTGGCCAGACGCAGATGCTCGCACAGCTCCCGGTGGATCTCGTCGGGGGAGGTCACGCCGCGCAGGTCCCGCACGCTCAGACTGTTCCAGTAGAGGCGGCCGATGCAGCGGGAGGCGTTGCGCCAGGCCACCCGGGCGCCGAAGCTGAGTTCCTCCGGTGTGTGCGTGTAGGTGCCGGACTCCTCGGCCTGCACACGCACCTGGTACAGGCGATGGGCGAAGGGGACGGGCTGCTCAGGGACCTCGTCGTAGTACTGGCTCAGGAAGTCCTCCGCCTCCTCCAGATCAGCGGTGCCGTCGGCCGGGGTCGCGGAGTCGGTGGGCGGCTGCGGCGTAGGGATGCTCGGGTCAACGGCTGCCTGGTGAGGGCAGGTGGGCAGCAGCGGCGTCTCGGGCTGCATGGTCCTCCTCGCGGTGGCATGTGGGTCCGTCCGCCGCTGCTCTCGGCGAATCGCGCGGCGTGCTGTGGTGCGCAGAGTGGCGTGGGTATCCACGAGGCGGCATCGACGGGCTGTGGAGCATGAGGACGTCACGCGTGAACGCCCACGGTCGGAGAGAGCCCGGTCAGTCTCGGCCGCGTTGCCGGGACTGCGGTTGGAACCCGGCCGCCCCGCATCACCACCAGTTCGGTCAGCCGAGCCTCAGCGGCAGGGACCTGAGGGAGCGGAATTCCAGGTTCGGATTCCAGATGGGTTCGCCTGCCAGGCTCATCTTCGGGAAGCGTGCGAACAGCGCCGCGAAGAACCACTTGAGCTCAAGACTGGCGATCTGCCTGCCGAGGCACGAGTGCGGCCCCACGCCGAACGAGAGGTGCTTACCGCTGTTCTGCCGGCCGAGGTCGAACTCGTCCGGCCGCTCGAACACGCGAGGATCCCGATTCGCGGCTCCCAGGAAGAGGGCGACGTTCTGCCCTTCCTCGATCTTCACACCGTCCACGAGGGTCGTCGTTCCCGCTGTGCGCCATGTGAACTGGTTCGAAGCGTGGTACCGAACCACCTCGTTGGCGACGTTGTCCGCACAGGCGGGGTCGGTCAGAAAACGTTCGATCTGGTCCGGATTCGTCGCGAACGACAGCATGCCGCTGCTGGTGGAGCCCGGGGTGGTGGGAGCGAAGAGGGCGATGAGCAGCAGAACGAGCTGATGGATCGTCTGCTCCAGCGTGCTGTCGACGTTGTCCGCCTGGGCAGCCGCGAGACGCGCGATGACCGTCTCCGGAAGGACTTTCCCTCTCGTCCCCTGAACGAGTTCCAGGGAATACGTGTGCAGGTCCGTGAGGTGGTCGAGCAGCAATTCGAGCTGCAGCGGCTGGTCCTGCGGGCCGGACCAGTAGGTCATGACCGCGTCCACGCGAGGTATGACGAAGTCCAGGTCCTCCTCCGGGACCCCGAAGGCTTGGACGGCCGCGTTCACCGGGAGCTTGGCGGCCAACGCGGACACGGCGTCGATCTCCGTCACGCCGACGGGGATCGAGGCGACGAGCTCGTATGCCACGCGCTTGATCACCCGACTGTAGTGCTCGTGGGCCTCACGGGTGAACGCCGCATGGGTGGATCGCCGCAGCGCGGTGTGGCGCGGAGCATCGGTGTACATCATGACGTTCTTGGTGAACCGGTGGTAAATGTTGTCCGGCGGCAGCGCGCGGCCCGCGAACTTCGCCTCCAGCACCTCCTCCATGCGCTCCGCCTTGAAGCGGGAGTCCTTCAGCGCGTCGGCACAGTCGGCGTACCTCATGACGGCCCAGGCATCCAGGCCCTCGCACCAGTGAACGGGCTGGCGGTCCGCGAGAGCGGCGTAGACCGGGTAGGGGTTGGGCACGATGCTCGGATCCGACAACGGAGACAAATCACTCACGGGAGAACCCCTTCGGGCATTGGTTGGGACATCGCCGATTCACCGATGGTGAAAGGCGGTCGTGGAACAGGCCCGGCGGATGGCCTGTGACAGGAGACTGGACAGATGCGCGCTGAGGGCGTCGACCGTTTCGGTGCCCCGGGAGAGCGGGAGCTCGTTGGTGAGTTGCCGTGTCCTCGATGTCGGAACCCGGCAACCTGTCCGGTCTGATGGATGGGCGAGGGCTCACGGACCCCACGGTGGGGTCGCCGGTGCGGTATTGGTGTCGGCCGGGGATCATGCCTCCGTGCTCTGAGACATTGCCTCCCTGAGGCTCTTCGGGCGCATGTCGGTCCAATGCGTCTCGATGTAGTCGAGGCAGTCCTGACGTGAACCGCTGTCCAGTGCGACGCGCCAGCCCGCCGGCACTTCCGCGAAAGCGGGCCACAACGAGTACTGTTCTTCGTCGTTTATCAGCACCACATAGGGCGCGTCGTCCTGTTCGAACGGGTTCGACATGATGGTCAACGCCTTTCTGAGCGCCGACCCGAAAGGGGTCGGTGCAGTCGTGGGTGGAATCGAGACGCGATCAGCCTGTCAAGGTTGAGGACGGTGAAATCGCGCCCCCTTTAAACCAACGTCGCGGGCCTCGGCGTACCGATTTTGCCCTTTAAACTGTTTCGACGATACGGGGTGGAGAATAGCGGTGTCAATATATTGCCATACTTATCGGGGTAAATTAGGAGGTGGGTACCAGGGTGCGATCAAGGTTCGACGACGGTCCCGATCTTGGCTGTCAAGATCGGTCCGATTGGGCGCAATGAATCCAGGCGCATTCATGTCGAAGTGGGAATTGATAATTCACGACGGCCGGGAACAAGTTGGTTTTGAAGGAGAACAAGACGTCCTCCGGACCAACCCGACCTGCGATGCGGCGCAGGTCGGTCCGGAGACGGTCCTCGTTCAAGATGAACAGGGGCGTACCCCAGCGCTCGGCGAGAGCGGCAGGTCCACGCCGCTCACGCGGTCGCCATCGGTACGGTCGTCGCGCCGTCCCCCTGCGCGACCGCCTGCTCGAACTCGTCTCCGTACTCGCGGTTGTCCCAGTCGCTGATCGCGACGATCCGCAGGTCGCGGTGACCACCAGCGTCGTCCTCGGCGGCAATGTCGGTGGCGTTGTGCCACCATCCGGGGCTGGATGAACGGCCAGTGGGGCAGCAACTCGAACGTCCACGGTCGCTGACCTCGTCGAACCCCATGCGGTACCGCGAGAACCGACGGTAGTACTGTCGGCCACCCGTGAAGGTGTCCAGTGGCAGCTCCTCGAACTCGGCGAGGACCCGCGGTTCCGGCTCCGAAATGTCGATCATCTTGTAGGCGTTCTCCCAGGGCTCGGGCATTGTTGACCTCCTTTGGTGGGCCTCCTGGATGAAATAGGCAGAGACGCCCCGCCGTGCGGGCACACGGGACCGCATCGGCAGAAACCGCGTAGTCGCCGATTTCACTTTCGAATGCGTTGGCCATGCCGCAACTCCACTGCCGTCAACACCGCCCGCGCACGATCACGGTTCGATGAGATCCTTGAGTTTGGCCGCCAGTATCGGCCCGATCTGGCGCAACGAATCCGGGCGCATCATGGCGTAGTGCGAGGTGGGAATGTCGTGGATTTCCAGCGCACCTCCGACATGGCGTTCCCACAATCCGGTCGCGTGGGGGGCGTTTTCGTTTCGTCCGGCCGTCGCGACAAAGATCACCGCATCACCGTCGAAATGGCCGGGCGCGAACTTAGGCGTAAGGCCACTGTTGGTCACCAGGGTGTCGATCACGGCGGCTATCTGTTCCTCGTCGAGGCCGGCGAGCGGACGGCCAGGGCCGCTCAGGGATGCCGTGACCTGAGCAAGCGTGACAGGCTCTTCGTCAGCGCTTTCCGTCTTCCCCTCCATCAGGGCCGCGAGGATGTCTTTCGCCTCCATTTCGACCCGGACGCCGGGGAAACCGTGCAGCGGGTAGGCGTCCAGGATCGCGAGCAGGGCGGTGGGTGCGCCTCGTCGTTGCAGTTCAGTGGCCATGGCGTGGGCGACCAGGCCACCGAAGGACCAGCCGAGGAGGTGGTACGGCCCGACCGGTTGGATCTGGATGATCTGCTCCACGTAGTCGCCCGCGATCTGTTCGACCGACAGGGGACGTTGTCCGGGCTCGGCGAGGCCGCGCGCTTGCAGCGCGTAGACGGGGTGGCCCGCAGGGAGGTATTTCAGAAGGCCGGAGTAGGACCAGCCAATTCCGCTGGCCGGGTGGACACAGAACACCGGTGGCAGATCGCTGCCGGTGCGTAGCGGCAACAGCATTTCCAGCGCGTCGGAGGTGCTGTTCATCTCCAGGTCTGCGGCCAGCGCGGCCACGGTGGGGTGCTCGAACAGCACCCGCAAACCCAGCTCCGCGCCGAGTGTGGCGCGTATCCGTGCCACGAGGCGGGTGGCCAGGAGTGAGTGGCCGCCCAGGGCGAAGAAGTCGTCGTCGACGCCGACTTCCGGGACGCCCAGGACTTCGGCGAACAGTTCGCACAGGACCTGTTCGCGCGGGGTCCTGGGTGCCCTGCCTGAGCCGTCGCCCCATGCGGGGGCCGGCAGGGCGCGGCGGTCCAGTTTGCCGTTCGGCGTCAGGGGGAGCCCGTCGAGTACGACGTAGGCGGCGGGGACCATGTAGTCCGGGACGTGTTCGCGCATCCATTCCCGTGCCAGGTCGGCCAGGTGGCGGTCGCGGCGGCCCCTGGTGGGTGTGTTCGTCCAGGTCGTCAGGGGTGTTCCGGCCGGTTCGGCCGGTTCATAGAGTTCCACCGGCGTGCCCGGCCGCATCAGGGACACCTTGACGAAGACCGCGTCCAGGGACTGCGGGTCGTCGGCCGACCAGGTGCATCCCACCCAGTAGCCGAGTTCCTCACCCAGGGTGTGCAGGATCTCCGGCTGCGGGGTGTTCTCGGTGAGTGAGCGGGGCTGCGGGGTGGGGTCGTCCCCCGGGGCGTTCAGGGTGTTCAGGTTGTTGAGGCATTCGGAGTCGTGGAAGAGTCGCTGGTTGGGTATTCCGCTCACCCGGACACTGTCCGGTTCGGCTGTTGTCAGGTACTGCAGCAGCGTGGTCAGGCCGTCTTGATGCCGCGGCCATTCCCACCGTTCCTGCCCAGCCGGCAGTGGGTTCACCGGCTGTTTGCGGAGGACTGCGTCATAGCGGTAGCGCGTCAGTTCGTTGTCGGAGTGTCCGCGCTTGAGGTGGATCTCCGTCGCCGCCATACCCAGGCGTTGCTGCACGGCGGGGAAGAACTCCGGGTCGATCAGTAGTTCTTTCTCGTCGGCGAGGGCACGCTGTACCGCCCGGCCGAGGGTGGTGGCGTCCGTGTGTTCCGGGTCGCGGTGGGCGTGGACGCCGGCGGCCAGGTGCCGTGCCAGGCGCAGGTTGCGTATGTCACCCACGAACACCGATCCGCCCGGTGCGAGCAGACCCGTGACCCGGGACAGCACCGTCAGCAGGTAGTCCGCGTCCGGGAAGTACTGCACGACGGAGTTGATCACGATCGTGTCGAAGTATTCGGCGGGCAGCCCCTCGGTGTCGTCGGCCGGCTGGGTCCGCAGGGTTACCCGGCCCGCAAGCTCCGGGTCTTCGCCGACGTGCGCTGACAGCCTGTCGATGGCCGGAGCGGAGAAGTCCGTCGCCCAGTATGTTTCGCATCGCGGTGCCAGCCGGGACAGCAGCAGACCACTGCCCGCGCCGATCTCCAACACCCGGCGGGGCCGCAGGGACAGGATCCGCTGCACCGTCGTATCCCGCCATTCCCGCATCTCCGCCAACGGGATCGGCTCACGGGTGTAACTGCTGTTCCAGCCCGAGAAGTCCTCACCCCAGGGCACCGTATCCGGCAAGGCGTACTGCTCGTCGTAGACCTCACGCCACTCCCCGACCTGCTTCCCTGCAGCCTCCCCGGCGTCGAAGTCACCGTCGTTGAGGGAGCCGGCTGTGAGGTAGGCGACCAGGCGTTTGTCCTGCTCCCGGTCCTCTCGGACCACCACCGCGGCCTGTCCCACCCCCGGGCACCGCGCCAGCACCGCCTCGATCTCACCCAGCTCGATCCGGAACCCACGGATCTTCACCTGGTCGTCGGTCCGGCCCACGAACTCCAGTTTCCCATCCGCACGCCACCGCACCACATCCCCGGTGCGGTACATACGCGACCCCGCAGGACCGAACGGATCTGCCACGAACCGCTCGGCGGTCAACCCCGCACGGTTCGCATAACCCCGGGCCAGCTGGATTCCCGCGAGGTACAGCTCACCGCCCACACCCGCCGGCACCGGGGACAGCGAACCATCCAGCACATACAGGCGGGTGTTGGCCACCGGAGCGCCGATCGGCACCGTCGGCTCCCCCGGGCCGCACTGCCAGGCCGTGACGTCCACCGACGCCTCCGTCGGCCCGTACTGGTTGTGCAACTCCACACCCTGCCCGAACACCTCGAAGAAACGGTCCCGGACACCTGCAGGAAGAGCCTCGCCCGAACACACCACCCGGGTCAGTCCCCCGCCCGCCGACGCGGCCGGCTCCCGCAGAAACGCCTCCAGCATCGACGGCACGAAATGCACCGTGGAGATGTGCTCGGACTCGATCAGCCCCGCCAGGTACGCCGGATCCCGGTGACCACCCGGCCGGGCCACCACCAGGACCCCGCCCGTCAGCAAGGGCCAGAAGAACTCCCACACCGACACGTCAAAACCGAACGGTGTCTTCTGCAACACCCGCTCGCCCGGCACCAAAGCGAACCGAGCCTGCATACCCAGCAGGCGGTTCACGATCCCGGCATGCGGCACCACGACACCCTTGGGCCGGCCCGTCGATCCCGACGTGAACAACACATACGCCGCATGACCCGGCAGCAGCGCCCCGCCATGCTCCCCGTCCGTCAACGTATCCGAAGCCAGAGCGCTCAGAACGTCGATGGTCGCCGGATCGTCCAGCACCAGCCGGTTGATGTGATCCGGCAGCGCGCCGGCCGCGGGTTGAGACGTCACCACGCACACCGCACCCGCATCCGCGAGCATGAACTCCGCACGTTCTGAAGGCTGTTCCGGGTCGATGGGTAGATAGGCGGCCCCTGCCTTGAGCACACCGAGGAGTGCCACGACCAGGTCAATGCCGCGCTCCAGGCAGACGCCCACCACGGACTCCGTACCGACGCCCCGGCCCACCAGATGGCGTGCGAGACGGTTGGCACGGGCGTCAAGATCGGCATACGACACCTCGATGCCTTCGCACACCACCGCCGTCGCGTCCGGTGTGCGGGTCGCCTGCTCCTCGAACAGCACCGGAAGCGTCCGCGCCGGCACCTCAACTGCCGTGTCGTTCCACTCCACCAACACCTGCTGCCGTTCGCCGGGCAGCAGCACATCCACGTCACTGACGTGCTGGTTCGGGTTGTCGGTGAGCTCGTCCAGCAGGCGCGTCCATCGCTGTGTCAGCATCCGTACGCTCTCCGCGTCGAACACATCCGTGGCGAACTCCACCTGGCATTTCAGACCGGCCGGTGTGCCGTCGGGTGTGAACCGTTCGGACACGTTGAATGCCAGGTCGAATTTCGCTGTCCGGGTGGACGCCGGTCCCTCTGTCACCTCCAGACCGGGCAGATCAAAGCCGGCCCGCGGGGCGTTCTGCAGCGCCAGCATCACCTGGAAGAGGGGGTGGTGGGAAAGTGACCGTGTGGGGTTGAGGACTTCGACCAGGTATTCGAAGGGGATGTCCTGGTGGGAGTAGGCACTGAGCGCGGTCTCCCGGACTCGCTCCACGAGTTGTGTGAACGTGGGGTTCCCGGACGTGTCGGTGCGCAATACGAGGGTGTTGACGAAGAATCCGACCAGGTCGTCCAGGGCCTGATCGGTGCGGCCCGCGATGGGGCTGCCGATCGGAACGTCGTTGCCCGCGCCGAGGCGGGACAACAGCGTTGCCAGTCCGGCCTGCAGCACCATGAACAGACTCGCTCCGTGAGCCCGGGCCAGTTCCACCAGGCGCACGTGGAGTTGTGGGTCTGATTCCAGGGTGATGTAGTCACCCCGGTAGGACGCCACCCGCGGTCGTGGGCGGTCCAGCGGCAGGGGGATCTGGACGGGGAGGTCCGTCAGTGTTCGGGTCCAGTACTCCAGCTGCCGGCCGAACACGCTGTCCGGGTCGTGCTGGTCGCCCAGCAGCCGGTGCTGCCAGAGTGTGTAGTCGGCGTACTGCACCGGCAGCGGCGCCCAGCCGGGTTCTTGGCCCTCGCACCGCGCCTGGTATGCCTGGGCCAGATCCCGGGACAGGGGGCCACCCGACCAGCCGTCGCCGGCGATGTGGTGGAGCACCAGCACCAGCACATGCTCGTGCTCGTCCAGCCGGAACAGCCGTGTCCTGACCGGCGGTTCCGCCGCCAGATCGAATCCGCGCCGTGTTTCACGGGCCATCCCGTCCGCCAGCGCCGCCTCGTCCACCTCGTCCACCGGCATCGGCACGTCGACCGCGTCGGCGGGCAGGATCTGCTGGTACGGCGTTCCCGCCACCTGTGGGAAGACGGTGCGCAGGCTCTCATGCCGCACCACGACATCCCGCACCGCCGCCCGCAGTGCCTCCCGGTCCAGCACCCCGGACAGGCGCAACGCGA